>JAGGAG010000083.1 GCA_017889745.1 Gemmatimonadota bacterium | reverse complement strand
CATATTGTAGAGCTTCTCGGCGTCCCTGGGCGTCCAGACCGGGGCGGCAACGGTGCTGGTGATGGTCGCCTCCTCTGGTGCGGCGTGAGCATGCAGCCAACGAAGCGCAAACTTAAACGATCCTGGCGTCGCACGATACCGATTCCCGGCGCGGGTGGCACCGGAAACCCATGGGGCCGTTGCGGGGTATCGGGGCCATGACCAACCGACTGATCGTGGAGCGCACGACCCGCATCGAGCGCCCGGTGGATGAGGTGTGGCAGTGGCACACCCGACCGGGGGCGTTCGAGCGGCTCACACCCCCGTGGGAAGACGTGCGGATACTCGAGCGCACGGGCGGCCTCGAGAATGGCGCCCGGGTGGTGCTCGAGGTGAGGCTGGGGCCGGTGCCGATGCGCTGGGTAGCCGTGCACCGCGACGTAGTGCAGGGCCGCCGGTTCGTGGACGTGCAGGTGTCCGGGCCGTTCGCGCGCTGGATGCACGAGCACGACATGACCCCGGACGGGGCGGGGGTAACGGTCATCCGCGACTGCATCACCTGCGTGCCGCCGTTGGGGGCCGCCGGCGCGGCCTTCGCGACGCGGATGCTCCGCGCAAGGCTGGACCGCATGCTCCTGTACCGGCACACCACGCTTGCCGCCGACCTCGCGGCGCATGCGGGCATCGGGCCGCGGCGGTTCGTCGTTAGCGGTGCCACCGGCCTGATCGGCTCGGCGCTTGTGCCGTTCCTCACTACCGGCGGCCATCAGGTCACGCGGCTGGTGCGCAGCCATCCCGGGCCCGGCGACCGCGCCTGGGATCCCGACCGGGGGACGATCGACGCTTCGGCCCTCGAGGGCGCCGACGCCGTGATCAACCTCGCCGGCGCCAACGTGGCCGGCGGCAGGTGGACGTCGGCACGCAAACAACTCCTGATCGACAGTCGCATCCGGTCCACCGGGCTGCTGGCATCCACGATCGCCCGAGCGACCGAGCGGCCGCCGGTTCTCGTGTCAGCGTCGGCCACCGGCTTCTACGGCGACCGGGGCGAGGAGCCCCTGGGAGACGAGGCAGCACCCGGCGCCGGATTCTTCCCTTCCCTGGTACGGGCGTGGGAGGGCGCAGCCGACGCGGCCGCGAGTGCCGGGGTGCGCGTGGCCCACCCACGGTTCGGGATCGTCCTGACCCCAGCCGGCGGTGCGCTGGGCAAGCTGCTGCTTCCCTTCCGGGCCGGCGTGGGCGGCCCGGTCGGCAGCGGACGGCAGTGGATGGGCTGGAGCTCGATCGACGACACCATCGCCCTCCTGTACTTCGCGGCGACGAACGCCCGGGTGCGGGGCGCGTTCAACGCGGTTGCCCCTGCCCCGGTACGCAACGCCGAGCTGGCCCGCACACTGGCACGGGTACTCGGACGGCCGGCGCTGCTGCCGCTGCCCGCGGCCGCACTCACGCTGCTCTTCGGCGAAATGGCGGAAGCCACGCTGCTCGCGAGCACCCGGGTCCTGCCCGAACTGCTGCAGGAGTACCGCTTCCCCTACCGGCACGTGCAGCTGGAGCGAGCACTGAGGCACGTGCTCGGCCGCTAGCGCGTTAGAATTACGGCATGACGACAAGCCGTCGTGCCGTGTTGCTGCTCTCCGGAGGCATGGACTCCGCCACCACCGGTGCTATCGCCAGCCAAGCGGGCTTCGAGCTCTACGCGCTGAGCTTTCGCTATGGCCAGCGCCACGCGATCGAACTGGAGGCGGCCCGGCGGGTGGCGTCGGCGCTGGGCGTCGCGCGCCACGTCATCCTGAACATCGACCTCGCCGCGTTCGGCGGCTCCGCGCTCACCACCGGCAGCGCGGTGCCGAAGGACCGATCGCTCGCCGCCATGGACGCGTCGGTTCCGGTGACGTACGTCCCCGCGCGCAATACCATCTTCCTGTCGTTCGCGCTGGGCTGGGGCGAGACGCTCGACGCGAGCGACCTGTTCATCGGTGCCAATGCCGTCGACTACAGCGGGTATCCCGATTGCCGCCCCGAGTTCCTGCGCGCCTTCGAGGCGATGGCGCAGTTGGGCACGAAGATGGGCACGGAAGGGCGCGCCATCACGATCCATGCTCCCCTCATCCGGATGACCAAGGGGCAGATCGTCCAGAGGGGCCGGGAACTGGGCGTGGATTTTTCCCTGACGCGCACCTGCTACGACCCCAACGCCCGCGGTGAGGCCTGCGGCCGCTGCGACGCCTGCCTTCTCCGCCTCAAGGGATTTGCGGAAGCGGGGCTGCGCGACCCGGCGCCGTACGCCCTCCTGTCATGAGCTACGCCGTCAAGGAGTTGTTCTACACGCTGCAGGGCGAAGGGGCGCAGACCGGCCGCGCGGCGGTGTTCTGTCGCTTCGCCGGCTGCAACCTGTGGACCGGGCGCGAGGAAGACCGTGCCGGTGCGACGTGCACGTTCTGCGACACCGACTTCGTCGGCACCGACGGCCCCGGCGGGGGGAAGTTCGCGACGGCAGACGCCCTGGCCGATGCGGTTCTTTCCGCCTGGCCTGCAGGTGCCGGCGGCACGCCGTATGTGGTGTGCACCGGTGGGGAGCCACTGCTGCAGCTCGACGAGCCGTTGGTGGAAGCCCTGCACCGGCGGGGCATCGTGGTGGGGGTGGAAACGAATGGTACCCGACCGCCGCCGGCCGGTCTCGACTGGATCTGCGTGAGCCCGAAGGCGGCGGCCCCTGTGGTGCTCACGTCCGGCGACGAGCTCAAGCTCGTGTACCCCCAGCCACTGGCGATGCCGGAGCGTTTTGAGTCGCTCGCCTTCGACCATTTCTACCTGCAGCCGATGGACGGGCCCGACCGCGAAGCCAATACCGAGGCGGCCTTGCGCTATTGCCTGGCCCATCCCCGCTGGAAGATGAGCCTCCAGACGCATAAGCTTCTGGGGATTCCCTGATCATCCCGCACGACCGACTGGACGGCAAGCCGCCCGCATGCACGGTTACTCCGATCGCATTCATCACGCCTTCGCCTTCGCGGCGAAGCACTATGTGCCGCGTGCCCCGGCGACCGGAAGCGCCGACTTCATAGCACATCCCGGCAACCTGGCCGTGATCCTGAGCCGGTACAGTGCCGACCAGCCGACCGTCGTAGCCGGCATCCTGCACCTCGTCCTCGAGGAGACGATGCCGGAGCGTCGCCCGGTCATGGAACAGAACATCGGCATCAAGTTCGGCTCCGTGGTGCTGGCGGTGGCACGCGATGCGGCCGAGACCCGTTTCGACGCGCGCGGCTTCGAGCTGCCATGGCGGGCGGTGAAGAACGACTATCTGGCCCACCTCGGGGTGGCGGAGCCGCGGGCCGTGGATATCTGCGTGGCCGACGAGATCCACAGCGCAGGGCTGACCCTGACCGCGCTGCGGAGGCTGGGCGCCGAATATGTGCGCACGGTGTCGTCTGCTTCGTCAGAACAGACCATCTGGTGGTATCGCTCGCTGCTCGAACTGCTCGAGGACCGGTCGGACTGGCACCGGCCAGAGATGCTCGAGGAGCTGCGCGGACTCAGCACGGACGTGGTGCGGGCACTCCGCGCCCACGAGGACTGACAGTCTCCATCCCGGGATCTCCGTTGCGAAACCTGGTACTCGTCGTCACCGCGCTGGCCGCGGCTGCCTGCACCGGCCTGCCCAAGGCACCGGCCCCCACCAACCCGGCGCGATTCCTGTCCATCAATGACGTGTACGTCGCGGACACGCTCTCCGACGGCAATGGCGGCCTGGCCCGGCTCGCGACGCTCAAGCAGCGAATCTCGTCCGAGGGTCCGGTGCTGTTCGTGCTGGCCGGCGACTTCCTCGGGCCGAGCCTGCTCAGCCGCTACTACAACGGCACCCAGATGGTGCAGGCCCTCAATGCGGCAGGCCTCGACTACGCGACGTTCGGCAACCACGAGTTCGACATCCCGGGCGACACCCTCATCGCGCGCATCGGGGAATCGACGTTCAAGTGGCTGTCCACCAACTGCGTGCAGTCGGATGGCGGGCGATTTCCCGGCGTGCTGCCATGGGACACCGTGCGCGTGTTCGGGAAGAAGATCGGGATCTTCGCACTGACGCTGCAGGGCCAGTACCCGAAGTATGTGCAGTGCGGGTCGCCCGACAGTGCGGCGAGCGAGGCGCTCGATTCCCTCACCGCGATGGGCGCCGAGATCATCGTGGCGCTGACCCACCAGACCCTGGCTGCCGACGTGGCCCTGCTCAACCGCGAAGGACAGCTCGACCTGATCCTGGGCGGGCACGAGCATGAAGCGCACTCGGTCGCCGTCGGCTCGCGCTACGTGCTGAAGGCCGATGCCAACGCCGTCTCCACGCAGTTCATGACCATCTGGGGCACCAGGGGGGACTGGAAGGAGGCACCACGGCTGCTGGACGTGAAGCCGAGCCTGCCGCCGGACACCTCGGTGCAGGCAGTGGTGGACCGCTGGCAGGACAGCCTGCGGGTCCGACAGGGACCAAACTACGTCGTGGGCACGGTCATGCAGCCGATCGACGGGCGGGACGCTCCACAGCGGCAGCAGGAAACGGTGCTGGGCGACCTGGTGGCCGACGCCATCCGCCTGGGCACCGGCACTGATGTCGGCGTGATAAACGGCGGCGCGATACGGCTCGACGAGATCATCCCGCCCGGGCCGATCTGGTACTACAGCATCGCCGCGATGTTCCCTTTCGCCGACGAGACCCGCGTCGTCGCGGTGCCCGTGTCGGGGCAGCGGCTCCGGGAGATCCTCGAAAACGGCGTGTCGGACCGGAATCTCGGCAGTGGAGGGTTCCTGCAAGTGTCGGGCATCGAGTTTACCGTGGACCGGTTCCGTCCGTCGGGCTCGCGCATCGCGGGCCCCGTCACCACGCCGGCCGGCACCTCGATCTATCCCGACCAGGTCTATCGGCTCGGTATTCCCGCGTATCTCGCGTGCCGGGGCGGTGACGGATACAAGGTGCCGGAGGCGGCGGGCCCCTGTGCCGCCGCGGCCTCCGCGCCGCGTGTCACCGACCTGGTCGTGGCCCATTTCGGCCAGCGTCTCGGGGGCCGCATCGCCCCCCCGCCGGGTGCCCGGATCACCATCCGGTAACCGGGCACCCAGCAAGCAGTTGTGTCCATTCCTGCAGCCCGCATCTGAGCCCGGTTCCACGATACCGTCCAAGGGGGGTGTCGGTGTACCTTCCCTGCAATGACCGTCCCGCCATCCACGTCCCTGCTGTCGCACCTCCCGTCCGCCTTCGCCGCTGCCTGCCGCAGCGCGCGGACGGATGGGGAGTTGTTTGAGCGCTGCCGCACCTTCCTGGTCCAGCGCTTCCTCTCCGAGAGGATCTGGTTCGTGATCACCGGCCCTGCGGCGCCGATCCCGCGCGTCGGTCCGGTGGACGGCTACGAGCAGGCGGTCCAGGTCGCCAAGCTCTCGAGCGGTGCCACCGATGTGGCCGTCTTTGCCGATCCGGTCATCGCGGGCGACCTGCGGGGCGTGGCGTTGCCGCTCGTGATGGCCCTGTCCGTGGTCATCGAACTGCGCACCATCCTCATCGAGCGACAAGCGGCGCTCGACGACGCCGGGTTCCAGCTTCGCGCCCTGCGCCAGGTGGCGCGTTTGCTGAGCTCGGTGCACTCCACCGAGGAAACCGAACAGCTGGTGCTCGACTTCATGGCGGAGGTGTTCTTCGCCTGGTGGGCATGCCTGTACCGGCCCGATGGTGCGCACTATCACCCCAAGGTGTATCGGTCGCTCAACGACCGCCGGCGCCCGGCCCCGATCGAACGCACCACGCTCGACGGCAAGATCCCCGCGGGCAGTGCGGCGCTGAGCGCGCAGGAAGTCGGCGTCGCCCAGCTGGTCGGGCCGGGCGCGGAACTCGTCGTGCCGCTCGACGCCGGCTCCGAGCGGATGGCGGTGCTGGTGCTCGGGCCACGGATCAGCGACAAGCCGTATGCGCGCGCCGAGCTGGAGCTCGCGGGCACGCTCTCGTTCGCGGCGGCAATCGCGCTCAAGAACAGCGAGCTGGTGGAGCAGCTGCAGAGCGCGGCATCCACCGACGAGCTCACCGGCCTGTACAACCGGCGGGCGCTGGAAGAGCGGCTCGCGGCCGAGATTTCACGCAGCCTCCGCCACCAGCTCAACACCACGGCCCTGCTCCTCGACCTGGATTACTTCAAGAAGGTCAATGACGACATGGGTCACGCTGCCGGCGACCGCATGCTCGTGGAGGTGGCGGAGGTGCTGCGGCGGGAGTGCCGCACGCTGGACGTGTGCGGACGCCTGGGCGGAGACGAGTTCCTGGTCATCCTGCCGATGACGAAGCCTGAAGAGGCGATGGTGTTCGTATCGCGGGTGCAGTCCGGGCTGGCGCGACTCGAGGAGCTGCACACCGAGTTCGGCCGGTGCACGGCGAGCTTCGGCCTGGCCGAGTGCCCGCGGCTTGGCACCTCCGTGACCAGCGTGCTCGCGGCCGCCGACGCGGCGCTCTACCGCGCCAAGCGCAGCGGGCGGAACGCCGTCGCGATCGCCGAGGACTGACCCGGTGCCGGAGGAGCGATTCATCCTCCTCGGCGATGCCGTGTGGCTCGACTTCGTGAACACCGCACGAGGTCGCGAACCCAACCCGCCCGATCGCCTTCCCACGGCGCCGGCGTGGGACGCCTGGCTGGATGCGCTGCAACTCCCCCGCGCGTCGGTGCCGTTCGACGACGTCCGCGACTTCAGGGCCCACCTCACCGATCTCGCCAGCGCGCTCGCCACAAGCCAGCCGTCACCGTCAGCCAGTGTCCGCGCGATCAACGACCTGCTCGCGTCGGTGCCTGGCGCGCAGCGACTCGTGCGCGTCGCGGGACAGTGGCAGCTGATCTTCGCCCCCGACGATCCACCGGGCGTGCTCCCGACCCTCGCCCGCATGGCGGCCGAGACGCTGGCGCTGCCCAGCCCCGCGATCCGCATCTGCGAGGGTCCGACCTGTTCTCTCTTCCTGCTGGATCGATCCCCAACGCAATACCGGCGCTGGTGCAGCCCCGAGCATTGCGGACGCGGCATGCGCATCGAGCGCCGGCGCGGCGGCCCGGGCTGACCGGACCATGACGGAACAGGCCGAGTATTTCAGCGCTGCCGAGACAGCGCTCGGTACGCGTTACCGGCTCGAACGGGTGGTCGCGGCCAACGCGGAGCGAGTGCTCTTCGTGGGGCTCGATCGCGTCCTCAACCGCCGCGTGAGCATCCGGGTCAACATCTACACGGGGGAAGCCACGCGCGGGTGGTTCCTGCGCGAGGCCGAGGCACTGGCGCAGCTCGACCATCCCGCCATACGGCACGTATACGACGTCGGCGTGATGGGCGAGGTGGCATTCCGTGTGGGCAACTGGATCGACGGCGAGAGCCTCGAGCATGCGGCACAGCGCGGCCCGCGCCTGATCCCCACCGTGCACACGCTGGCGCGCGACCTGCTCAGTGCCCTGGAGCATGCGCATACCCAGGGTATCCTCTTCCGCCGCATCGTCCCCGCCGGCATTGTGCTGAGCCACGCCGGACGGGGTACCATGACCGACCTCCGCTTCAGCAGCTGGACCCTCCCCGCGGTGCCCCCGGAAGTGCGGCCGACCGGCCTCTGCTTCATGGCACCCGAGGTGCGAGAGGGCCAGCCCGGTGAACCGGCGAGCGACGTGTACACCGCAGGTGCAGTGCTCTACTACGCCGCGACCGGCACCGAACCGGCGATGGATCCTGCCGCGATCCGCCGTCCGTCGGAACTGCGCCCGACCACCCCCCGTACCCTCGAACGCATCATCGTGCGCGCGCTGCGCGCGGAGCCGGGCCGGCGTTACCTCTCCGCCGGAGAGATGCTGGAGGACTTCGCCTCGGAGGCCGGTGCGGTGGAGGCGGTGTCGGTGCGCCCGGCTGGAGCGCAGCTCGACACCAGTGCCGACCATGCCGAGGAGTGGGAAAAGCTGCTGCGGCGCGCGCTGGGCGACGACTACGAATTGCTCGACACCGTCGGCACGGGGGGATTCGGCCGGGTCTACCGGGCGCGCGACCTGCACCTGGAGCGGGAAGTGGCGCTCAAGGTGCTGCATCCGGCGCTTACGCGTGACCTGGCGGGCGTGGAACGATTCCGGCGCGAGGCCCAGCTCGCGGCAAAGCTGCAGCACCCGAACGTCGTGGACATCTACGACATCCAGTCACGCTCGGGACTGCTCTGGTACACCATGGAACTCGTGCGCGGCCCCAACCTGGCCCAGCTGGTGCAGCGCGAGGGACCGCTCAGCGTGCCCCGGGTGATCCGGCTGCTGCGCGAAGCGCTGAGCGCACTGGCACAGGCCCATGCGCTGGGCCTGGTACACCGGGACATCAAGCCGGAGAACATGCTGATCGCGCCGGGTGGGGGCCTCAAGATCACCGACTTCGGCCTGGCACTCGCGCTGCGCGGCGGCCGCTTCGGCGGGGCCACGAGCCAGAGCGGCACGCCCCAGTTCGCGAGTCCGGAGCAGCTGCTGGGCGAGCGGGTAGACCAGCGGAGCGACCTGTACAGTCTCGCTGCCGTGGCGTACTTCGCGCTGCTCGGTCACCCGCCGTTCGAGGGCGTGACGCCGGAACAGGTGCTGGCGCGCCAGACTACCGATCAGGCGCCCGACCTGCGCACTGCCGTACCCGACGTGGGACCCAGACTCGCGAGCGTGCTGCAGCGCGCATTGCAGAGCGTAGTCGACCGGCGCTACGCCACGGCGGCGGACTTCCTCCAGGCGCTCAATCGCGCCACCCGCCGGAGCCGGTTCGCGCGCACCCTGGACACGCTCCGCTGGCGGGTGGGCTCGCTCTGGCCCGGATCCTCTTGACTAACCCTGCCCGCGAACGACATTAGGTAGGTCGGTCACGGCCAGTGCCGGCACCTGTGGTTCCTTCTGCAATCGCTCCGGGGCGCCAGGCCCCGTTCAGGCTTCATGACACGGGACAGGCCCGTGGATCATGATGGAGCGAAGCGGCGCGCTGCTGCTTCGCGGTCACGTCACAACGAGGTCTGCTCCGATGGCTCGCGTTTCTGGCACGGTCAAGTGGTTCAATGATGCGAAGGGTTTCGGCTTCATCACCCCCGAGAACGGAGAAAAGGACTGCTTCGTTCACCACACCGCCATCGAGGCGGAAGGGTTCCGCAGCCTCGCCGAGGGTGAGCGGGTCGAATTCGAGATCGTCCAGGGCCAGAAGGGCCCAGCGGCCGAGAGAGTCACGAAGCTCGGGAAGTAGTTCACACCTGGTCGGAAGGCAAAAGGAAGGGCGGCGATCGCCTGGATCGCCGCCTTCTTGCTGTTGCCGCCCGTCCACCCGCTACTTGTGGCGGTAGGTCACCCGTCCGCGGGTCAGGTCGTAGGGCGAGAGCACGACGCTCACGCGGTCGCCCTCGAGCACACGGATCTTGAACTTGCTCATCTTGCCGGCGGCGTAGGCCAGGATCTCATGGCCGTTGTCGAGCAGGACGCGGTAATTGCGGTCCGGCAGGACCTCGGTCACCACTCCCTCCATTTCGATCCCTTCTTCTTTCGCCATCCGGACTCCTTAATGAGGCGTGAGGGACTGCGGGCCTGAGGGCGTGAACCGCCGATGCGAAGGACGTCATCCTTCACGTCTCCACGCCTTCAAGTCTGCGCCGTCAGGCGGCCAAATCTTGCCTCCGCACGCCCCGGGCGCAACTCCGGGACCTCAGGCGGCAGCCGGAACGTCGCCCCGCAGGTCCTCGACCTGTTCCTCCACCAGCTGGACCAGTTCCCCGATGGTGGCCGCGTCGAAAGCGAGCCTGGCACCCGCGGCGGAATAGATATCGGGCAGGGGCCGCGTGTTCCCGAGGGCCAGGGCGTCCCGGTACCGGCGCACCGCCTCGGCCGGGTCACGGAGGCTGTTCCGCCAGACCTGCAAGGCACCCAACTGGGCGATGCCATACTCGATATAGTAGAACGGGTAGAGGAACACGTGCAGTTGGCGGTACCAGCGGGCGACCCGCTCGCGCTCGAGCCCGCTCCAGTCAACGCCCTGATCGAAACGGCTCCGGATGCGGAGCCAGGCCGCATCGCGTGCCGAAGCGTCGGCGCCCTCCGGATGGGTGTAGACCCAGTGCTGCAAGGCATCCACCGAGGCCACGTGCGCCAGGGTGACTATCACGTCCTCGAGGTGCTCGAGCCGCGCACGTCGCAGGTCCTCGGGCGCGAAGTACCCCAGGGGGCGCTCCAGGTGCGGCGTTGAAAGCAGTTCCATCGACATCGACGCAAGTTCGCACGCCTCCGAGCCCGGATGACGCTGCCACACGAGCGGCAGTCGCCCGGCAGCGAAGGCATGGAAGGCGTGACCGGCCTCGTGCATGAGGGTCATCACATCGTCCATCAGCCCGACCGCGTTCATGAAGATGAAGGGCCGGCCGGTCCAGTGGAGCGTGTCGCAATACCCTCCCGGCGCCTTCCCCGTCCGACTGTCGAGGTCGAGGAGTCGCTCGTCGATCATGATGCCGAACTGCGCACCAAGCGCCGGATCCACCCGGTCGAACACGGCGCGCGCACGGCCCGCGAGCTCGGCGCCGTCGCTGAACGGGCGCAACGGCCTGGCCCCATAGAGATCGACGGCGAGATCCCACGGCCGGAGCGTGGAAAGCCGCAGGTGCTCCCGCCGGTGCGTCATGAGCCGATTGTAGGCCGGCATGACGTGGCGCTCGACCGCGTCGTGAAAGCGCTCACAGTCGGCTGGCGAGTAGTCGAAGCGCAGCTTCGCCTTGAAAACGTAGTCACGAAAGGAATCGAAGCCGGCGTTGCGCGCCACCTGCTGCCGCAACTCGTACATCCGGTCGAACAGGGTCGCCAGCTCGGCGCGCGCGCTGACATAGGGCATGGTGCTGGCGCGAAACGCCCGTTCCCGGACGTCACGGTCGGGTTCCTTGAGGAACGGGGCAAGCTGCGGCAGGGGGAGGTCCTTCCCCTCCCACGGAGCGGTCATGCCGCCCGTGATGCGCTGGTACGTGGCCGAGTGCTCCTCGAGCTCGCTCATGATCGGCACATTGGCGTCGCGGAAGATCTCGATGGACGTGCGGAAGGCGCGCAGCGTGGTCTCGAGCGCCGGCGACGTGTATCCCGAGGCCACCAGCTTCTTCTGCAGCGCGACGCTGCGCTCTTCCGCCTGGGGCAGGATCTCGGTGGAAAAGCGCAGGTGATCCTCCTCCGCTTCCCTGTCCCTCGTGTCGAGGGTGTAGCGGATCATGGCCCTGCTTGCGGCCTCGGTGAGCATGGCCTCGAGCCGCGACCAGTCGGCGAGCCACTGCTCCACGCCGCCATGATCGAGTTCGCGGGCGGCGAGCGCGTCGAAGTGGGGGCGGATGTCGTTCCAGGATGCCTTCGCGAGAGCCTCGGGCGAGGCGGGCAGTGCCATGGTCATGCATTCTCCGTTTTCGCGAGCGCCTGCCGGTGATACAGCCACGCGAGGGCAAGTGACACGATGCCGAGGATCAACACCGAGCCGATGCGATAGAACGCATCGAGTGATGAGAGGTCGCTGAACAGGACCTTGGCCACCGCCACTGCCGCCACGCCCAGG
>JAGGAG010000186.1 GCA_017889745.1 Gemmatimonadota bacterium | reverse complement strand
GCCAACCCGACAGGAACCACGTGACGTTCCCCCAGCCGAGGCGCGTCGCGCGCACGAGCGCCGTGACGGTCATGGCCGCGCCGAGCAGGGCCAGCCACATCAGGATCCAGGCGGCGGCGAAGGCGATCACGCGGAGAGTCTCCATCGGGCGGCACTCGGCGCAAATCGGTATTGCCCGTCTCGACCCGCTCACCGCCTCGAGGCGGAGCAAGCTGTGGAAACTGCGGTTTCGCGCCTTCAGTCCGCTCCCTAACCTGTCGACGGCGGGACACAGGACCGCAGCCGCCGATGAGGCACTCCATGCGCAATCAACAGTTCTCCGTGTGCGTCGGCCGGATCGTGGCGATGCTGCTGCTGACACCGGGGCTGCCGGCGCAATCGGCCGACCTCGAGGCCGGGCGCAAGATCTTCGAAGAGGTCTGCGCCGCCTGCCACGGCACCACCGGCCGGCCCGATCCGTCGAATCCCGTCGTGCAGGCGCTGGATCCGCAGCCTGCCGACCTGTCCGACCCGCTGTTCAACAGCCGCGAGCCCACCGCGGACTGGCACATCGTCGTCACGCACGGCGGCCAGGCGCTCGGACTGTCGGCCGTGATGCCCGGGCAGCAGGGCGCGCTCTCGGCGGAGGACATCCAGAACGTCGTGGCCTATGCCAAGACGCTAGCGCCCGGCAGCGACAAGTATCCGCCGGGCGAGCTGAACTTCTTCCTGCCGGTGCGCACCAAGAAAGCCTTCCCCGAGGACGAGATCGTCTACAAGGCCCGCATCACGGAGCGCGACGGCGACAACGTGTGGCGCAACGTCATCGAGATCGAGAAGCGCTTCGGCAAGCGCTCGATGGGGGTGCTCGAGATCATCCACGAGGACGACGGCACTGACTCCGAGATCACCGAGGTCGAGGCCGGCGCCAAGACCGTGCTGCACTGGAACCTCGAGCGGCGCTCGATCCTCTCGGGCGCCCTGATCGTCGCGATCCCGACGGACAGCGACGAGTCGGAGGAGATCATTCCCTATCTCGCCTATGGCAAGCAGCTCAACGACAAGGCGATCTTCCAGTCGAGCGCGCGGGTCATCGTGCCGGTGGACGACACGGGCGACGGCGAGGTGGAGCTCGCAGGAGTCGTGCACTACCTCTGGACCGACCAGCGCCGCGCCGTCTACCCCGCGCTCGAGGTCACGGCGACCGTGCCCTTCGACGCCGAAGACGAGGACACCGTGCAGTGGACGGCCCTGCCGCAGGTGCGGATCGGGCTCACCAAGGGTGGGCACGTCGCGCTCAATCTCGGCGTGGAATTCCCGCTCAGCGATCAGTCCTACAACACCCGCTACCACCTCAACCTGCTGTGGGACTTTGCGGACGGGAGCTTCTTCAAGGGCTGGTGAGCCCCTGCGGTCGGCGCGCCCCTCAGGGCGCGAGGCGGGAGCGCAGGAAATCGAGCTGGTCGGCGACGCTGCGCTCGAAGTGCGCGCCGAAGTACGGCTCGAAGTGCCCGATCGGGTAGCGTCGTACTTCGGCATGGGTGCCGAGCTCCGCGATGGCCCGCTCTGCCGCCGCGACGGGCGCGACGCTGTCGTGCTCACAGACCTGCACGAGCACCGGACAGCGCACGCGGTGGGCGTGGGTCACGGGCCGGTAGAGGGCCACCGACAGCGCGATGCGCGCAGCCACCTCGACGCGTGCGTCCGGCGGCAGCAGCGCGCGGTAGCCTGCCTCGGCGTCCTCGCTGCTCATGACGGCGAGGCTGCCCGGTGGACCCACGGTGGGGACGTAGTGCGCGCGGCGGAAGGGCGCACGCAGGAGGTCGAGCAATCCGTGGCCGGTGAGTCGCAGGAGCTGCCGGGGACCCGAGTACTCCAGGATGCGACGCACCGCCGCGAACCCGTCCATCATCGGGCACTGGCAGATCGCCGCCGCCACGCCGGGTATCCGTGCAGCGGTCACCAGTGCGTGCCCGCCGGAGAACGACGTCCCCCAGACGGCCACCCGCGCCGGATCGACGCCTGCGAGCGCGCGCGCGAACTCGATGGCCGCCGCATAGTCCTGCAGCTGGCGGCGCACGGAGACGAGTTGCCGGGGCCGCCCGTCGCTGGCGCCGAAATGACGGTAATCGAACAGCAGCACGTGCATGCCGGCCGCCGCGAAGCGTTCGGCGTACGGGGCGAGCGAGGCGTCGCGCGTGGCGCCGAAGCCGTGGGCCATCACCACGCAGGGCCGGCGGCGGTCCCCCGTGCCGTCCGCGTCGGCAGCTGCGTAGCGCCACGCCCGGCACACCCCGCCGTGACTGCCGAAGGGGACCTCGACCCTGGCCACGGCCGCCTCAGCCCATCGGGGCGACGCCGAACAGCCTCACGTGAGCCCACATGACGAAGACGCCATAGACCACCAGGCCCACGACGACCGCGATCACGTCGTTGCGGATCGAGAGCGGGGCGCCGCGGACGACGGCCTGCGGGCGCTTGCCCGCCGAGATCCTGTCGAGCACCGCCCAGGCCAGGAAGCCGCCGAACAGCAGCACGTCGGCGAGCATGCCGTTGACCAGCAGGTGCGACAGTGCCCAGGCCTTGGTCGCGGTGAGCATCGGGTGCTTGACCGCCGCCTTGATGCGGCCAGGCAGGTAGGCCGCGAGCAGCAGCGGGAACACCGGCAGCATGAGCAGCGCGACGAGGTGTCGCGTCCAGTAGGGGGGGTTGTAGAGGACCACCGGTTCGAGGCGCGCCGCGGCGTAGCCGCCGACGATCAGCAGGAATCCGGCGAGCGAAGCGAGCGAGTAGATCACCTTCCACGGGCCCGCGCCGATGCGGGCAATCATCCGCTCCCGCCACTGGGGCGCGAATATCCGGATGGAGTGGACGCCCAGGAAGATCGTTAGGCCGGCGACGAGTTTGAGCATGATGAGATCCCCGGACGGGTGGGCGACCGATTCTACAGGCGGTGCGGCGGGCGGCGGCTCTAGGGATTCGCTTCCGGCGCGACAGTGCGATTCAGCCACTGCTGCACGATGCCGTGCCAGCGACGCAGCAGGTCGGCGGCGAAGTCGGAAAAGACGCGCACCTTCGGCGACTGGTGGCCTGCCGATGGATAGACCAGCGAGATTGGCGCGCCGGGCACCACGTACTTCTCGAGGATGAGCTTGAGCTCGCCGCGGGCGATGTACTCGGCGACGATCAGGTCGCCGGTGTGGGCGATGCCGAGTCCCGCGGTCGCGGCGATGATGGGTGCCTCGGCGGCGTTGAACTGCATGGCGAAGTGCAGCTTGAGGCGCTTTGCCGTGTAGGGCGCCGGGAAATTCCATTCCGGCTTGCCGCCGCCGGCCGAGGTGAGGCCGAGCAGCCGGTGCTGCCGCAGGTCGTCGGGCGTCTCGGGCTCGCCATGGTCGGCGAGGTAGGCCGGCGAGGCGCAGGTGACGATGTTGATCTGGCCCACCCGCCGCGCGACCAGTCCCGGCTGCTGCACCGAGCCCACGCGCAGGGCGATGTCCACGCGCTCGGCGACCAGATCGACCACCCGGTCGTTGAGCCGGATGTCGAGCTCGATGTCCGGATAGCGGCGCGTGAACTCCGGGAGGGCCGGCAGCAGCAGATAGCGCCCGAACACCACCGGCACGTCCACCCGCAGCCGGCCCTGGGGTCTCGAACGGGCGCCGCGCAGCGTCTCCTCGGCATCCTGGACTTCGTCCAGGATGCGGCGGCTCCGTCGCAGGTACTCCGACCCCTCGGCGGTCAGGGCGACGCGCCGGGTGGTGCGGTTGAGCAGGCGCACGCCGAGGTGCTTCTCGAGTGCCGCAACGTGGGCGCTGGCCGCCGCCCGCGAGATGTCGAGTTCGTCGGCTGCCTGCGCAAACGAGCCGCGCTCGGCGATCCGGGTGAACACCTTCATGGCGAGCAGCTGGTCCATGCCGGGATTGTTCCGAGTATCCGAATGCGATTCAACGGCTTGGCCGGATTCGACGAACAATCGTCCCGCCTGCACTGTCGCTGGCCTCTCCGGATATCCCGTAAGGCATTGAAAAATATAAGTACAAATGCTGTTTCGTGACGGTTCCGGCAAATCCTGTCGATTTAGCTGCGGTGCAGCAAAAAGGCGTAGAATGCCGCTCGAAATCAATCAGTTCGAGGCGGGCCCGGTAGGGCCGCCGACGCCGCTGGTCTCGGCCAGACGGCCGGAGGGGTCCTGCAGATCGGCCACCACCCGGCCGTCCTCGTCGAAGGCGATGACGTGCCCGTAGGTGGGCGGAACCGGCCACAGCGCCTTCGGCAGCCGGAGCGTCACGGAGCGTAGCCACGGCGTCCCAGCCATGCGGTCGATCGCCGCGGCGCGCGGCTTGGTGAGCCCGGTCCACAGGCGGCCGTCGGCGCTGCGGGTCAGGTTGTCGGGGAATCCCGGCAGGTTCGAGGCGATCACCCGGGCGCGGGCGTCACCGGAGGCGAGTGCCGACCGGGCATCGAGTCCCCGCGCGGCGACGTCCACCTTCCAGATGCGGTACTCGCCGGTTTCGGCGATGAACAGGTGCCGCTCGTCGCCTGAGAGCGCGACTCCATTCGGGAAGCACAGCCCGCCGATGACGAGCGCCGCGCGCGCCGCCGCGGGTTCGTACACCAGCAC
>JAGGAG010000082.1 GCA_017889745.1 Gemmatimonadota bacterium | reverse complement strand
GGTCAGTCCGGCACCGGTCACCTCACCGGTGATCTCGCCTCCCGAGAGCGTACCGGTCAGCGTCACACCGCCGCCCGACATCGCCAGCGCGTTCCCGTCGAGTGAGCCGGTCAGCGGGATGGTGCCGCCGGAGCCGTCCTCGATCTGCCCCGTCGCCCCCGTCACGACGGCCATCACGCTCGCCGAGGCACCAGGTATCCGGAGGTTGACGGCCGAGGCGAAGGTGATCGAAAGCGCGGCCGTCGAGCCGTTGGCCGCGGCCACGAAGCCTTCGTACGCAGTGGACGGCTGCAGTCCGCCGCTCGGGCCGTTGCCGTTGTCGTCGCCGCAGGCCACCAGCGCCGCGGCGAGCACCACCGCGGCCATGCCAGTCGTGTATCTCATTGGGGCCTCCCTCTACTCGTGCCTGGTCTAGCGCACCAGGCCGATGTTCAGCTTGGCGGGCTCGTCGGTCCCGTTGTCGTCGAAGTCGTAGTCGGTATTGGCGCCCGTCAGCGTCATGGTGTCGTTACCGATGGACATGTCGAACGTCATGTCGCCCGAGCTGCCGGTCTCGATCATCGTGAACGTGTCGGCGGTGTAACTCCAGGTGCCGGTCGTCGTTTGTGCCGCCCCGCCAGCCGGGGTGATGACAGCGGTGTAATTCCCGTTGTCGTTGAGGTCGAGCGTTGCCGTCCCACCCGACGCGATGAGGTCCACCTTCACCGACGAGTTGGCGACACTGACATACTCGAGTCGGGTCGCGGTCCAGAACCCCGACACGCTCTGAATGGACGGTTCATCCGTGCCGCCGCACGCCAGCGCCAGGAGGGCCACCGGCACGAGCGCCAACTTCCTGATCTGTGACATGGTGTGCCTGCTCTTTGAGGGACGTACAAAGGTGGGACGAGCACGGTTAGGCCGTGGTGAAGATCGGGTGAGACTCTCACCCAGGTTTCACCCACGGTTCACGCCGTCGCGGCTACGTTTTTCCGGTAGCCTGGCGCACCGCGCTCCCTGCGCAGGAGCCTCGAGCGGCGCTGAGTAATGGTCATGCAATACGCCCCCGGCACCGTTGGCGCAGGGGGCGCTTCCGTCTTGTCGGTCTACCGTTCACCGTTTCACCGTTCACCGCTTCTCCTGTCCTCCCGCCCGCGCATACGTCCCCATGAGCACCGCGGTGGCGAGCACGTGCCCCGTCATTGCCCGCTCGAGGTCGACCCGTCGCGCCCGCCGGCCCAGCTGGGGCAGTGCGCAATCGAGCGCCGCGAGATGGAAGAAGTAGCGGTGTGTCCCGATCGGCGGGCAGGGCCCATGATATCCGAGCGTACTTGCGTCGGTGAGCGCCTGGCTCGCGGCGTCCGGCGGGGTGCGGTTCCCCGCGCCTTCAGCAAGTTCAACACGCGCGGCCGGCAGGTTGTACAGCAGCCAGTGCACCCACACCCGCTTGGGCGCTGCCGGATCGGGGGCGTCCGGGTCATCGACGATCAGCGCGAACGTCACCGTGCCCGCGGGGGCATCGGCCCAGGACAGCGGGGGCGAGAGGTCCTCGCCGTCGCAGGTGTATCGCTGGGGTATCGCGGCCCCTGCCTGGAACGCGGACGAGCGCAGGGTGAACATTGGGCCTCCCGTCGTTGGGCGCGCTATTGGGCCTCCACCTGCCGCAATGCATCCGCCACCCGCGCCAGGCGGGCCTCGGCGTCGCTCGCAACCTGGTGCACGGCGGGCGGATACTCCGTCGGGTCTGCCCCGAGCAGGCGGGTGGGACGCGCGAACCGTACGACGCTCCGTCCTGGCGCTTCTTCCTCCACCGTCACGTTGCACGGCAGCATCAGCCCGACCTCGGCCGACGCCGTGAGTGCCTTGTACGCCAGGGGCGGATTGCACGCACCCATGATCACGTAAGGGCGGAAATCGGCGGCGAGCTTCTCGCGGAAGGCCGCCTGCATGTCGATCGTGGTGAGCACGCCGAACCCCTCGGCCTGCAGCGCGGTGCGCGTGCGCTCCACGGCCTGCGCAAACGGCAGCGCCAGGCCAATCTCGTTCTCGGTTTTCGTGGTCATTATTGGGCCCTGTCCGGTTAGAAGCGGAATCCCACTCCCGCGCTCAGCGTGAGCGGGTTGATCGTGATGGTCGTGATCCGCACGTCGCCGGCCTCAATGTCCGGCTCCGCGGTGTTCCAGCCCAGGTCCAGGTTGAGCAGCACGGTCCGGGACAGGTCGAAGTCCACTCCGAACCGCACCGCGACGCCGAACGTCGGCGCGATGTCGTCCGAGTCGAGTGCGCCGGTCTTCTCCCACACCGGCGTGAAATTGAGCCCCACGCCCCCGTAGGGATGTACCCCGCCACCGAGTTGCGGGCGCACCTGCGCCAGCAGGTTCATTGGGAGCGTCTCCATGGATCCCACGCTCGCCTCGTCCCCCGACACCTCCTCGAGGATCACCTCCCGGGATACCACTGCAGCATTGAACTCGGCAGACAGCACGGAGGAGATGTTGCGGCGCACACCGGCACCCAGCCCGATGCCGCTGAGTACCTTGTAGCCCTCCAGCGATGTGTCCGAACTCCCGCTCAGGAGGGCACCGGTGCGGAAGGTCCATGGAGTGCCATTACCCTGCTGGGCGGACCCGGTATTGCCCGCGCCCAGTGCGAGCAGGATGGCCACGGCGGCGGGGAAGGAGCGTGGTATGCTCGATGGCATGGAGTGAACTTGCCCAGGTCCGAATGAAGGGACCTTGAACATCCGGAGAAACCCCGCTCATTACCACCTATGTTTACATCGCTGATCCGGCCAAACCACCCCAAGGCGATCCATTCATGACTCCTTTGTCCAATGCTCAGCTCGAGTTCCTGCACGACCCCGCGCTCAACAAGGGAACGGCATTCACTGAGGAGGAGCGCACCTCGCTCGGGCTCCACGGGTTCCTGCCGCCCTGCCGATCCTGTACACACCGACGGTGGGAGAGGCGTGCAAGCGCTTCTCCCATATCTTCCGCCGGCCCCGGGGCCTCTACATCTGCCCCCGCGACCGGGGTCGCATCCGTGCCATCCTGCGGAACTGGCCCGCCGCGGCGGAGGTCGCCGTCATCGTGGTCACCGATGGCGAGCGCATCCTCGGGCTCGGCGACCTCGGTGCCAACGGGATGGGCATTCCCATCGGAAAGCTGTCCCTCTACACCGCCTGTGCCGGCGTCGACCCCGGCCGCACCCTCCCCGTGATGCTCGACGTAGGCACCGAGAACGCCGAATTTCGCGAGGACCCACTCTATGTCGGCCTCCCGCAGCGGCGGCTCCGGGGCGCGGAGTACGACGCCCTGGTGGACGAGTTCGTGACCGCGGTCGCCGAGGTGTTCCCGGCGGCGGTGCTGCAGTTCGAGGACTTCGCCACCGAGAACGCCATTACCCTGCTTTCGCGCTACCGCGATCGTACCTGCACGTTCAACGACGACATTCAGGGCACCGCGGCCGTGGCACTCGCCGGCCTTTATGCGTCGACGCGGATTACCGGCCGTCCCCTGCACGAGCAGCGTCTCGTCTTTCTCGGCGCCGGATCGGCCGCGACCGGCATCGCCGACCTGGTGGCGCGCGCCATGGTGGAGGAAGGCCTCGCCCCGGTGGCGGCTCGCGCCCGCATCGCGCTGGTCGACTCGAAGGGCCTGGTTACGCGTGATCGCACCGGCCTCGCCGCGCACAAGCTGCCGTATGCGCTCGAGGCCGCGCCCCAGCACGATCTGCTCACCTCGGTGCGCGCGCTCCGGCCCACCACGCTGGTCGGCGTGTCGGCCGTGCCGCACACCTTTACTGAGCCGGTGCTGCGAGCCATGGCCGCCGAGAATGAGCGGCCCGTCGTCTTTGCGTTGTCCAATCCCACCAGCCGCGCCGAGTGCACGGCCGAAGAGGCATATCGCTGGACCGATGGCCGCGCCATCTTCGCGTCCGGAAGCCCGTTCGCGCCGGTGACACTCGACGGCCGCAGCTGGGTGCCGCGCCAGGGAAACAATGCCTACATCTTCCCCGGGCTGGGGCTCGGCGTGACCCTGGTCCAGGCGCGCCGCGTCACCGAGTCGATGTTCGCCGCCGCCGCTCGCCGGCTGGCCGAGCTCGCCACCGACGCCGACCTCGCGCAGGGCTCACTCTATCCGCCGCTCGACCGCATCATGGAGGTGTCCGCGGAGGTGGCGGTCGCCGTTGCCGAGGTGGCCTACGGCGAGGGTCTCGCCGCCCTGCCGCGCCCCGGCGATCTCCCTGCCTTCGTGCGCGCCAACCGCTATGACCCGAGGTATCCGCTCTATACCTAGGGAGTCGTCCGTTCATCGTGGGTTCATGTGGCTCGGCTACGCTCCGGTCAGGATTGGAGGAGCCCCATGCCCCGCAAGAAGCACCTGCCCGTCGACCAGGAACGACTGACGCTGCTCCGCTCGGCCCGTGTTGAACCGGTGCCGGGCCGGTGCGTTCAGTGCGGCCTCTGCTCCTGGAACTGCCCGACCGGGGTCGACGTGCGCGTCTACGCCCGCCGGGGTCTCCGGGTCGACGATCCCCGCTGCATCAAGTGCGGTACCTGTATCGCCCGCTGCCCGCGTGCCGTGCTTCATTTTGGCACCATCTCCGGGGCGGTCGCATGAGGCACTTCGTCCTGGTCGGGTCGGGTATCGCAGCGCTCTCGGCGGCCGAGGCGATCCGCGGCGTCGATGCCTCGGCCAGGATCACGCTCGCGAGCGATGAGCCGGGCCCCTTCTACTCCCGCCCCGGCCTGGCCTACCTCCTCGCCGGGGCCCTCCCCGAGCGCCAGCTGTCCATCCGTTCCCGGGCCGACGTCTCCGCGCTGCGCATCGAGCGTATCGACGCGCGCGTCCATCAGGTGTTCCCCGCGCTGCATGAAGTGCGCTTCACGGACGGCAGGGTGCTGGGCTACGATCGGCTGCTCATCGCCACCGGCGCCAGTTCCATCGCGCCCGGGTTTCCCGGTGCGGACCTGGATGGCGTCGTCGGGCTCGACGGGGTGGACGACGCCCGCGCGCTCGTGACCCGTGCGAAGAAGGCGCGAACCGCGGTGGTCGTTGGCGGGGGCAGCACGGCGATCGAGCTGGCCGAGGGGCTGCAGGCGCGCGGGGTGGAGACGCACTACTTCCTGCGCGGCGACCGCTACTGGGCCCGCGTGCTCGATCCGGAGGAATCCGCGCTGGTTGAGGCGGGCGTCTCCCGGACTCGCGTCACCATGCATCGGCGCACCGAGATCGTGCGCGCGCTGGGAAGGAACGGCAGGGTGGTGGCCGTCGAAACCAATCGCGGAGACGCGCTCAAATGCCAGCTCATCGCCGTCGCGATCGGCGTCCGGCCGCGGGTGACACTCGCGCGCGAGGCGGGGCTCGAGGTTGATCGCGGCATCGTGGTGAATGAACGCATGGAAACGAGCGCCGTGGACGTATACGCCGCCGGCGACGTGGCCCAGGTGTTCGATCCTGTCCTGGGCCGGGCGGTCCTCGATACCCTCTGGTCGGCCGCCATGGAGCAGGGCAGGGCGGCCGGGCTCAACATGGCCGGGATGCCGACCGTGTTCCACCGGCACGTGGCGCTCAACGTGACCCGGCTGGCCGACATCATTACCACCGTCATCGGTGACGTCGGCGGCATTGACGATCCCGACCTGATCACCATCACCCGCGGCCAGAGCGAGGCGTGGAGCGGTGCCGGCACCGGGATCAGCGTGGTCCGGCACGACGCTTCCGACCGGATCCGCATCCATCTCAACGGTCGTACCATCCTTGGCGCAGTGATCATGGGCGACCAGGCGCTGTCGCTGCCGCTCACCCGCATTATTGCCGAACGCGTGGATATCACCCCGATCCGGGACGCGCTCGTCGAGCGTCCCGAGGCGCTCGCCTCAACGCTGCTGGACTTCTGGCACTCGCTGCATCCCTGGGAGCATGCCCCCTACGACCATCACGCGCGGCTGGCCCACTGAGCTGACCTGGGTCGGCCTGACCGTCGCGATCGCGACGGTCCTGTATCTCGTCGTCGCCCGCGAGGGCCTGCCCGCGGCAAGCGGCCTTGTCGGCCATGGCATCGGCATCGTCGGCTTCCTGCTGATGCTCGTGGCCGAGTTCGCGTATACCTGGCGGAAGCGACCGGAAAGGAGCGGGCCGGGCCCGCTGCGGCTGTGGATGCAGGGGCACGTGTACGTCGGCATCGTCGGTCCGTACTTCGTGCTGCTGCACACCGCGTTCGAGTTCCGCGGCCTGGCCGGCGTGCTCACGCTGGTCATGCTCGTGGTTGTCGTCAGCGGCATCCTGGGCCGGTTCGTCTACACGGCCGGCGCGGCAGAGCCCGAAGACGCTGCGGTCGCGCGGCGCCCCCTGGCGTTCTGGTACCTCCTGCACGTGCCGTTGAGTGTGGCGATGTTCGCTCTCGCCGCCATGCACGTGGCCGGGGCCCTCTACTACGCCCGCCTGCTCCGGTAGCGCGATGACGCTCCCCACCAACATCACGCGTGGCGGCCTGGGTGCGGCCGGGCTGGCGGTCGTCGGCGTGTTGCTGGCGTGGCTCGTCTGGGGCGGTGCCATGTTCAGTCCGGGCGGCCTGAGCGCGAAATCCGATTCGACCAAGGTCCTTGGTGGAGTCACCTCCCACGCCGCCCTTGGCGGACGCTGCACCGCCTGTCACGCCGCCGCCACCGGCGGGCGGCCGATGAGCGACCGGTGCCTCGCCTGTCATACCGACACCCAGGTCGACCTCCGCGACAGCACCACCCTGCATGGCGCAATCGACAATGCGCGTGCGTGCCTGGCCTGTCACACGGAACACGGCGGCCCCGCGGGAAGCCTCGTCAAGGCCGGCGTCGGCGCCGGGGACCACGCCCGCTTCGGGTTCGCACTGGATGCGCATCGCAGGACCGACGGTGGCGCCGCCTTCCGTTGTGCCGATTGCCACTCGTCCGGCACGTACAGGTTCGACAGGGCCCGCTGCGAAGCGTGCCACCGTGACTACCAGCCGAAGTTCGTGGTGGCGCACGTGCGGGAGTGGGGCAGCGACTGCATGGCCTGCCACGACGGGATCGATCGGTTTTCCCGCGGCCGGTTCAGCCACGACACGGTGGCGTTCAGGCTGCTGGGCGCCCACCAGCCGGCCACGTGCGTCGCGTGCCATGTCGATGTGCGCGCGCTCGCCGGCTTCGGCACCGCATCCAGCGAGTGCGTCAGCTGCCATGGGAAGGACGATGACCACAAAGGCCGGTTCGGCGCCAATTGTGGGTCCTGCCACACGGTCACGGCGTGGACGCCGGCCACCTTCGACCACAAGGTATCGACCGACTGCGTGAGCTGTCACCGCAAGGACGATGAACACCGGGGCGAGTTCGGTACCGACTGCGCGGCCTGCCATGGCGTCACGGCGTGGAAGCCGGCCACCCTCGAGCACGCGTTCCCGCTTGATCATGGGGAAGGCGGGCGCGTGGCCTGCAAGGTCTGCCACCAGCCGGGACGCCCGTACCGGGAGTACACCTGCTACGGGTGCCATGAGCACACGGTTTCGCGCATCCAGCGGAAGCATCAGGAAGAGGGAATCAGCGGGGCCCGGCTCGATGACTGCGTCCGGTGCCACGCGACCGGACGCGAGCATGAGGGCGGTGAGGGCGGTGGCGGGGACGGCGACGGCGACTGAGAACGACGCGCGATCACCGCCCCGGAATTGTGGCCCTGCGCGTTGCTGCTAGGGTGAGGAAGGCGCGGCGCGTCCCCGGCTGATGCTCCAGACATAGGCCGCCACCTGGACCACCTCGGTGGAGTCGAGCACCGTCGGTCCCCGCATCGGTCGCGGGTCTCCCGCGCGCCCGGTCGCGCCCCAGCCGGCGTGGCGAACGACATGCTGCAGCCACTCGTAGCTGCCGGTACCGAGCTTCCAGCGTCCGGTCAGGAAACCGGGACCATCGGCCGTGCCGACACCGAGGTCGCCGTGGCACGGGACGCAGGCACCCTTGCTGTGATACAGGCGCATCCCCTGCTCCACACCATCAACGGTGACGCCCGCCGCCACCGGTACCTCCTGTGCCGCCGCCGTTGTCCCGGACAGTCCGGACAGGAGTGCCGCCAGCAGTACACCGGCCCCGGCATGCCGGCGGCCGATTCCGTCTCTGTTCCTCATGTTGCCCTCCTCCCAGGTGGCCCTCGACCGTAGTCGGCCACGCTCCAGTCTCGCGCTGGAGGCCGGAAGCCGCCGTGAAGTCAGCGGGAAGACATCCTCAGCTGCCTCGTCAGGCGCCCACCCGCGCGAGTTCCGGTACCTCGTCCACCGCGGTGTTGACCTCGAGCGTGTGCAGCAGGCCGTCGCCGATGCTGTACACCCAGCCCCACAGGTGCAGGTCCTGTCCTCGCTGCCGCGCCGCGCGCACCACCGAGGTCATCGCCAGGTGCTGCACCTGCTCGATCACGTTGAGCTCCACCAGCCGCCTTGCCTGTGCCTCGGCGTCCAGGCTCGCGAGCTCGGCGTGGTGCCGCCGGCGCACCTGCCGGACGTGCCCCAGCCACTGGTCCACCAGTTCATGCTGCCCGTCGGGCAGCTCCAGCGCCGCCTTCACGCCGCCGCAGCCGTAGTGCCCGCACACCACCACGTGCGGCACCTTCAGCACGTCCACGGCGTACTGCAGCACCGCGAGCATGTTCAGGTCCGACGGGATCGCCTGGTTGGCCACGTTCCGGTGCACGAACATCTCGCCGCCCGTCGTGCCCGTGATCACGTTGGCCGGCACCCGGCTGTCCGAGCACCCGATGAACAGGAAGTTGGGTGACTGGCCCTTCAGCATCCGCTGGAAGAACCCGGGATCCTGCCGCATCGTCTCGCGCACCCAGGCGCGGTTGTTCTCGAAGATTCGCTTGATCGCGTCCATGATTGCCGCTCCTCAGTGGGCCGCCGGTGCGCTGATGCACGGCGGGATGCCTACGAGCCTCAGGGTGACGTTCCGGAGCCTGGCCGTCTCGGTGAAGTTGTGGATGATCTCCAGCACGTCGTAGTCGATGTAACTCGCCCGCGTGCCGTCGATCTCCACGCTGCTCCCGGCCGGGATGGCGTTCAGCGTGTTGACGATGCTCGCCTTGTTGAGGAACGACGTCTCCTCGGCCAGCACCAGGCGCAGCGTCTTGCTGTAGTGGAAGTTCTCTTCGTGCAGGTGATACGCGGTCTGGAAGTTGTTCCGCAGCACGAAGAAGATGCCGGCGGCGAGGCCGACCATGATCCCGACGAGCAGGTCGGTGGCCAGGATCGCCGCGATCGTCACCGCGAACGGGATGAAGTGGTCCAGCCCGATCCGCCACGCGGTGCGCAGTTGCCGCGGATGGGCCAGCTTGTAGCCGGTGTAGATCAGGATCGCCGCCAGTGCCGCGAGCGGGATCCGGTTGAGCAGCGCCGGGATCGTCGCGACGGCGAGCAGCAGGAGGATCCCGTGCGAGAAGGCCGAGAACCGCGTCCTCCCCCCGGCATTGATGTTGGCCGAGCTGCGCACGATGACGCCGGTGAGCGGCAGCCCTCCCACCAGACCCGCCAGGATGTTGCCCACCCCCTGCGCCACGAGCTCGCGGTTGGCCGGCGCCTCCCGCTTGTACGGGTCGAGCTTGTCCGTCGCCTCGAGGCTCAACAGCGTCTCCAGGCTCGCCACCAGCGCGATGGTCACCGCGACGGTGTGCACCGCCCGGTCCGACAGGACCGACCAGTCCGGGAATGACAGGGCGCTGAACAGCTCGCGCGGCCCGCCCTGCGAGAAGGGGAGGGTCACGAGCTGGTCGGCATGGAGGGCCAGTGGCGATCCCACCGCGCGCAGCAGCTCGTTTACCGCGGTGCCGAAGAGCACGACCGCGAGCGGGCCCGGCAGCACCTTGAGCTTCCTGAGCCGGGTCTTGTCCCAGAGCGTGAGGAGGGCCATCGAAGCGACGCTGATGAACAGCACCGCCGGCGTGAGCGCCGCCAGCGCGGAACGGAGCGCCCCGAAGGGCACGCCGTCCTCGCCCTCGCTGAAAGCCGAGGCCGCGGCCGTCTGCCCCAGGGCATACGGCAGCTGCTTCATGATCAGGATGATGCCGATCGCGGCCAGCATCCCCTTGATCACCGACGAGGGGAAGAAGTACGCGATGATGCCGGCGCGAATGGCGCCCAGGCCGAGTTGCAGCACGCCCGCCATGACGACGGCGGTGAGGAATGCCTCCCACGATCCCAGCGTGGCGAGCGCCGTGGCCACGATCGCGGTGAGGCCGGCCGCCGGCCCGCTCACCATGAGTTGCGAGCCGCTGATCAGCGCCACGACCAGGCCGCCGATCACGCCCGAAATGAGTCCCGCGGCCAGCGGGGCCCCCGAGGCGAGTGCCACCCCGAGGCAGAGCGGCAGCGCCACCAGGAACACCACCAGGCCCGCCGCGATGTCGGCTTTCCACGTGGTGGCGAAGCGTTCGTCCATCTGCGGCTGGATGCGCACCCGTGGCGCGCCCGCAGGTGGTGTGAGGTTCTCCCGGGACGGTCGCACCGTCCTGGGCCTTGAGGCTGTGGTCATGCAATGACTCTCCCCGGCACGGAGCCGTGGTCGATGGCCACACGACACCGCGCGCATGGCAACGCCACGCGCCGGTCGCCCAGCGCCTCACGGCAGCGGGGACGAAGTCGTGTTCAGGTTGTGTGGAGGGGTCTAGCTGATGGGCGGGGGACGCGGCGCCCGGGTGCAGTGGCCGCATTCGCTGGGCCGCGACACCAGGGCCGCGCGGCCGCGGACGACGAGGATGACGGGCGCGCCGACCGCCCCGGTCGCGACCGGCGCCGGAAGGATGCCGGTGCTCCCGGCGGCGGAGGGGCGCCGCGTGCGCGCCGCCCTTTCCAGCGGGGCCTTGGGGATGCGCTCGCTGGCGGCCCGCAGCTCGGGCACGCGCGCTGAAACGGCGCCCGGGGCCACGGCATGGCCGTGCGCTTGCGTCAGCGCACGACCATGTGCCGCGCCGAGCGCGAGCGCAGCGCCGAGCAGGCCGGGAATCAGGCGGCGCATCGTGAATCCGTCTTCATGCGTTCAGTATAGTCGCATACGACCCATGCTCAAGGCCTAATAGGACACGAGCGTCTTGAACCCGCCCATCGCCATGCGCTTGGGATCGAACGGCATGTTGTTCGGGTCCATCATGTCCGCCAGTCGCGGGTCGGCCATGACCTTCTTGTTCACCCGGTCGCGCTGCGCCTTCGACTTGTAGGTGATCCAGGAGAAGACCACGGTCTCACCCGCCTTGAACTTCGCCATCTTCGGGAACCCCCACCGTGCCTTGAGGTCGTCGCCCACGCACTCCCGGTACTCCAGGGCCCCATACTCGCGCCAGATCCTGCCCGCCTTCTGCGCCAGTCGCTTGTAGTCCTTGAGCTTCCGCCTCGACACCACCATCACGAATCCGTCGACGTATTGCATGGGTCCCTCCCGTGGGTGTCATCTGTCGGCGCCGCGGTACCAGCGCGGCATCGGGAAGGTCTCCGCGGCGGCCCGATCGCGCAATGCTGGCGTGCCTCGCGTCACGCTCGCCATGCCCCGCTTAACCCGGGTCGCCTCCCTGCGTCGGAAGGTTGGCAATCACACCGACTCTTGGGAGACATGAACGATGCGCGCCCCAGCCGTGCTGGTCCTGATCTTCGCCTGGTCCGCTGCGCCCCTCGCGGGCCAGCAGCACGCCCACGGTGACATGCCCGCGGCCGAACCGCACGATGTCTCTCCTCATTTACGCGTGACGCCTGCCCGTGTTCCCACCGGCGCCGATTCCGCCCGCGGCGACAGCCTGGTTCGCGTCGCCCGCCAGGCGGTGAGCCGCTACCAATCGGTCGAGCTGGCGGAACAGGACGGATACAAGGTGCGGAGCAAGGCCATGACGCAGGCGAAGCTGCTCCACTACACCAGCCTCGCCAACGGATTCCGCGCCCGATCGAGCTTCGATCCCGCTCGGCCTACGTCGCTCCTCTACGAGCGCAGTGCCAGCGGCCACCTCCGCCTCATCGGTGTCATGTATACCATGCCCGCCAGTGCCACGCTCGACGACCTCGATGCCCGCGTGCCGCTCGGCCTGGTGCAGTGGCACCTGCACACCAGCATCTGCATGCCACGCGGCCGCGAGGCCCGCAACGCCGCCGACTTCATCGGGCGGAATGCGAAGTTCGGCCCCCGCGGCAGCATCACGACCGAGGAGGCGTGCGTGCAGGCTGGCGGCCGCTTCCGGGCCCAGTCGTTCGGCTGGATGGTGCACGTGAACGTGATGTCCGGCGATCCGTGGGCGCCGGGCCAGGAGCACATGCATCAGGGCATGGACTGAACGACCGCGTCGCATGGGGATGGCGCGACGCGCTCCGCGCAGGCGCCGGGCGCACGCTCAGCGCACTTCTTTCAGGCCGCTCCCCTTACCCCCTCCCACGTCAACTTGTACGTTCTGCTCTCCCCGGCGCACGCGCTTTGCACGCGCCTAGCCGCATCACTTCGCTCGCCGCAAAGGTGTCATGCCCGACCTCAGGCTCATCGGTCCTCTCCTCCGCAGTACCCCTGCGGGGCTCAAGCGAGCGCTCGGGCACTCGCGCGCGCTCCCGAACGACCTGCTCAAGGAGGCATCGCGCCGGCTCGGGATCACGGCGCTCCTCGTTGCCGTGCTGTGGACGGCCGCCACGATCGCCGACCACCTCGCCATTCGGATGCAGACGCATGGGGACCCCCGGTGGCTCCAGCTGGGTTCGGACGAGGTGTTCGCCGCCGTGGGAGTGTCCGCATCGCTTGCGCTCTACTTCTTCACCCGAAGGACCGATCGGAATCCGGCGTTCGTCCTGGATCTCGGGCTCGTGTACCTGGTGGTGATTGCATTCACCATCGGCCTGATGATCCACTGGCATGCGGTGCCCTCGAACTGGGTGGTGTCGCCGGTGATCTCCTGGGTGGGCGTGGCGGTGCTGATCTTTGCGGCGATCATACCGAGCACGCCCGCGAAGACTCTGGTCGTCGGCCTCATCGCCGTGTCCATGAATCCCCTGTCGATGCTCATTGCGAAGGCGCGGGGAACGTGGGACTTCGGCTCCCCGGCGAATGCGCTGCTCATGCACTATCCCGACTACCTGATCGTCGGGGTATCGGTCGTGATTGCGAACGTCGTGCGGCGCCTTGGACAGCAGGTGGCACAGGCGCGGGAGATGGGGAGTTACCAGCTTGGCGACCTGATCGGCAGCGGGGGAATGGGCGAAGTGTACCGGGCGACTCACCGCATGCTCGCCCGCCCGGCCGCGATCAAGCTGATCCGGCCCGAGATGGTCGCCGAGGGTGGCGGTGAAGCCGCGCAGCTTGCCGTCAAGCGCTTCCGGCGCGAAGCGGAGGCCGCCGCCAGCCTGCGCTCGCCCCATACGGTCGAGCTCTACGATTTCGGCGTCACGGAAGACGGGACGATGTACTTCGTGATGGAGCTGCTGGACGGCATGACCCTCGACGCGCTGGTGAGCCGTGCGGGGCCGCTGCCCGCGGGGCGGGTCATTCACATCCTGCGTCAGGTCTGCGAGTCACTGGCCGAGGCACACGCATCCGGCCTGATCCATCGCGACATCAAGCCCGCGAATATTCACGTCGGGCGGCAGGGACTCACCCACGATTTCGTGAAGGTGCTGGACTTCGGCCTGGTCAAGTCGACGGCCGACCGGGGAGTCGAGGAGCACATCGCGGCCGCGGCACCGTCGGTGGTCACGGGCGCCGGGCTCACGCCGGGCACGCCCGCCTACATGGCGCCAGAGGCGGCGCTCGGCGAGCCCGTCGATGCGCGGGCGGATGTCTACGCCGTCGGGTGTGTCGCCTACTACCTGCTTACCGGGCGCCTGGTGTTCGAGGCCGAGACCGGCGTCAAGATGATGCTGAAGCACACCATGGAAGCGCCGGTCCCGCCGTCGAAACGGGCGGGAGTCGTGGTGCCGGAGGCGCTGGAGCGCCTGGTGCTCGCCTGCCTGGCGAAGGAGCCGGACGACCGGCCGGCGAGCGCGCTCGCGGTGTCGCGCTCGCTCGCGGCCATCGACGGGGCGTCCTGGGACGAGGAGCAGGCCGCGGAGTGGTGGCGTGCCAGCGCCTCTTACCAACCCCCGGTCCCGCCCGTAGGTTGACCTTCCCCCAGTCAAGGAGCGGGTCATGCCGATGTACCTGTGGCGCGCGTCGTACGCGGCCGAGGGAGCCAAGGGGTTGCTGAAGGATGGCGGGACGAAGCGGCGCGATGCCGTGAAGAAGATGATCGAGTCGGCCGGTGGGAAGCTCCACTCGTTCCATTTTGCGCTTGGCACCGATGACGTGGTCGGCATCGCGGAGTTCCCCGACACCGCCACGGCCGCGGCCTTGAGCCTGGTCGTCAATGCGAGCGGGGCCGTGAACCTCCACTCGACGCTGCTCATCTCCCCGGAAGAAATCGACGCCGCGGCGAAGAAGGCCATCAAGTACACGCCGCCCGGATCATAGGAGATTCCGTGACGTTCACGCAGAGGGTGGTGG
>JAGGAG010000081.1 GCA_017889745.1 Gemmatimonadota bacterium | reverse complement strand
GGCACGAACACCTGCCCGCGCGCCTGGCGATCCGAGACCCGCACGGCAATGCGCACCGACCCGCGCCGCGTCGTGAGGTCCACCGCGTCGCCGTCCCGGAGGCCGAGCTCGAGGGCGTCCTCCGGGTGCATCTCCACGATCGGCACCGGCTCGCGGCTGTCGAGCCCGCGTGACCGGCGGCTCATCGTGCCGGTGTGCCAGTGGTACATCTGCCGCCCCGTGTTGAGCACGAACGGGTATTCGTCACTCGGCAGTTCGTCGGGCGGCAGGTACTCCACTCCGATGAACCGCCCCCTGCCGTCGGCCGTGGGGAACCCGTCGGCAAAGAGGAACGTGGTACCCGGATGGTTCACGTCGGGCACCGGGTATTGCAGCGAGCGCAGCACCCGCAGGCGGTCGTAGTTGACGCCCCGCCAGATCGGCGTCACCCGCGCCAGTTCGTCCATCACGTCCGATGGCCCGCTGTAGTCTGACGGAAGGCCCATCCGGTTGCTGAGTTCGATCAGGATGTCCAGGTCCAGTCGCGCGTCGCCCGGCACCGGCTGCGCCGGCTCCATCAGCTGGATGTGCCGGTCGGTGTTGATGACCGTCCCTTCCTTCTCGGCGAACGACGAGCTCGGCAGCACCACATCCGCCCACCGCGCGGTCTCGGTAAGGAAGAGGTCCTGCACCGCGAGGAACTCGAGGCTCCGCACCCAGTGCTCCGCGTGCGCGATATTGGGGTCGGAGAGGACCGGGTTCTCGCCCATGATGTACATGCCGCGGATCGGGCTCCCCTCCGCCACGATCTCCGTCACCATCATGCCCTTCTTGAGCGACAGGCTCTCCTCCGGAACCGCCCACGCGTCGGCGAAGATCTTCCGGACCCCGGGATCCTCCACCGAGCGGTAGTCGGTGTACGCGAACGGGATCGCCCCTACGTCGCTCGATCCCTGCACATTGTTCTGGCCCCGGATCGGGATCATCGCCGCGCCCCAGCGCCCGATCATGCCGCAGGCGAGCATCAGGTTGAGCAGGCTCGCCACGATGTCGGTGCCGGTGTTGTGCTGCGTCAGGCCCATCGCCCAGAGGGTGGACGTATTCGGCCCCCGCGCGTACATCTCGGCCGCCGCGCGGATCGTCGCCGCCGGGATCCCGGTGATCTTGGCCGCCATCTCCGGGGTGTAGGGCGCCACCGCCGTGCGCACCTTCTCCCAGTCGTGCATCCTCGTCGCGATGAACTCCCGGTTCTCGAGCCCCATCGCGATGATGTGATTGAGCATGGAGTTGTACAGCACCACATCGGTACCCGGCATCATCTGCAGGTGAATGTCGGCGCGCTCGGCGAGCTCGGTGCGCCGCACGTCCGCCACGATGAGCTTGGCGCCCTTCTTCACCGCCCGCTTGATCAGCGCACCGAACACCGGGTGGGTCTCGGTGGTATTGGCGCCCGAGATGAAGATGACGTCGCACGCCTCTTCGATCTCCCGCATCGAGCCCGACGCCGCCGACGTGCTCATGGCGCGGCTCATCGCCGCCACCGAGCTGGAGTGGCACAGCCGGGTACAGTGGTCGACGTTGTTCGTCTTGAGGGCACCGCGCACCATCCGCATGAAGAGGTAGTTCTCCTCATTGGTGCACTTGGCCGAGGCGAGTGCCGCGATGGAGTTGGTGTTCTGGTCGCGGATGCGCTGCAGCTCCTGCGCGGTGAGGCTCAGCGCCTCCTCCCACGATGCCTCGCGGAACGCGCTGTACCACGCCGGGGGCGTTGCCACCCGGTCGCGTACATCGTCGTCATCCAGGATCGGCAGGCCGGTCTGCGGCGGCTTGCCCTCCTGGCGCTTGGGCGGCCGCGGCTTGTCCTTCATGCCGAGGTCCTCGATCAGCTGCCAGGGGCCCTCGCGCTCCCGCGGCCACTCACCGGTCCACTCCCACTTCTCGCCGTTGTGCTCCCATCCCTTGCGGATGAGCGGCGCCTTGAGCCGGTCGCGGTGCTGCACGAAGTCGTAGCCGAAACGGCCCTTCACGCAGGTCGATCCCTGGTTCGGGCTGTACGCCTCGATGTCGGGGCTGGTCACGCGCAGGATCCGGTCGCCCTTCACCTGGATGTCGATCTGGCACCCGACGCCGCAGTACGGGCACACCGACTTCGCGATCTTGTCGGGACTCGCGAGCGCCTCGGAGCCGAAGCGCTGCTTGGGGATGAACTCGAAGATGGCGCCCGTGGGGCAGACCCGGACGCACTCGCCGCACCAGGTGCAGCCCGCGTGGTCGGGGTCGCCGTCGCCGCCCACGATGATCTCGGTGTGCTCGCCCCGCTGCGCCACGTCCAGCACGCCCACCACCTGGATCTCCTCGCATGCGCGCACGCACCGCGTGCACAGGATGCACATGCTCATGTCGTGCTGGATCATCCAGTCGCCTGGGCGCTCGTCGCCATGACGGAGCCCCAGGGCGCGCATTGCGGGCGGATGCGCGTCGTACCGCACCACGTACTCCTCGAACACGTTTCTCGGCTCGGCCCGGCCGCCGTTCTCGAGATGATCCCCTGGATACCGCTCCAGCAGGAACTCGAGCACGCCCTTCCGATTGTCCTTCGCCTCCGGCGACTCGGTCTCCACCGACATCCCCTCGGCCGCCTGGGTGTAGCAGGCAGGCGTCAGCTTCCCCTGGCCGTCCACCGACACCAGGCAGATGCGGCAGTTGGCCACGGTCGAGAGCTTGGGATACCAGCAGAGCGTGGGGATATCGATGCCGGCCTTGCGGGCGGCATCGAGAATCGTGGCGCCGGCCGTGAACTCGACCGGCGTCCCGTTGATCTTCATGGATGGCATGAACGGCTCCAGCGATCGGGCTGGGTCAACCCTCGATCAGGGGACCCCTCATTCGACGTTAAGGGGCCTCGGCGGGCGGGGCAAGGGTTTGTCCTGCAGAGTGTTGCGTCCCCGGTTCAGGCCCCGGCGGCCTGCCGGTGTTCGGCGGGCGCTGGCTTTACCAGGACGCACCCGGATGGGCGCGGTCCACGCTTCCGGCGGGGGGTTTCTTCGCGGTCCCAGCCGTCGTAGAACGTGAAGACCGCCTCCGGGACGAGCGCGGTCGAGGGCAGCAGCACGTGCAGGCCGTGCTCGTGGGTCTGCGCCTGCAGCGCACGCAGGGCATCGAACCGGGTTGGGCTGTCCAGCTCTGCCAGGGCACCCAGATCGACGACCACCAAGTCGAACGGCGCGGTGCAAGTCGGCAGCCGGTAGCCAAACTGGACCATTTGGGCGAAGCAGCGAGTTGCCAGCGACTCGGTAGCGGCTCGCTGCTCCATCCGCTCCACCACGCCGAGATCCGAGGCCCAGAACACGACGTCGACGTCATGCGCCGCCAGGAGGAAAGTGCATGCCTCGGCACCGGTTCCCACCACGAGGGCGCGGTCCGTCGGCACGAGCCGCGGCAGCAGCGGCACCACCGGACACACCCCGTCCAGGCCCCAGTGCGTCGGCTCCTTCTGCGCCGCGCGGAGCTTGAGGAGGTGCGGCCCGAACTTCTTCTGGGTCTTGAGCTTGAGCTTCTTGAAGATGAGCTGGTCCACTACTTCGCCCATCAGCAACTCGGTCAGGACGAGCTGACCTTCATCGGACTCATCGAGTCCCTCCTTCGCCTCGCCCGCCAGGCGCATCAACTCGTCGCGCGTCACCGAGTTCTTGAACGCCTCGATGCGCTGCATGACGTACTCGTGATACAGGTGGGTCAGGGACGGCGGTGGCCGGCGGCGCCCGGCAGTGCGGAGGGCGTCGGCGGCGGTCAGCATGCGTTGCGGACGGTCGGAGAGGGTAACGCAGCCATCACCTGCAAAGTCGTGAGGTACCCCTTGCCTGTCAATGCAACCCGGTGCCCAGCCTCGGGTTGTGACCTACGACATGGCCCGTATCAAGGCACCCTTGAGGTAGCCGGTTTCGGGCACGGCGAGCAGTTCGGGGTGGTCCACCCCCTGGCCCAGCACCTGTTCCAAGATGAGCGGTCGGCCGGCGTCGGCGGCCGCGCTGGCGAGCATCTCCAGGAAGTCGGCCCGCCGCACGTGGTGGGAGCAGGACGCCGTGAGCAGCACCCCGCCCGGGGCCAGGATCCGCATCGCCCGGCGATTGACCTCGGCGTACCCCTTGAGCGCCTGGGGCACCGACGACCGCGACTTCGCGAAGGCGGGCGGGTCGAGGGCGATCGCGTCGAACCGCTCGCGACCCCGGTCGTAGTCGCGCAGCAGGTCGAAGGCGTCAGCCTCGACCCAGCTGATGTTGGAGAACCCGTTGAGCGTTGCGTTCTCTCGTCCGCGCTCCAGCGCCTCGGCGCTTGCATCCAGCGCCACCACGGCGCTGCAGCGCGCCGCGAGGTGCAGCGCGAAGGATCCGTGATAGGCGAAGCAGTCGAGACCGCGCCCGCCTGGCCGCGCCTCGGCGGCCAGCAGCATGCGGCTCGACCGCTGGTCGAGGAACGCGCCGGTCTTCTGCCCCGTCCAGGGAGCGGCGAGATAGCGCACCGTTCCTTCGCGCACGTCGATCGACTCGGGCACCGTCCCCATGGCGAGTTCGACGTCGGCAGGCAGCCCTTCGCGCTGCCGCGCCGAGTTGTCGTGCCGCAACAGGATCCCCTCCGGCTGCAGCACGTCCGCGATCGCGGCGAGGATATCGCCGCGCATCGTCTCGAGGCCTGCCGACAGCAGCTGGGCCACCACCCAGCGGTCGTAGCGGTCGATGATGAGTGATGGGAGGCCGTCCCCTTCGGCGTGCACCACACGATAGGCCGAGGCATCGATGGCGGCGCGGCGCTCGAGGCAGGCCGCGAGCCGCCCGCGCCACCAGGCGGCGTCCACCGGCCGGTGGGTCCGTTCGAGCAGGCGGAGCCGAATCTCGGATCGGGGAGAGAAGAGCGCCTGGCCCAGGAACTTGTCACGCGGATCGAAGACGGAAATGAGGCCGGCCGCGTCAGGTGCCGCGGCGACGTCGCTGCGGTAGATCCAGGGGTGACCGCGGGTCCATCGCTCCGCCCCCCGCGCCGTCACCCGCGCCACACCGGTAGCGCTGGCGATCCCGTTCACCGTTCACCGTTCACGGTTCACGCTGTGTGGCACGGTCGGGTCGCAATCCTACGGCGTCCCTCAGGTAGACGTGCCGTATCTCCGACCTCGGCCTCGTCGTATACGCGTGCACCAGCAGCCGGATGCACCGCGGCAGCGAGCCAGGCACGGGGATCTCGGTCGAGTGCAGCAGCGCCACGATGTTCCAGCCGTATTCCTCGGCCGCGCGCGCCGGGAACGCCGCGTCCAGATCGCTCGTCACGGTGAAGATGCCGCTCACGATGTCATCGGGCTGGAGGCCATTGCTCTCGATGAGGTGGTGCAGCAGCTCGTCGGTCGCCTCCAGGATCTGGGCGGCCTCGTTCGCGGCCACCGTGGTGGCGCCGCGGATGCCCTGCAGTCGGTAGTTTTCGCGGTCAGACATGGCGACTAATCTAGCGCAGGCACTCCAGCTCATGCTCGTCACCGATGACACACTCCTCGGTGGCCGGGACCTGGTAGCCCTGATCCGGGCGGCGGAGCAGGGGGGCATCACCTCCGTGCAGCTCCGGATGAAGCACGTCACCGCGGCGGAGCTGGCCCGGCTCGGGCGCGCGGTGCTGCAGGCGGTCCGCATCCCGGTCCTCGTCAACGACCGCGTGGACGTGGCCCTCGCCATCGGCGCGCACGGCGTCCACCTTGGTCCCGACGACGTGCCGGTGGCCATGGCCCGCCGGATCGCGCCGCCGGGCTTCATCATCGGAGCGAGTGTCGGGCTGGAAGCGGAACTGGAGAACGGGGCGCTGGCCGACTACTGGGGCGTGGGGCCGTGGGCTCTTACCGGCACCAAGCGCGATGCCGGCAGTGCGCTCGGCGCCGCGGGCTTTGCCCGCCTCAGGGGCTACGCCGGCGCGCGGCCCTGTGTCGCGATCGGCGGCATCCGGCCCGACGACGTCGCCCCCGCCCTGGCTGCTGGCGCCACGGGAGTGGCCGTGGTCTCCGGAATCCTCGGGTCCGACGATGTGGTCGCGGCAACGCGCCGCTACCGGGCACTGTAGCCGCGACTCACGACCTCCAACTCACTGACGACAGCCCACCGCGGATCGATGACCGTACGCTGCCTCATCCTGCTTCTGGGCGCCTCGCCACTCATGGCACAGGAGTCCCAGCTTCCCAGGGGCCTCGTCGAACGCCCGATCGTGGTCGGAACGAAGCCCACCGCGCTCCCGGGAACGCTGACCCTCCCGGAGGGACCGGGGCCATTTCCCGGCGTCGTGCTGGTGCATGGCTCGGGCCCGAACGATCGCGACGAGACCATCGGTGGCACGAAGCCGTTCCGGGACCTGGCATGGGGCCTCGCGTCGAAGGGCGTGGTGGTGTTGCGTTACGAGAAGCGCACCCGCGCGGCGCCCTACTACTTCATCGGACGGCGTTACACCGTGGACGACGAGATCGTGATCGACGCCGTCCTCGCGCTCGAACAGTTGCGCGCGCAGCCGGAAGTCGATCCCGGCCGCTCCGTGGCGCTGGGCCACAGCCTGGGTGGCATGATGATGCCAAGGATTGCGGCCAGGGATGCACGGCTCGCCGGTGTCGTCATCATGGCTGGAGCCACCACCAGCACCTTCGCGGACATCATCGAGCGGCAAATCCGCTATCTCGCCGCCCTGCCACCGTCGGACACGGCCGGACTCGGCGCCATGCGGCAGTTTCTCGAGCCGGCTGTCCCCGCACTCAGGGCGCTCTCCGCTGCCGACACCGCGACGCCGATGATGATTTCCTCGGCGCCCGCGTCCTACTGGTACAGCCTGATGAGCTATGACATGCCCGCGGCGAGCAGGGAAGTTCGGGTGCCGATGCTGGTGCTGCAGGGAGGGAGGGACTATCAGATGACGGTGGCCGACCTGGAGGCGTGGCAGCGCGGGGTTGGCCCCATGCCCGCCCTCACGGTGAAGGTTTATCCCCTCCTGAATCACCCGTTCGTGGCGGGAACCGGTGCGTCGACACCCTCCGAATACAAGCTCCCGGGGCGGGTGGCGTCGGAGGTCATCGCCGACATCGCGTCGTGGGTGCTGTCGCTGCCTTCTGCCGCCTCGCCGCCCTGAGTTCCTGCCGCCCGCCGATCACCGCTACATCGCCGAGTCCGCCATCGTCGGTCCCCTGGCGCGCCGGATCCGCGCGATGGCCCGCAGGTGTTCGCCATAGGTCCGCGTGAACACGTGGTGCCCGTCACCCGCTGCCACGAAGAACAGGTACGGCACCATCGCCGGGTACAGCGCGGCCTCGATGCTGGCGCGGCCCGGTGAGTTCACCGGGCCCGGCGGCAACCCGGGGTTGAGGTAAGTGTTGTAGGGCGAGCGGAACGAGTAGTCCTTGAGCAGCAGGCGGTTCTTCCTCGACCCGGTGGCCATCAGGATGGCGTACTGCACCGTCGGGTCGGCCTGCAGCGGCATGCCCTTCTTGATCCGGTTCCAGTACACCGCGGAGATGATCGGCCGCTCGCTGTCCACCCGGGCCTCCCCCTCGATGATCGAGGCCAGGGCCAGCAGGTGCAGCCGCGTCATGCCCAGGCTGTCGAGCCGCGGGCTCCAGGCGGGATCCCAGGCGGTCAGTCCCTGCTGCGCCATGATGCGCACCAGTCCCCGTGCGCTCACGCCGGCGGGCACGAGGTACGTCTCCGGCAGCAGCAACCCCTCGAAGCTCATGGCCCCTTCCACGAACGCAGACGCGCCGACCGGGTCGTTGGCCGCGGCCATGAACGAGTCGATCGGGATGTCCAGCGCCTGCTTCGCGATCGGCGCGATCTCGCTGAGCGTCAGTCCCTCCGGCACCGTGATGCGCAGCATCAGCTGGTCGCCGCGCCTGAGCGCGTCCATCACTGCCCACTCCGAGGAGCCCCGCGCAAGCTGGTACACCCCCGCGCGTACCGAGCGGTCAAGACCGCGCACGCGTGCGAGCAGCTTGAACCACTTCGGGTGCTCGATGACGTGATGCGCCGCCAGCGAATCAGTGACGACGCCGAATGAGCTTCCCGGCGGAATCGTGACCTGCTCGACGGGCCCTGGCGCGCCCCTGCACGCGGCAAGGAGCACCGTCACCCCAAGCGCGAGCCTCGCCCCCCTGGGCCCGCTCACCGCTTACCGCTCACCGCTCACGCCCCCCGACATCGCCGCTTGCGCTTCCATCGCTGGACCGCCGATCGCCACTGCCCCTCCGGGAGTCCAGGAATCCCTGCAGGAGCACGCTCGCCGCCAGGGCGTCCACCTCTTCCTTGCGGCCGCGCGTGCTGCCTCCCTGTTCCCGGATGGCCCGGAGCGCCCGCGCGGTGCTCATGCGCTCGTCCCAGTAGGTAACGGGAAGGTTGGCCCGCTGTGCCATCAGCGTGCCGAGCTGCCGCGCGAACCCGGCGGCCTCGGCCTCATCTCCCTCGAGGGTCAGCGGCAGCCCGACCACGATGCCGACCGGATGGTGCGCCTCCACGTGACCCAGCAGCGCCGGCATCGGGAAGCGCTTCCCTTCGCGTCGCGTCACCGTCGCCAGCGGTGACGAGAAGAGCTGCAGCTCATCGCTGAGGGCGATGCCGATCCGCCGCTCGCCCCAGTCGAGGGCGAGAACCCGGCCTGCAGACGGTATTGCCTGGGAATCCATGCGTGAACGGTAAACGGTTGACGGTAAACGGGAAGAAAAGCGGGGGCCGAAGCCCCCGTTCACTGTTTACCGTTCGCTGTTCACGCCGTGCCCGGTCACTGCGCCATTGTGGCGAAGAACTCCTTGTTGTTCTTCGTCCGCTTCATGCGCTCCAGCAGGAACTCGAGCGCCTCCACCGGCGGCATGTCCGCCAGGAAGTTGCGCAGCAGGTACACCCGGTTGAGCTCGTCCTTGTCCATGAGGAGCTCTTCCTTGCGCGTCGAGGTGCGCTGGATGTCGATGGCGGGGTAGATGCGGCGGTCGGCCAGGCGCCGGTCGAGCACCAGTTCCATGTTGCCGGTGCCCTTGAACTCTTCGAAGATCACCTCGTCCATCCGGCTGCCGGTGTCGATCAGCGCCGTCGCGATGATGGTGAGGCTGCCGCCCTTTTCGATGTTGCGCGCCGCGCCGAAGAACCGCTTCGGCTTCTGCAGTGCGTTGGCATCCACGCCGCCGGAGAGGATCTTGCCCGAGTGCGGCACCACCACGTTGTGGGCCCGCGCCAGGCGGGTGATGGAATCGAGCAGGATCACCACGTCGCGGCCATGCTCCACCAGGCGCTTCGCCTTCTCGATCACCATGTCGGCCACTTGCACGTGACGGTCGGCCGGCTCGTCGAACGTCGAGGCGATGACCTCCGCCTTCACGTTCTCCTGCATGTCAGTCACTTCTTCCGGCCGCTCGTCGATGAGCAGCACGATCAGCACGCACTCCGGATGGTTTTCGCTGATGGCGTTCGCCAGCTTCTGCATCAGGATCGTCTTGCCGGCCTTGGGCGGCGCCACGATCAGGCCGCGCTGGCCCTTGCCGATGGGCGACAGCAGGTCCACCACCCGCATCGACAGGTCGCTGGTCTTCCGCTCCAGCCGGATGCGCTCATCCGGGTACCGCGGCTTCAGGTTGTCGAACGCGATCCGGTGCTTGGTCTTCTCCGGCTCCTCGTAGTTGACGCTCTCCACCTTGAGGAGCGCCAGGTACCGCTCGCCTTCCTTGGGCGGGCGGACCTGGCCCATGACCGTGTCACCGGTACGCAGGTCGAACCGCTTGATCTGGCTCGGGCTGACGTAGATGTCGTCGGGGCCGTACAGGTAGTTCCAGTCCTGGCTGCGGAGGAACCCGTAACCTTCAGGGAGGATCTCGAGCACGCCCTCGCCCCGGATGACCGTGTCCTGGTCGAGCAGCGACTGCTCGATGCGGAAGATCAGGTCCTGCTTGCGGAGGCCGGAGTAGTTCGTGATGTTCAGTTTTTCCGCGAGTTCATGCAACTCGGCGACGGACTTCTGCTTCAGTTCGGCGATATCCACGGAGGGACTCCAAGCGGGTCGGAGACGCCGCAGGGCGCGGCGGTCAGCAACAGCGGGTTGGGGAAAGGTTCAGCGAAACGTGTCAGAATTGATGGCGGCAGGCGCAGAACGGCGTCACTCGGCCATCGGACTTGTCTGGGGGAGCAAATGTATACGGGGCTTGATGGGGCATAACGTAAGGTGCGGCCGGTCGTGCCGTCAAGAGGGCGTGCCCCAGGCCCCCGGTACCGGGTGAGCCGCCGATCCGCCCTCCAGGCCGCGGCACTCATGGTCGTGGCCATCCTGCTCGCCACCCTCTGGCCGCTGCCGGAGCAGGCCTACCGGGCATCGCTCTCGCCGGTTGCCTGCCTGGTCTGCGGCGATCAGGGTGTGCAGGACGTCATCCAGAACATCATCATGCTGTTGCCCCTGGGCCTCGCACTCGGCCTTGCTGGCGTGCGGCCGGGTTGGGCAGCGCTCGGCGCGTTCGGGCTCGCGGTACTGGTGGAATCGCTGCAGTACACCGTGGTTACCGGTCGCGACGCGAGCCTGAGCGACGTGATCACCAACACTGCCGGGGCGGCGCTGGGCGCGGCGCTGGCGCCGCATTCCCCAACCCTGATGCGACCGGGGCGTCGCGCTGCCGCGCGGCTCGCCCTGGCCGCCGTGCTCGTCTGGGCCGGCGCCTGGGCCTTTGGTGCCTGGGCCTTGGAGGGGAATCCCGGCGCAGGCCATTGGCGCGGACGGTTTCCCGGGGACCTGCCGGATGCACCCGCCTTGAGCGGTGATGCGGTGCAGGCGAGCATCGGCGGTACCCCGCTCGGACTCGCGCCGGTATCGCTGCCGCTTGAGGTGGAGCAGGGTTTTGCCCGCGATTCGTTCACGCTGCGCGTGGTGGTGAGGCCCGGCCCACCGATCGCGTGGCGGGAAAACGTCGTCACCATCATCGATTTCAGGGACGATGGGGGTGACGCGAACAACAGCCTCGTCATGATGCTCAACCGCGTGCGACACCGGGCACTCCTGTCGTTCCGGATCAATGCGGCGCGCGCGCGGCTTCGCACGCCGAGCTTCAATCTGGGCCCGGCCTTCGACGTGCCGTCCGGCCGTGAGGTGACGCTCGAGGTATCCCGGGCGCGAGGAATACTGCGCGCCGCCGCCGCCCGCGACGGCCAGGCTCTCGCCACCGACTACCGCATCGGCCCGGAACTGCTGTGGGCTGTCATGGCGCCCCGCACGCCACAGCCGGGCCTCTTGTGGAGAATCGAGGCGTTCCTCTGGGCAGCGGTGCTGCTCGCCGTGATTGCCTACTGGGCGGCTCGGTCGCGTGATACCGGTGTCCTGGTCGCAGTCTCTTCGCTGGCGATCCTCGCTCAGCTGATCACGCCGCGGCTCTTTGCCGTCGCCGAGCAATCACTCCTGGGCTGGGCGATCCTCCTCGGCGGCTTGACTCTCGGCGCACTGGTCGGTCGTCGTTCCTTCCCGGCTGACGACTCACGAGTGACGACCCACGACCCCTAACCCTGATCCTCGCCCCACGGCTCTCAACCCATGACCCGAACGCTCCAGACCGTCGTCCTGCTCGT
>JAGGAG010000185.1 GCA_017889745.1 Gemmatimonadota bacterium | reverse complement strand
CCGCGCCATCGTCGGTCACGAACACCTCGCCGTGCTGGAACGGCGACATCGTGCCGGGATCGACGTTGATGTACGGATCGAACTTCTGCATCGTGACGCTCAGCCCCCGCTCCACCAGCAGCCGCCCCAGCGAGGCCGCGGCAATCCCCTTGCCGAGTGACGACACGACGCCGCCGGTGACGAAGATGAACTTGGTGTTCTTGGGGACGGACGTCGTCATGCGGATCCTCGTGCGGTGGCGGTCCAGTGCGCGTCGGCGCGCTCCAGGTCTTCTTGGGTGTCTACGCCCGGCTGGGCGGCTTCGTCGAGCAGCGCGACCCCGATGCTGAGCCCGTGCTCCAGCGCGCGGAGCTGCTCGAGGCGCTCGGTGAGCTCGAGGGCGGTCGGTTCGAGGGATGCCCACCGGAGCAGCGCGCTCCGGGTGCAGGCATACACGCCGATGTGCTGGTGATAGCGGCGGCGGCTCGCATCGCCGCCGTCGCGATGATAGGGAATGGCGGCGCGCGAGAAGTAGAGCGCGCGTCCCGTGCTCGTGCAGGCCACCTTCACGATCGAGGGGCTCTGCGCGGCATCCCCGGTCACGGTGCCGGCCGCAGTGCCGATGTCGAACCCGGCGCGGACCTGGTCCACCGCCCCGGCGAGCGCCGCCGGGCTCAGGAACGGCTCGTCACCCTGGATGTTCACCACGATGTCGAACTCCGCGTGCTCCGCCCGCCGGGCCACCTCGGCCACGCGGTCGGTGCCGCTCTCGTGCTCGGGGGAGGTCAGGACCGCGGCGATCCCGGCCTCGCGGGCCACGGCCGCGATCTCCTCCGAGTCGGTGGCGACCACCAAGGCATCGGTGACGGCGGCGTCGAGTGCACGCTGGGCAACGCGGACAACGAGGGGGACCCCACCAATCAGCTGCAGGGGCTTTCGGGGCAAGCGGGTCGACCCGAGTCTGGCGGGAATAACTCCGAGCACGGGCATCGACCCATCATAAATAGATCGGGTCCGCTAGTCAAAAGTCGTGCCGGACCTCCGACACGACTCTTGACAAAGCCTATCCTACTGTATTGCCAGAGGTTAGGCGGACGTTCCAGCCGGCACGCCCGCGTCGTAGCCGGCCACCTTGAGGAAGTTGCCGAGCAGCGTACGACCGTGGTGCGTGCCGACCGACTCCGGGTGGAACTGGACCCCGTGGACCGGCCGGCTCCGGTGCCGTACCGCCATGATCTCCTCCCCCGCCGGGCGGTCGGACGACCAGCCGCAAACCTCGAGGTCGGGGGTCACGGTGCCCGGGGCGATGACGAGGGAGTGATAGCGCATGACTGTGAGGGGCGAGGGCAGCCCCTCGAACACGCCGGCGCCGTCGTGGAGCACGTCGGTGGTCTTGCCGTGCATCAGGCGGTCGGCGCGCACTACGGTGGCCCCGAGCGCCTCCCCGATTGCCTGGTGTCCCAGGCACACCCCGAGCAGCGGCACCCCGGAGGCAACGGCGGCCCGGACCAACGGCACCGAGATACCGGCTTCCGCGGGCGTGCATGGACCCGGCGAGATGATGATGGCCCGCGGCCCAAGCGCCATCGTTTCGTCCACAGTCAGGGCGTCGTTCCGGTACACGACCGGCGAGACGCCAAGTTCACCCACATACTGGACGATGTTGTAGGTGAAGCTGTCGTAGTTGTCGAGGATCAGCAGCACGACGCGGTCACTGGGCCTTCACCCGCACCTTGGGCTTGGCGGGCGCCGGTGGGGCCGGAGCGCGCACCCCCGCGCGCACCGAATCGGCGCGGCTCTCCGCCACCGCGCGCAAGGAATCCGCACGCACCTCCGCTGCCGAGCCGATCGAGTCCGCCACCCGCTGGATCGAGTCGGCCATCCGCTCGTAGACCGCGCTGATCGAATCGGCCTGCGCATCCTTGCTGTCGAACCCGGCGTCAAAGTTGCGCAAGGCATCGGCGCCCGACAGCAGGACGTACGAGTTGCCCCGCTGCGTCTCGATGCTGCCGAGCGGTGCCAGGTTCTTCCCGGCCGTGTCCTTCGCAGTGGCGCAGTAGAACGTGCTGTTCGGGTTGATGTGTTTGAACTGGAAGTTCATCCCGTTGTCGCCCGCCACGAGGATGCACTGGCCCAGCCGCTCGTCGGCCACGGAGTCCGCGAGCTTGACCCGGAAGTTCACTGCCTCGACCTGCTTCGGGCTGCTCCGGAGGATCTGCACCCGGCTCAGCGTGCCCAGCTCGCGGCCGTCCACCTTGAAGGGAATGAAGGCGAGCGGAATCGTGATCGGAGCATTGCTCTCCACCACCTCGTGCACCCGCCGCTTGCCGCTGCGGACGCCGTAGAACGCGAGCGTGCCCACGATGGAGATGGCCAGTGCGCCAAGGATGATCCGGATCCAGTATCTGCTCATGTCCCACCTGTCTCAGGAAGCAATGTTGCAATCAGAGACGTTGAAGCCGCACATAAGGTTTCAGGACCGACTGCATTGTAAGATAGGGCCTTACGACCTCGGGAGTCATTGGTGCTGGAGGTAACCGGGCTGGCAAAGTCGTTCGGGACGAAGGCGGCTGTCGGCGGCCTCAGCTTCCGCGTGGCTGCGCGGGAGGTTGTGGGTCTGGTGGGGGCCAACGGCGCCGGCAAGACCACCACGCTCCTGGCGGTGGCCGGTATCCTCCGGGCCGATGCGGGCCAGGTCCGCATCGCCGGTCACGACCTGGCCACCGAGCCCATCGAGGCAAAACGTCGCCTCGGCTTCGTCCCGGACGAGCCCGCGCTCTTCGACTACCTCACAGTCGAGGAGCACCTCCGTTTCATCGGACGGCTCTACGGTGCGCGCGACATCGAACAGCGCATCCCTGCCCTTCTGGTCGACCTGGAGCTGGGCGACCGGCGGACCTCGCTGCCGGATGAACTGTCGCGTGGGATGCGGCAGAAGCTGGCGCTCGGGTGTGCGTTCATCCACGACCCGAAGGTGCTGCTGCTGGACGAGCCGCTCACGGGGCTGGATCCGGTGGGGATCCGGCGGATGAAGGACGGGATCAGGACGAGGGCGGCGGACGGCGCGGCAGTGCTGCTGAGCTCGCACCTGCTCGCGGTAGTGAGTGAGCTGTGCTCGCGGGTGATCGTGCTGGGGCATGGGAAGGCACTCGCCGAGGGATCGCCGAGCGAAATCGCGGCGCGCGGGCCCACGCTCGGGGGAACACTCGAGGACGCGGTGCTGGACCTGCTCACGTGAGGGGAGCCATCGGCTACCTGCTGGTTCGGTCGGCATGGAACCGGACGTGGCGGATCGCCTCGGAGTTCAAGAAGCCGGGACCACGCATCGCCGCGGTCGCGGCGATCGGGTATTTCGTGTTCCTGGCGTGGTTGAGTCCCAAGAGTGGCGGCGGGACGCACGACACCCAGATCGCGGCGGTGGTGGGTGCGCTGGGGATGATGGTGCTGGTGATCTCGGCGTGGCTGCTGGGGACGGGTGCCAGGCTGGTGGAACTGAGGCCCGCGGAGCGGGCACTGCTCCTCCCTGCCCCGATTAGCACGGCGCGGGTGATGGACGTGAAGCTGATGCGGCTGCAGGCGACGGCGCTGGGGAACGCGGTGATGTGGACGGCGCTCACGAGTGGCGGACAGCACTGGGATACGATCGGCCGGCGCGCGGTGGCGTTCTGGGTGGTGATCACGACGCTGCAGTTGCACCGGATCGGGGCGGCGCGGAGCCGGGCGAGTGCAGCGATTCATCCGGCGATACGACGGATACTCGGATTGTTCGGCATCGGCCTGGTGGCGCTGGTGCCGGTCGTGTTGTCGGGGGCGATCCGGGAATCGGCACCGGGGCTCACGGCGTTCCTGGGTGGGCTGGCGGTGAATCCGTGGGCGCGCGCGGTGCTGTTGCCGTTCGTGCTGGTGCTCCGGCCGCTGACCGCTGCCTCGTTTGGCGACTGGATGGCGATGCTGTGGCCGGCGCTCGCGATCCTGCTGCTGCACTACCTGTGGGTGAGGCGGCTGGGACCGGAGTTGGAGCGGGAGCCGGATCCGCTGACGTCGCCACAGGGGGCGCCGCTCTGGATGCTAGCGCCGAGGGGATCGGCGGCGGGCGCGTTCCTCTGGAAGAACGTGACGGCGCTGGTTCGCCGTTCTACCGCAATGCTGGCGGTTGGCGTGGCGGTCGCGGTGGTGATGCTGCCGGTGGTGCTCAGGTCGGCGGGACGGGTAGGTGCGAGTGAGTTTCTGGGGTGGATGCTGCTGATGTGGTCCCTGTTGCTGCTCCTGATGGGGCCGCAGTTCGTGCGGAACGACTTGCGGCGGGACCGGGGGACGCTGGCGCTGCTTCGGACGCTGCCGGTGCGTGGCTATGAGGTGATCCTGGGATCGAGTGGTGCGGCGGCGCTGACGCTGGCGTCGGGCGTGGTGGCGCTGCTGCTTGCAGGAGCGGTGGCGACGG
>JAGGAG010000184.1 GCA_017889745.1 Gemmatimonadota bacterium | reverse complement strand
ACTGGCCCGACTATCCCAACACGGCCGCGCGCAAGGCAACGATCCGGCAACTGATGACTCACCAGGCCGGATTGGGCGGCAACATCTTCGACGCACCGCCCGGTGGAAACCGGCATCACATCAAGCACAACAACGACTACCTGCAGCTCTTCGTGTCGGAGCCGCAGGCGTTCGTGCCGGGCACCAGCCGCCGGTACTGCAATGCCTGCTACGTTGTCCTTGGGATCCTGATCGAGAGGCTCTCCGGCGAGGACTACTACGGCTACATCCAGCGCCACATCTATGCGCCGGCGGGGATGACGCATACCGGCTCGTACACGGTCGACTCACTGCCGCCCAACACCGCCATTGGCTACACCACCGGCGAAGAGGACGCCCCGCCGGGCACGCCCCTTCACGCGAACACGGCCGAACTCCCGGGGCGCGGGAGCGCCGCCGGTGGCGGGTACTCGACCACGGGTGACCTGCTGCGGTTCGTCGAGGCGCTCAGGGCCGGGAAGGTGCCATCGGGCCCGCCAGCGGGGATCGGCGTTGCGGGTGGTTCCGGCGGGCTCAACGCCGTCGTGGAGGGCGACCTGCCCGGCGGCTACGACCTGGCCGTGGCCGCCAATCTTGATCCGCCGGCCGCGGAGCGCGTCGCAGCGATGGTGCGCGGATGGCTCGGAGCCAGGGACGAGGGTGGGCCCGGACCGGGGCCAGGCCCGGGCGCCGCGCCCGGCGATCCCTGATCGATGAAGTTGTTCAGCTGCGTCTTCTCCACCCGCCCTTCCGCGACCTTCCTGCCGTTCACGTAGACGACTCCCGTGCCGCCGGCACCGGTGTTCCCCCCGTCATGCAGGATCACGCAGCGCGACTGCCAGGACTGCACTGCGCGAGGCAGATGTCATGATGACTCGCATCAGGATATCCTCTGTGGGGAAGTGCCTGAGCGGTGCCATGCCCAGGGAAAAGCACCAACGAAACAGCTTTTCGCGACAGGAGAATCCCAATGGAGCCGATGGCGGTCGGTGCGCTGGTCTTCGCAATACTGTTCGGTGCAGCAGGGCTCGGCATGAGACTCCGGTCGGCACTGCCGGACCACCACCGAAGCCCGGAAACCAAGGACTCCGTGCGCATCGCCATGGGGCTCGTGGCGACCATGGCGGCGCTGGTACTGGGCCTGCTCGTGGCCTCGGCGAAGGGCACGTACGACGTCGAGAAGACGGAGGTGACGGAGTCCGTGGCGGGGATCAAGTTCCTCGACGGCGTCCTCCGGGACTACGGACCGGACGCCCAGCCGGCGAGGGATGTGCTCCGGCGGGCCGTGGAGCAGGCGCTGATCCGGCTCTGGCCGGAAGAGAATTCGCAGCATGTACCACTTGATCCGAGCCCGTTCTGGTCCACGTCGATGCGGCACGCCCTCATGGGCCTCACCCCACAGACCGAGGTCCAGCGCGAGCTGAAGGCGCAGGCGCTGGCGCTCGCCAGCCAGGTTGGCCAGACACGCTGGCTGGTGAGCGAACAGGCGAAGACTCCCATCTCCCTGGCGCTGCTGATCGTGGTGGTGGCCTGGATGGCGATCATCTTCGTCAGCCTCGGCCTGTTTGCACCGGACAACGGCACCGTCGTCACGGCCTTCGGGTCGGCGGCCCTGTCGGTCGCGGGCGCCATGTTCCTGATCCTCGAGCTCACCCGGCCCTTTTCCGGAACCGTCAGGATCTCGAGCGAGCCTTTGCGGAGCGCCATCGAGCAACTCGCGCGCTGAACCGACCAACTTCCTTGCCCGTAGCCGTAACTCATGATGTGGGTTACGTTTGGGCCATGACACATGTGACAGATTCGATGGTGGTGGACCCATCGGCTTCGACCGCGATGCGCACGCACCGGTGCGGCGAGCTGGGACGTGAGCAGGTCGGTGAGGCGGTGCGACTGGGCGGCTGGGTTCACCGGCGTCGCGACCTCGGCGGGCTCGTGTTCATCGACCTTCGCGACCGGGCCGGGATCGTGCAGCTCTCCTGCGATCCGCGCTGGACCTCGCCCGACGTGATGGCGCGGGCTTCGGCGGCAGGCACGGAGTCGGTGGTGCTCGTCAAGGGCACGGTCGGCCTGCGCCCCGAGGTGGCGCGCGACACCACACTCGCCACGCGCGATGTCGAGGTGCACGTGACCGACCTTCGCGTGGTCGGCCCGGCCGTTACCCCGGCGATTCCGGTGGCGCGCAAGGAAGGCGAAGAGCTGCCGGCCGAGGAACTACGCCTCAAGAACAGGGTGCTCGACCTGCGCCGGCCCGAGCTCCAGGCGAGCCTGCTGCTGCGCCACAGGCTGGCCCAGCGCGCACGACGCACCCTGAGCGACCTTGGCTTCCTCGAGATCGAGACGCCGATCCTCACGAAGCCCACGCCGGAAGGTGCGCGGGACTATCTCGTGCCGAGCCGGGTTCACGAGGGCGAGTTCTACGCGCTGCCCCAGTCACCCCAGATCTACAAGCAACTGCTGATGGTGGCGGGCTACGATCGCTACTTCCAGATCGCGCGCTGCTTCCGCGACGAGGACCTGCGTGCCGACCGCCAGCCCGAGTTCACCCAGATCGACATCGAGGCCTCTTTCGTGGCCCAGGAGGACGTGCAGGGGTTCGTCGAGCAGGTGCTGGTGGCGATGTGGGATGAAGCGGGGGAATCGGTCGCGGCGCCGTTCCGGCACCTGTCCTACCGCGACGCGATGGAGCGCTGGGGGATCGACAAGCCGGACCTGCGGTTCGGGTTCGAGATACAGGATTTCACGCCTTTCGTTCAGCCGGACGCTGCACCCTTCGTGCACGAGGCGCTGGCGAAGGGCGGCCGCCTGCGTGGCATCCTCGCCCCCGGCGCCGCGAGCGCGTCGCGCAAGGAGATCGACGGCCTTACCGCCGCGGCGAAGGAACTGGGTGCCGGCGGGCTGATCTGGGCGCGCCGCACGGGGGCCGCGTGGGAAGGGCAGGGGGTCAAAGCCATCGGTCTGGACACGCTCACCCGCATCCGCGGTGCCGATGGGGACCTGTTGCTCGCGGTGCCGGGTGCGGATGGGGTCACGTCGCCGACGCTGCATGCGGTGCGCACCCTGCTCACACGACGCCCCGGTGTCACGCCATCGGCGGCACACGCCTTCTGCTGGATCGTGGACTTCCCCCTCTTCGAGAAGGACCCGGCCACCGGCGAGCGGATCTTCGTGCATCATCCGTTCACGTCGCCGCACGTCGAGGATATCCCGTTCCTCGACAGCGACCCGTTCCGCTGTCGCGCCCTTCACTATGACGCGGTATACAACGGCAACGAGCTGGGCAGCGGCTCCATCCGCATCACCGACCCGGCGTTGCAGCAGAAGATCTTCAGCCTGCTCGGCATCGGGCCCGAGGAGATCCGCCGCCGGTTCGGGTTCCTGCTCGACGGCCTGGCCGCGGGTGCACCACCCCACGGGGGCTTCGCGATCGGATTCGACCGGGTGGCGATGCTGCTCTCCGGGGCGTCCTCACTGCGCGACGTGATCGCGTTCCCCAAGACCACCGCTGCCCGTGCGCTGTTCGAGGGCGCGCCGATACCGGTGGCGGAGCGCGAGTTGCATGCACTGCACCTTCAACTGAGGCGTGAGAAGTGAGCGACGATTCGTCCCATAAGCTGTCCGCCGAGGGCGCCGATCCGCTGCTGCTTGCCGGTGTGGGCGACGCCAACCTGCTCGAACTGCAGCGATCGCTCGGCGTGCGGGTCGGGTTCCGCGGCGATACGTTGACGCTCGGCGGCACGGTGGAGCAGCTCGAGCGCGCGACGCCGGTGGTGCAGGGCATGATCGACCTGGCGCGGATGGGCGAGACGGTGACCCCCGAGGATGTGCAGCGACTCGCCTCCGACGGCGTGTTGCCCGAGCTCGTGGCCAGCGGTTCCGACGGGCGCATCGTGCTGCCGGGCATGCGGCGCGCGATCGTGCCGAAGTCACCGGGCCAGCGCGAGTACCTGAGCACGATCCAGAAGCACGACATCGTGATCGGCATCGGGCCGGCCGGCACCGGCAAGACGTACCTTGCCGTCGCGAAGGCGGTGGAAGCGCTGGCGCGCAAGCGGGTGAAGCGCATCATCCTGGCGCGCCCGGCCGTCGAGGCCGGGGAATCGCTCGGTTTCCTGCCCGGCGACCTGCAGGCCAAGGTCGATCCGTACCTCCGGCCGCTCTACGATGCGCTCGAGGACATGATGCCGGCCGACCGGGTGCAGCGGGCGCTCGAGAGCCGCACGATCGAGATCGCGCCGCTCGCCTACATGCGCGGGCGCACACTATCCGATGCCTTCATCATCCTGGACGAGGCCCAGAACGCCACCGGCGCGCAGATGAAGATGTTCCTCACGCGCCTGGGGATGAACAGCCGCACCGTCGTGACTGGCGACAAGACGCAGATCGACCTGCCACACCGGGAGGACTCGGGGCTGATTC
>JAGGAG010000080.1 GCA_017889745.1 Gemmatimonadota bacterium | reverse complement strand
CCCTGGCGGCACTCTCCACGCCTTCGGTCGCTGGCCCGTGGCGCGCCGCGCTCGACCTGGCCGGGGGCACGCTCAAGTTCGGGGTCGAGATCGCGGCCAACGGCTCGCTGCTGCGCGGCACGCTGTGCAACGGCCGGCAATGTGACGCATTCTCCGCGGTGCGGCTCGACGGCGACTCGGTTCGCTTTGAGCTCGCCGACTACGCCGCATCGATCACCGCCGTGCTGCGTGGCGACTCGCTGGTCGGCGCCTACCGCAACGTCGGCAACCGAGGACCCCGCGTCATCCCGTTCCGGGCATCGCGTGGACGCTGGCCGGTATCGCCGGCGCCCAGGTGGCTCTCCGGGGAGTGGTACGCACTCTTCCACGGCAGCGTGGAGGACACGCCGAGGATCTTCGAGTTCCGCAACGGGCCGGCCGGCCTCGAGGGAACGATCATCGGGAACGCGGGGGACTACAGCCACTTCTCGGGCGAGGCCACCAACGACAGTTTCGCGCTGTCCCGTTTCGACGGGTCGTTCGTCTACCTGCTGACGGGGCGGCTCGTCGGTGACACGCTGCGGGGAACCTTCCACGCCGGGCTCAAGGCACAGACGGCGTTCGACGCGGTGCGGGCGCAGGGTCCGTCGCCACTCAAGCCCCCCACTGCAGTGACCCGGGCCGACACCACGGCACCCTTCCACTTCGCTTTTCGCGACGTGAACGGGGTGCTGGTGCAGAGCGACGACCCGCGGTTCCGCGGCAAGGTCGTGGTGGTGGATGCCTTCGGGACCTGGTGCCCCACTTGCCACGAGGCGGCACCCTCCCTGGTGGAGCTGTACCGCACGCGCCAGGCGCAGGGGCTGGAGGTGGTGGGGCTCGCGTACGAGGTATCGGGCGACACCGCGGTGGACGGTGCGCTGGTGCGGCGGTATCGCGACAAGTTCGGCATCCCCTTCCCGCTGCTGCTGGCCGGCACCAACGATGTCGATGCGGCCGCGGCGACGTTGCCCCAGCTCGAGGGGTTCACGGCCTTTCCGACCACCATTTTCGTGGGACGGGATGGCCGGGTTCGCCGGGTGCATGCCGGTTTCTACGGCCCGGCCACCGGCGCGCAGCATGGGGCACTCGTCGCGGAGTTCAGCCGGGAAGTGGACCGCCTGCTGGCCGAGCCTGCGCCCCCCGGCATCCCCTAGCGGCTGGCGGAACCTAGCCCTAGCTTGTGCAGCCCGTCGCACGCCGCCCTCGAGTTCCGCGAATTCAGATCCGCCCAGACACCCACGTCCGGAGGCCGCATGCCAGGACTGCTGTCCAGGGAACGCATCATCGCCGGTCCCGGCTTCAACCGCTGGCTCGTGCCGCCCGCCGCACTCGCCATGCACCTGTCCATCGGGATGGCGTACGGCCTGAGCGTCTTCTGGAGGCCCCTCAGCCAGACCATCGGGATCACCCAGCCGGCGCCGGAGGACTGGAAAGTCAGCACGGTCAGCCTGACGTTCTCCATCGCCATCTTCTTCCTGGGCTCGTCGGCCGCAGTGTTCGGGCGCTGGATGGAGCGCGTGGGGCCACGCAAGGCCGGCGTCGCGGCGGCCTGCTGCTGGGGAGGCGGCTTCCTCGTCGCCGCGGTCGGCGCGCGTACGCACCAGATCTGGCTCATCTGGCTCGGGCTCGGCGTCATTGGCGGGTGCGGGCTCGGGCTCGGCTACATCTCGCCGGTGTCCACCCTCATCAAGTGGTTCCCCGACCGCCGCGGGCTGGCTACCGGCATGGCCATCATGGGATTCGGCGGCGGGGCGATGATCGGCGCACCGCTGGGCGACCGGTTGATGCGCCACTTCGCCAGCCCGACGTCAGTGGGCGTGTGGCAGACCTTCGTGGTGCTCGGGGTCATCTACTTCATCGCGATGATGGCGGGCGCCTTCGGCTACCGCATCCCACGGCCGGACTGGAAGCCGGAAGGCTGGCGGCCCAAGGTCGAGGCACGCTCGATGGTCACTTCGCGCAACGTGCACCTGGACCAGGCCTGGAAGCTGCCGCAATTCTGGGCGCTCTGGGGCGTGCTGTGCCTCAACGTCAGCGCGGGCATCGGCGTGCTGGGGATGGCGTCGCCGCTCATCCAGGAGATGTTCGGCGGCAAGCTGATCGGCGTCCCCGCCACACTGGCACAGCTGACCGCCGAGCAGAAGCTCGACGTGGCCAGTATCGCCGCCGGATTCACGGGACTGCTGAGCCTGGCGAACATCATCGGCCGGCTGGGCTGGGCATCTCTCTCCGACCTGATCGGCCGCAAGCGCACCTACATGATCTTCTTCGCGCTCGGCGCGGTGATGTACGCGCTGGTGCCGACGGCGGGCCGCCTGGGCCTGCTCCCGGTCTTCGTGATCATCTTCGTGATCATCCTTACGATGTACGGCGGCGGGTTCTCCACGATCCCGGCCTACCTCGCCGACATCTTCGGCACCCAGTTCGTGGGCGCGATCCACGGGCGACTGCTGACGGCGTGGTCGGTGGCAGGCCTCCTCGGGCCGGGGCTCGTGAACTACATCCGGGAGTTCCAGCTGGACCGGGGAGTGGCACCGGCTGATGCGTATAACGTGACGATGTACGTTCTGGCGGCGCTCCTGGTCGTCGGATTTCTTTGCAACCTCGCGGTCCGTCCTGTTGAACCAAAGTATTACCTCGGCGACCACGAGTCCGGCGCCGGTGCCGCCGGCAGCATGGCGGGAAAGGGTGCGCAATGACTGAATCGCCGCAGGAAGACGAGGCGCGTGCAACCGGTGGCACCAGCTGGTTCGTGCTCGCGCTGGCTTGGATCGGGGTAGGGGTGCCGATGCTCTGGGGCGTCTGGATGACGCTCAAGAAGGCGGCTCTCCTTTTCCGCTAACTTGCGGTGGCGCCAGAGCTTGTCAGGGTGGCCCCAGAGGGCCGGGGGGCTTGACGCCACAGCACTCTGTGCCATTTTGAAAGGCGGTAACTCACGTCGGTACAACGAGACAGCTCGTCTTGCTAGTCGATCCGAACTGCGCCAGCGTCTGATTCCTGACGTGAAGCGCATGGTGTGGCAGCATCACAAGTCGTTGGAAATCAGTGACTTGCGGTGGGAGTGGCCCGCCAATTCTCGCGGTAGACCTGAGCGGGGGGCGCGTTGATGGGATTCAGCCGACACAGGTGCTCCAGCCCATATCCAGGTTGTCCGGCAGTGCCGGACATCGTTGGGGATTTGGGCAATGAGAGCCTCCGGTCGATCCCATTGCCCTTGCCGTTCGTCGCCCTCCCGCCGGTCATCACGCCATCCCAGAGCACACCACGTCCCCGCTTGCCGGTCGCGAGCGCCCGATGTTCCTCAGGCGTTCCGGCGCGGCGTCCCCTCATCAGGAGGTAGTCGCCAAGGTGTGACGTCAAGCAAGTGAACAGCAGGGCTCAGCGTCCGCGGCGCCGAATTTGCCAAAGGGCGCACCAAGGATGCGGGTGAGAAATACGGACTCAGGGAAGTCTGAACGGAAAACGGCACGATCACTCAACAGTGAGGGAAGGAGTCTATGAAGCGTCTCGGATTGGTTCTGGCGGGTCTCGCGCTCGCGGGCGCGGTGAATACCGCCGACGCCCAGCTGACCATGCAGATGGGCAATGGGTGGAGCGCCACGTTTGCAGGCAACATCAACGCGTTCTGGATCTACACCGACGTCAATTCCAAGGACTGCGCCGCCGGCGACTGCACCACGGTCGATGGTGCCGGCACCAAGGTCAACGGCATTGGCACCGGCCTCCTGCCCGCGTTCTTCACCTTCGACGCGAAGGGAACCGAAGGTCCGGTCACCCTTGGCGCGCACGTCGGCTTTGCGCCGCAGGTCACCATGGGGCGCAACGTCTCCAGCAGCTTCGGTGTGGACGCCGCCGGCGCCCAGATCGACATGCGTCAGGTATACGGCACGGTGGGTGGCAAGTGGGGCCAGATCCTCTTCGGTAAGGAGTTGGGCGTGTTCCTTCGCCAGAACATCCTGACCGACCTGACCCTGTTCGGCGCCGGCCCGCTCGTCCTGCTGCCGGACGCCGGTCTGGTCAATCCGGACGGCACGCGCTTCCCGCGCGGAACGGCGCTCGGGCGCATCGGGTACGGCTACCTGTACACCGACTTCCGGGCCCAGTTCACGTACTCGACGCCGTCAGACAACAACTGGGGCCTGGCGATCGGCGTGTTCGAGCCGATCACCGTCGGTAACTACACCTACGGCGACCTGCCCCGCCTCGAAGCCGAGTTCACGTACAAGTTCGGCGGCGAGAACCTGAAGGGCAGCCAGTTCTTCATCAGCGGCGCGTACGGCCATGCCAAGTACTACGCGAAGCAGCCGCCCCTCGTCACCGACAACCCCGGTCTCTCGAGCACCGGCGTGGGCGGCGGCGTCAAGGTCGCGGTTGAGCACTTCTCTTTCGTGGGCTCGGGCTTCTATGCGAGCGGCATGGGCACGACGTTCATGGGTGACGCCTACCTGGGTGGCAGCATTGCCAACCTCGGCGCGACCGATGTCCTGGACAACGCCCGTTCGTCGTACGGCTACAACCTGCAGGCACAGTACACCGGCGGGAAGTTCAGCATTGGCGCCAGCTACGGCGGCAACTACCTGAACCTGACCTCGGACGACGAGGCCGCGATTCTCGCCGGAGACGGCTCGGAGTTCGACAACCGCACGGCGATCGTGGGCCAGCTGACCTACAACTGGACCAAGTCGCTCCGCGTCGTCGGCGAGTACACCTACGCCGAGGGCAAGATCACCGGCCTGCGCAACGACGACACCTTGGGCACGGTCGCCAAGCAGACCGCCAGTCAGATCGCGCTTGGCATGATGCTGTTCTACTAGGCCTCGGCCTGGCAGGAACGACGAAGGGCGGTCCCAACCGGGGCCGCCCTTTCGTTTTCCCGGCTGACGCCGTTCAGCTCGCGCAGTGCTCCACGAGATACTTCGCGTCGCCCATGGCAGAGTCGGACGGCGCCGTGATGCTGGTATTCGAACCGTTCGGCAGCCACTCGAGCACGTAGCCGGAGGGCGTGACGATCAGGGGAGGCAACACGCCCTCCTTCGGCTTGCCCGCCGGCTTCACGTCGATCTGATCACCTGCGCCGTACTGGCGCGGATTCGAGAGCTTCACCTGCTCCTGGGCCCGCTGGGCCCCCAGCATGCCATCCCGCTTGTCGAGCGACACGATCCGGTAGTCGCGATCACGAAGTGCCTGCTCCATGCAGAGGATGCTCTGGGTGAAGCTCACCGTCGGCGTCACCTGGAGGCCCTGCCCGCCGCCCGTCTGGGAGGTCCCGGCACTGCAGGCCGAGAGCCCTGCTGCTGTCAGCGCCAACCCCATCCATCTCGATCGCATCCGTTGCCCTCGCGTTGTCGGAAGTGGCGGAATAGTAATCGATTGGAACTCCGGGGCAGACCAGTCGGCCCATCTGCCGGCGCGGCTCCGGGTCGGTGGCCCGAGGATCGGGGCCCGGTTAGCTTATGGGGCTTCATGAACCTGGGTGAGAGGAGCGGTTCCGTGGCCGTTGCGCTTCCAGTGCTGCAGGCGTCGACCGGACCGGCCCAGCCGGGGCCGGTGGCGATCGTGCGCAAGCCCTCGTGGCTCAAGGTCAAGGCGCCCGGCGGGCCGGCGTACGGGCAGGTCAAGGCCATGATGCGCGAACTCGGCCTTCATACGGTGTGCGAAGAGGCTCGCTGCCCCAACATCGGCGAGTGCTGGGAGCACAAGGCAGCCACCTTCATGATCCTGGGCGACGTCTGCACCAGGAACTGCACCTACTGCGCGGTATCCCACGGCACACCGCAGGCGTACGATCCGGTCGAGCCGGTCCGGCTGGCCGAAGCGGTGGCCCGCATGGGGCTGGAACATGTGGTCATCACGTCGGTCGACCGGGACGACCTGCCCAACGGGGGTGCGGAAGCCTTCGCGGCGTGCATCACCGAGATCAAGGCCCGCCTGCCCGATTCCTCCGTGGAAGTGCTCATTCCCGACTTTCAGGGCTCGGAGGCAGCGCTGGCCATCGTCATGGCCGCGCGGCCCGACATCCTGAACCACAACCTCGAGACCGCGGAGCGCCTGTACCGCCTGGCGCGGCCGGGTGGACGGTACGACCGGGCGCTGCGGCTCCTCGCAAACGCCCGCGGCATGTCACCCGATGCGCTCACCAAGTCGGGGATCATCCTCGGCATGGGCGAGGAGTGGGACGAGGTCATCGAGTGCATGCGCGACCTTCGCCGCAGCGACGTGAACATCCTCACCCTCGGGCAGTACCTTCGCCCCTCGGATGGTCACCTGCCCATCGTGCGCTACTACACGCCCGGCGAGTTCGCGGAACTGCGGGACATCGGCCTGCGCCTCGGGTTCGCGCACGTGCAGGCGAGTCCGCTGACGCGGTCGTCCTATCACGCGTGGGAGCAGATCGACAAGGCCGTGGAATATCGCGCCGCGGGCACGGAGATGACGGCATGACGGCGAAGGCCGACCGGAAGCGGGGCTCGCCCGCGGCGGCCGGGGCCGCTGCACCCAACCCCACCTCCGACCTCAACGCCGATACCCAGCGCTCCTGGCTGAGGCAGATGCTGCTGATCCGGCGTTTCGAGGAGAAGGCGGGCGAGGCGTACAGCCTGGGGAAGATCGGCGGGTTCTGTCACCTGTACATCGGGCAGGAAGCCGTGGCCGTCGGCACGCTGGCCGCGATGCGGGGCGACGACTACATCACCGCGTCCTACCGCGAGCATGGCCACGCCCTGGCGCGCGGCATGAGCGCGCGGGCCGCGATGGCGGAACTCTTCGGCAAGGCCGCCGGGTGCTCGCATGGCAAGGGCGGGTCGATGCACCTCATCGACGCGTCGCTCGGCTTCCTCGGCGGGCACGGCATCGTGGGCGGGCATATCCCGCTCACCACGGGCATGGCCTTCGCCATCAAGTACCGGGAGGAAGACCGCGTCGCCGTGTGCTACTTCGGCGAGGCCGCGGTGAACAACGGCGCGTTCCACGAGGCGCTCAACATGGCCGCGCTCTGGAAGCTCCCCGCGATCTACATCTGCGAGAACAACCGCTACGGCATGGGTACGGCGCTGGAACGCGCGAGCGCCATCTACGACATCTCGGAGCGGGCCCTGTCGTACGACATGGACCGCGAGGTGGTGGACGGCCAGGACGTGCTGGTGGTCTACCAGGCGATGCAGCGCGCGGTGAAGCGCGCGCGCGAGAACAAGCATCCCACCCTCCTGGAAATCCGCACGTACCGCTTCATGGGCCACTCGATGTCCGACCCGATCCATGGGCACTACCGCACCCGGGAAGAGGTGGAGGAGCATCGCAAGCGGGACCCGATCCTGGTGTGGTCGGAGAAGCTCAAGGCCGACGGGATCATCGACGAGCGGGGCATCAAGTCGCTCGACGCCGATGTCATCTCCGAGGTGGAGGACGCCTACCGGTTTGCCGACGCGGCGGCGGATCCGGAACCCGGTGAATTGTGGACGGACGTGTATGCGAGCGGAGGCACCGCATAATGGCGGTGATCACGTATCGCGACGCACTCAACCAGGCGATCCGCGAGGAGATGCGGCTCGACCCGTCGGTATTCCTGATGGGCGAAGAGGTGGGCGTATACCAGGGCGCCTACAAGGTGAGCCGCGGCCTGCTGGACGAGTTCGGGCCGATGCGCGTGGTGGACACGCCGATCACGGAGCTGGGCTTCGCCGGCGTCGGCGTCGGAGCGGCCATGGTGGGCCTGCGACCGATCGTCGAGTTCATGACCTGGAACTTCGCGCTGCTCGCGATCGACCAGGTGGTGAACACCGCGGCCAAGATGCGCTACATGTCGGGCGGGCAGATCAGCGTGCCGGCCGTATTCCGCGGGCCCGGCGGCTCGGCGCTGCAGCTGGCAGCCCAGCACTCGCAGGCCTTCGAGTCGTGGTACGCGCATATCCCGGGGCTCAAGGTGGTGATGCCCGCCACGCCGGCCGATGCGAAGGGGCTCCTCAAGAGCGCCATCCGCGACGAAGACCCGGTGGTCTTCATCGAAGGCGAGATGCTGTACAACACCAAGGGCGAGGTGCCCGAGGGTGAGTACCTCACCCCGATCGGCGTGGCCGACGTGAAGCGCGCCGGCACCGACGTGACCCTGATCTGCCACTCGAAGACGGTGAGCGTGGCCCTCAAGGCCGCCGAGCAGCTCGCCGCCGATGGCATCGACGCCGAGGTGGTGGACCTGCGCACCATCCGGCCGCTCGACCACGAGACGGTGCTGGCATCGGTAAGCAAGACGCACCGCGCCGTCGTGGTGGAGGAAGGCTGGTCCTTCGCCGGCGTGGGCGCCCAGGTGGTCGACGTGATCCAGCGGGAGATCTTCGACGAGCTCGATTCGCCGGTACTGCGGGTCACCGGCGCGGATGTACCGATGCCGTACAACAAGCACCTCGAGAAGGCCTCGAAGGCGGATCCCCCGAAGGTGATCGCCGCGGTCAAGCGCGTGATGTACCTGGAGTCGTAAATGGCAACCACGGTGGTCATGGAGGCGCTCTCTCCCACGATGGAGGAGGGACGCCTGGTCGAGTGGAAGAAGCAGCCCGGCGATGCCGTCGCCGTCGGCGACATCTTGGCCGAGGTGGAGACGGACAAGGCGGTGATGGAGCTGGTGGCGCGTGCCGCGGGCACCCTGCTCAAGCATGCCGTGGCCGCAGGCACCACCGTGCCGGTGGGCCAGGCCCTGGCGTACGTCGGCGCGGCCGGCGAGGTGGTGGAGGGCGGGCCGGCCGCACAAACGACACCCGCCGCGCAGGGCGCGCAAGCCGCCGCAAACGGCCGCGAGAAGGCTCCACCCACACCAGTCGCCGCCGCGGCGGCTCCCCCTGCGGGCGGACGGCTCAAGGCGTCGCCACTCGCGCGCAAGATCGCCGCAGATCGCGGACTCGACCTGCAGGCCGTCACCGGCACGGGGCCGGAAGGGCGGATCGTGCTGAGGGATGTGGAAACGGCGGGTGCGAGGCAACCGACGGCAGGCGGACGGCAGGCCACAACCACTGCCCCTGCGCCGTCACGCCCACAAGTCGTCACGCCCGCGCTGACGGTCGCGCCGGGCGCCGCCTTCACCGACGTGCCGCTCACCCAGATCCGCAAGACGATCTCGAAGCGGCTGGCGCAGTCGATCGGGCCGATCCCGACGTTCTATCTCACCGCCGAAGCCGACATGACGCGCGCCGCCGAGGCGCGTGAGGGGCTCAACGCGCTGGGCGAGGGCAAGGTGTCGTTCAACGACATCGTCATCAAGGCGACGGCGCTGGCACTGCGACAGCATCCGGCCTGCAATGCCTGGTGGCAGGAGGATCGCATCCGCTACTGGGCCGACGTGCACGTGGCCATGGCGGTAGCGGTCGAGGACGGGCTCATCACGCCCATCATCCGCCATGCCGACCGCAAGACGCTGCGGGAAATCGGCGCCGAGGCCAAGGACCTGGCACTGCGCGCGCGGGAGCGGAAGCTCATGCCGGAGGAGTACACCGGCGGCACGTTCTCAGTGTCCAACCTCGGCATGTTCGACATCGATGAGTTCACCGCGATCATCAACCCGCCGGAGGCGGGCATCCTCGCGGTCGGACGCATCGCCGATCAGGCGGTGGCGCACGAGGGCCAGCTGGCGATCCGCAAGCGGCTCCGGCTCACCATGTCGTGCGATCACCGGGTCATCGACGGCGCCACCGGCGCCCAGTTCCTGCGCACGCTGGTACGGATGCTGGAGAACCCGCTGGGGATGGTCTGGTAGGTGAACGGTAAGCGGTGAGCGGAAGATCCCGCGTCCCCCGCTCACTGCTTACCGCTTACCGCTTACTGATTCTGACAACTCGAGGACAACCGTGGCACAGTTCGACGTGATAATCCTTGGCGGCGGACCGGCCGGATATGTGGGCGCCATTCGCGCGGCGCAGCTGGGCCTCACCGCGGCCGTGGTAGAGCAGGAAAAGCTGGGCGGCGTGTGCGTCAACATCGGCTGCATCCCGACCAAGGCCCTGCTGCACAGCGCCTGGGTGGCGAGCATCGTGGCGCGTGACGCCAAAGAACTCGGCATCGAGACAGGACCGGTGAAGACGGACTATGGGGTGGCGATGAAGCGATCTCGCCGGGTCGCGGAACAGAACTCGAAGGGCGTCGAGTTCCTGATGAAGAAGCACAAGGTCACGGTCATCCGGGGCCGCGGGGTGCTGCAGCCGGGCCGCAAGGTGAAGGTGGGGACCGACGTGCACACCGCCACCAAGGCCGTCGTCATCGCGACCGGCTCGCGGGTCAAGGGCATACCCCAGATCGGGCTCGAGATCAACAAGACCACCGTGATCAGCTCCGACGAGGCGCTCTTCCTGGAGCAGGCGCCGAAGACGATGGCCGTGATCGGCGCCGGCGCCGTCGGCAGCGAATTCGCCGACATTTTCACCGCGTTCGGCACGAAGGTGACGCTCATCGAGGCGCTGCCGCGCATCCTGCCGATCGAGGACGCCGAGAGTTCCGACGTGCTCAGCAAGAGCTTCCGGAAGCGCGGCATCGCCGTGCATGCGGGTGCCAAGGTGGTGAAGGCGGACGTGCGCAAGGATGGCGTCACGCTCACCGTCGAGGTTGGCGGCAAGACGGAGACGATCGAGGTGGAGAAGGTCCTGATGGCCGCCGGGCGCGCCGTGAACACCGAGGACCTGGGCCTCGAGGACTGCGGGGTCCAGCTCACCGACCGCGGCTTCATCAAGGTCGACCCGCGCACGCTGCAGACCACGGTGCCGGGCTACTACGCCATCGGCGACGTGGCCGGGCCGCCGATGCTGGCGCACAAGGGCAGCCGCGAGGGCGTCAACGTCGCCGAAACGATCGCGGGACAGCACCCGCACCCGATACGCTACGACAACGTGCCGAGCGTCACCTACTGCCACCCGGAAGTGGCGAGCATCGGGCTCACCGAGGAGCAGTGCAAGGAACAGAAGCTCGATTACCAGGTGGGACGCTTCCCGCTGAGCGCCAACGGCCGCGCGCGCGCGTCAAACGAGACGGAGGGCTTCGTCAAGATCATCCGCGACAAGAAGTACGGCGAGATCCTGGGTGCGCACATCGTGGCCAGCCACGCGTCCGAGATGATCCATGAGCTGGTGGTGGCCCGCGAGAACGAATACACCGTCGAGGAGATCGATCTCGCGATCCACGCGCATCCGACGCTGTCGGAAGCGATCGCCGAGGCGGCCCTCGACTCGATGGGACGGGTACTGAATACGTGATGCTGACCAACGTCGGCGGTGAACCCGTCGACCCCGCCCGGGACCGCCCGGGGCTCGTCCTCCGGACCCTCCTCGGCGCCACGCTCGCGGGAACCTCGAGCGTGGCGCTGGTTCTGTGGGGCGTGCGTACGGTCATCGCGGGCCGGCCACCGGCCGAGCCGGCCGCGAGCGGACCGGCGTTCCCCCTCCTCGTGGGCGGCGTGCTGGCCTCGTCACTGCTGGCGGCAGGGCTCGCGTGGTGGCGGCTGTCGCCGCTTACCGCCATCTGGCGCCGGGGCGTGTTCACCATGGTCGGCGCCCTCGGCACGATCGTGGGCGCCCTGGTGGCAACTCCCGTGCACTACTACTACGGCGAGAAGGGCCTGCTCGCCATGGCGGGCGGCGCCGCGCTGGTGGCGTTCATCGCGCTGCGGTCGGCGGTCGCGCCGGCAACC
>JAGGAG010000183.1 GCA_017889745.1 Gemmatimonadota bacterium | reverse complement strand
ACCGCGCGAGTCTCGTGCAGGTTGCTGCAGCACCCTCCTTCCTCTTACCGCTTCCTCCTTCCCACGACTACTCCACCACCGCGCACCCCTCCTCGCGCCGCCCCGCCGCCACCCGCCCGTACATCCCCCGCCCGATCAGCGGCACACCGGGCACGTACAGCACCGGCAGCAGCGGCCACCATGCCGGGATGGCCCACGCGAGCGAGCGATATCCCTCGAACCCGGCGGACACCCTGCCATCGCTCCGCACCACGTGCATCGACGCCAGGCACTCCGCCTGCGTCAGTGTCGGGAACCGGTTCGCCAGCGCGGGCCACTCGGCCCGGGCATCGCGGATCTCCACCCGCTCCATCACGTCCAGCGCCGAGACTAGCGCCACCGTCCTGCGGCAGATGCCGCACGACCCGTCGAACAGCAGCGTGAACCCTCGCACCGGCATCCGGGCCGCGATCCACGTGCCGATCGCGCGCCACGGCAAAAACACGATGACGAGGATGAGCACGAAGTGGAGGAACAGCACCCCGAGCACCAGCCCGAAACCCAGCATCATCGCGGAGAGCACGGCGAGCATCAGGATCCGCCAGCGCCCGCGCAGGAACAGCAGCACGGGCGCCGCAAGCTCGAGCACCAGCGAGCCCGCCGCCAGCACCTTGCAGAGCAGCGGCCACTGTGCGATCCAGAGCCCGAGGCCGGACGGCGGGCTGTGCGTGTAGTAGTGCCGAATGATCGTATAGTACAGGTTATCGGTCATGATCCAGGCGACCGCGCCCGGCGACCTGAGCTTCGCGATCCCCGCCGACCACAGCACCAGCACCGCCATCACCTGCATCAGCGCCAGCGGCCACCGGTACTCGGCGCCGCTCGGTGGCGATTCGGGTACGAAGGGGCCGCGCGCCGCGCGCGCCACCCGCCGCAGCCGGTCGATCGACCACGCGTCGCCGGCGCGTGACATCGCCAGGATCACGAGGCAGATCATCACCAGCCCGTAGTGATGGTTGATCTTCCCGAAGTTCTGCGGCAGGCCGAGCACCAGGACGCCCGTCAGCGCGGCGACGATGCTGCTGCCGCGCGTCCAGAGGCCGAGCATGGTGAGCCCGAGCGCGACGCGCCAGGCCCAGAGCACCGCGACGAGCAGTCCCTCCGACAGCATGCCCGGCGACATCCCGCGGAAGGCCAGCACCGGCGACCACACCCACGGCCGCACCTCGGCCCAGAGCGGGAAATCCGACTGGTACCAGAACGACAGCAGCAGCACCATCGTGGCGAGGAGCGCGCGCACCACGCCCAGGTCGCGCGCGTCCGCGGCGGCGAAGAAGAGCGCGTTCCAGCGCCCGCGCACCCACCTGGGTGCGCCCACGCCCTCAGTCACCCGCTGACACTTCACCCAGCAGCACCAGCCGGGTGGGGCGCTCCAGGTTGGCCAGCGCAGGATCGAGCTGCCATGTCACCTGGTAGAGGCGGAGCCCGGTCAGCACCGGGCCGCCATGGCGCTTCGCTTCCCGGCCCAGCTCGTAGAGACGGCCGACTACCCGGAGCATGTCATTGGTGGGTGGAATGATGTGCCCGCGGCTTGCTGGACGTGGTGCGAAGGAGAAGGAGAGGCGCTGCGCGTCGAGGGGTGAGTAATAGGCATCCCGGTCGAGCGGGAACTCGCCGGCGGCGCTCACGCCGTAGACACGGTACCAGGTGATGTCGCCGCCATGCTCACTGGCGTACATGGCGTACTGCGCGAAGGGCCAGTGCTCCCCCTGCCGGGCCACGTCGAGCAGCTGCAGCCCCACCACGCCCGCGATGAAAACGTTGACCGCCGCCCAGCGCCTGGCGGAAAGCCCGAATCGTTCCGCACCAGCCATAGTCATCTCCCCTGTGTGCCCCCTAGTACCCCGCCAGAAGTATGCGGCCTCAAGGTCGCGATCGGGTGCCAAGAGGGCCCCGGCTGATCACCGGGGCCCTTTCGCTGTTACTACCGACGCCTTACCCCTCCCCACCCGCCGTGGTCAACTCTTCACGTTCATGACGCTCCTGATCGTCTCCGCCGATAACAGGCGCCCGCCGTCACCGCTCGATCAGCCTCAGCCGCGAATCACAGCTCGATCAACCCCCGCACCGTCAGTACTGGGGACAGGCGAGCACGAAATTGACGACGGCGCCCACGTCGGTGACCTTGACGCGCTGTGGATTCGCATGCGCTGAGCACCCGGTGTGGACCAGGTCGATCGAGACATCATAGTCCCCTGTCGGCAGCGGCACCGTGCCCGACCCGTTGGGTCCGATGAGCGTCGGGGGGTAGCCGGTCAATCCCCCACCCGAAATGCTGAACGTGGGCATCCAGTACGAGAGCGTGCCACTCACCGTCAGGTTGATTTGCAGCCGCCCGGTCCAGTCCGCACAGGTCGCCGTCAAGGTCACGTGGGCCATCTGCCCGTCCACCACCTCGAATGGAAGCGGATCCCGGCCGACGCAGTTCGGCGCCATGCCCTGCCACGATGCTACATGCTCACCCGAAACGAGGTGATCAAGTACCGCATAATCGTGAAGAACCAGGGTGTCGTTCGCTTGGACGAAGTACACGCTGCCGCCGCCGGGATGTGACAGTGAGACCATCATCGCCTCCTGGCCCACCCAGAAATCGGATACTGCTGGTTCACCGGTGGTTCGCGTAATGATCTCGATCGACGCATTCATTGCCAGAGGCATGCCGCAGGTGATGGCGAACAGCATGGCTGCGGTGCCGTCTGAACCCGGGGTCACCTCCTGGGAGCTGGGTAGCATCCTGCACTGATCGTTCGATGACGTGAGCGCGACCTGGTATTGCTGCCCCACGTCCGGCAGCGGGATGATGGCCGTCCCGTTGGCGGGCACCGTCGCCGTCAGGACTGGCACGTATCCCATGGAGCGCACCACGAGTTCGTGCTCCTGCGGCACGCTTTCGCCGCTGGAGTGTATCGTCGCCTCCAATCGCGCCGTCCATGGGGTGCACGTGATTATTGCGGTGACATGACTGGCTTTCCCCGCCGTTACGGTAGCCCGCTCTACGCCCTGGCCTTGCGGGCGGCAATTGGGTGATATGCTCCACGAGAGGTCGTAACTGCCCTGGGGAAGCCGCTTGATCGTCACCATGTCGGCGGGCCTGATGTGATACGGCGTGGGAAGCATCCCCACCCGGAGCTGCCACTCGCCCGATTGGAGCTCCGGATCGGTGGCGACGTCGATAGGAGCGCCCGAGGTGCGGATGATGATCTCCAGCGACCCGTTGTCGGAGTCCCGGGCGGCGCCGGTCATGAAGTCCACCGGCTCGAACCCGTCGACCGGAAGCCCATTGAGGTCCTCGAGGCTTTGGGACAGCACAACGACGTACGTTGTCGCGACCGCCAGGGGCGCTCCGGGTGTCCACGACAGCGAAAGGCCATCCGCGCTCAAGCTGGTCTGCCCCGCCACGGCCGAGCCGTCCTGCAACAGCGTGATGGCGCCGGCATTCACCGTCGTCGGGTCGATCGGCCCGCTGAACACGACCGTCACCCGCACGTTGAGCGGCACGTCGATGCTGCCCCCCGTTGGCTGGGTCCGGACCACGCGCGGCGGCCGGCGTTGCTTCACGGCTTCTGTCGAAGTGGAGGCATGCCCCGCACCGTCGGTAATGGTGATGCTGAGCTCGTCGCCTGCGGCCGCGGTGATTGCCACCGGATCCACACCCCCATCGACCATCGGGGCGGTGACAGTCGCCCCTCCGTGTGGGTTGCGGACCCCCATCGTGGCGCCACCGGGCACCGTTCCGGGCATGATCGAGACGTAGGCGACGCTTCCCTCCGCGTCTCCCGCCTCGTGCAGCGCCGCCATCCCCCTGGTCACCCGGAACGGCGACGACACCAGCAACCCGTTCACGTGGCGCTCACTGGCAGCGTCGCCCGGGGCCGCCGGATCGTGGCCGCATCCCCATGACCCGGTGAGGAAGGCGAGCAGCATCAAGCACGGTAACGCACGAAGGACCCGGCCCGGGGTGCGCCGGGCGGTGCAGACGGTGTCGCTCAAGCGAGCACGCGGCTTTCGATCCATGCCTAGGGTCCTCCGACGAGGACGAATGCTGCCCAATGAAACGGCAGCGGCCACCGGGAATTGCGGATCGCCCGCCGCTGAGCCCGGGCCAGCGCCACATCCTCCCCCGCTCCTGCCGCCATTTCTTCGTAGAATGTCTTCATCAGGTCTGCCGTGCTCCGGTCCTCCACCGGCCATAGCGTCGCGAGGACATGCCGGGCACCCGCCATCAGAAAGGCCTGCGCGAGCGACACCCACTCGTCTCCCGCCGGCACGTCCGCCAGCATTCCCGAACCGATGCCTGTCTGGCAGGCGCTCAGCACCACAAGACGAGCATCAAGCGACATCCCGTACACATCCGCCACCTGCAGCCGCCCGTCCTCGCCCTTGGGGGCGAGCTCGAGGTACGACAACAGCGGGTTCCGCCGGTTG
>JAGGAG010000010.1 GCA_017889745.1 Gemmatimonadota bacterium | reverse complement strand
AATGATTGCCGAATAGCCTCGACCGATTGCACCTGGTCCGCGAGCAGATCCACCGTCATGGTCACCCCGAGAGATTACATTACGTTATGGATACTAAGCCACATCAGCACAGCATCTTACACGTTGATTGAGAACGTTGCCCACTGTTGCTTTCGGGTCTCGATATCTCCCCGGATGCATTTGAGAATCACGTGAGAAACCACTTGAGGTCCCGCGCCCTTCCCCGCCCGCGCTCAAGATGCCGCTGGTTGTGGAAAAGCAAAAGAGGGCCAACCAGGTGGTTGGCCCTCTTTCGTTCGAGTGGAGGCGCAGGGAATCGAACCCTGGTCCGAGACAGGCTCCGAAACAGCGTCTACGTGCGTAGGCCAGCCTTCGCGCCGTCGCGCCCAGCTGGTGACTGACCAGCCCTCTGGGCGTCTATCCCCGATTGATCTCGCCGACTCCGTCAGGGCCCCGGAGCCAGCCAGCCCGGATTTGCGATTCGACACCGGCGCCCCGGACGGGCTTCGTTGCCGAAGGTGCGTCAAGCGAGCGTTAGCTCAGCTTACGCAGCCAGCGCCAGATCAGAATTGGCGTTTGAATCGTTCCAAGTGGTTTAGCCAGGGCCTTGGACCTGGGCACGCTGCCATTCCTTCATCTGACCCGTCGAAGCCGATCGCCCCCCGGGCTGGCAGAAACATAATGACCCATGGATCTTGGTGCTGCCGCCCGTTTCTCCCCCAGCTGGAGGCCCCTGAACATGTCTCGCCTCGCGTCCATCATCACCACCTTCGTCCTGGCCAGTAGCGTCGTGGCAACCGGCCACGCCCAGGCACCGGCCACGCCCCCGACCCCCCAGCAGGAGGCCGAGGCGCTTACCCAGAAGATGACCACTCAGCTTAAGCTGACCCCCGCCCAGGTGCCCCAGGTGAGCCAGATCAACACCTCGGCCCTCACGACCATCTCCGAGATCAAGGCGAAGGGCGGCAGGAAGCTGAAGGAGGACAAGAGCCTCAAGAGCGCCATGGACGACTGGGATACAGGGCTGAAGGGTGTCCTGACGGGCGAGCAGTACAGCGGCTGGCAGCAGATGCAGCAGGCGATGAAGGACCAGAAGCAGTAGGACCGAGCACCCCTACCTGCGGCGAAGCATCGCCGCCATCGACCTGATGGCGGCGTCCGCCGGCCGGAGAATGAACGGCAGCACCGCCATCCCCAGGATGATGAACGCCTCGTGACGGTGCGCTTCCCTTCCGCCCAGCTGCACCAGCATCGCCCCCAAGGCGGCGAGACAGGTCATCGCACCCACCAGTGACACCCAGCGGGAGCTCTTCGTTTCCGTCGCGAGTCGCGCATTGGCAGCATTGACCGCCGCGAACACCATGAGGAATCCCGCGCTCGATACCGCCGACAGCGCGTGCAGGTTCATCGTGGTGGTGGCGATCACCCCTGCCCCGGTCAGCAGCACCAGCTTCCACGGATGTCCGCCGAACACCGTTCCCACCCGCTTCCACCGGTGCGGCCCTTCCTCCGACAGCATCCCCATGAGCCGCGTCGAGCCGAAGATGTCGGCGTTGATCGCCGACACCGCGGCCACCACCGCCCCCACCGCCATGTAGCCGAACCCGAAGTGGCCCATGAACGTCTCCGCTACCGCCGAGATCGCGTGGTTCTTCTCGGCCTCCACCTGCTCGAACGGAAGGTGCCCGACCGACACGACCACGATCGAGATGTAGAGCAGCATCGCCACGACCACGCTGCCGTAGAACGCCACTGGCAGCGTGGTCGCCCGGTTCGTCACACCGGGGGAGGCGTTCGCGATGAGCTCGAACCCCTCGTAACTCAGGAAGATCAGCATCCCGGTGACGAAGATGTCCACCGGCCCCACCCAACTCGCCGGACCCAGTCGTTCGAGGGACAGCCCGCCACTGGAGAGTCCCAGCACGATGAAGCTGCCGAGCACCACGAGCTTCGCGACGTTGAGGACCCCTTCCCAGCGGTCCATCGCCGCCGGGATGACGCCGTTGGCCACGCCCAGCAGGATCAATACGCCCGCCGCGAGCCACGGCTGCAAGTGCGACCAGCCGCTCGGCAGCAGCAGCGCCGCATACGTCGCGAACGCATTGGCGTAGAGCGCCATGATCACGATGTAGCTCAGCACCAGCAGCGTGCTCAGTCGTTCGCTCAGGAAGCCGCTGCCGAAGCCGCGGTTCAGGAACGCGACCGTGCCGCCCGTGCTCGGGAAGGCGATGGACAGCTTGGTGTAGGAGTATGCCGTGAGGAGGGCGACGACGCCGGCCACGAGGAACGAAACCCAGGCCGAGCCCCGCGAGTCGGCGATGGCCAGCCCGAGTGTGGCGAAGATGCCCCCGCCCACGATGCCCCCAATACCGATCGACAAGGCGCCGAGAAGTCCGATCTCCTCCCCGTCACCTGTCGCCATCTTCGCGTCCCTCACTCAGGGCTCGGCGCCGGGCTCGGTTCCCCCGAAGAGGTCGATCGTGGGCTCGGGCACCGCTCCGGGGCGGCCAGGTCGCTTCCCTTGGAAGGGTGCGCGGTCTCGCGAGCCGACTCCCTGTCCCACCGCCGCCGCCAGGGCCTCGGCGTAGGTGTGATCGAGCCGGCCGCCGGAAATGAGCGCGCGGTACCAGATGGCACCGAGCAACTCGTCGATGATCACCTCGAGGTCGACATCGGGGTGTACCTCGCCCCGTACCAGGCCCCGTTCGAGCAGCTCCCGCACCGCGGCCCGGGCCGGTGCCACGAACCGCTCCCGGAACAGCCGGCCCACCTCGGGATCCGCGTGGCTCGCCGCCACGAGACCGGCCACGCTGCGGCGCAGCGATTCGTCGCTCGCGGAGGCCGAAACCACGCCGGCAAACGTCGCCAGGTCGCGCCGAAGCGACCCCCCATCGGGAATGGGAGCGGTGACGTCGTCCTGGGAGAGGAACGCCTCGACCAGCACGGCGGCCCGGGACGACCACCGCCGGTAGATGGTCTGCTTCCCGACCGAAGCCCGCTCCGCGATCGCCTCGATGGTGACGCCATCGACGCCGCGCTCTTCCAGCAAGGCGGCCGCCGCACGCAGGATCGTGCGCCGCAGGCCTTCGTTGCGGGGACGTCCCCGCCGGCGGGGAGCGGGCGGTGACGCGTCCGGCGAGTCAGTCACGGTAGAGATAGGCGGCACCACGTTGCGAGACGATACGGTCCATTATAGGCCAGTCCGGCGAAGCGCGCGAGAGGTCAGTGGTGAATCGGCTCCGTCCGCGACCCTGTAACCCGGTTCCGCCCACGCCGCTTGGCGTCATACAGCGAGGCGTCGGCCTGGGCAAAGAGGTTGTCGACGTGCCGGCTGGTCTCCGGCCACTGGGCCACCCCGAAGGAGGCCGTGAGGAGCCACGGCGTGCCTTTCCAGCGCCATTCCGACGTCTCGAGCGCATCCCGTACCCGCTCGGCGACCGCCAGTGCCTCGTCGTAGCTCACATCGGGCAGCCAGAGCACGAACTCCTCGCCCCCGATGCGTGCAGCCAGGTCGCGGCCACGGAGCTGCCGCTTGAGCAGCGCGGCCACGTGCAGCAGGGCCGCATCCCCTGCGGAGTGGCCCAATGTGTCGTTCAGCACCTTGAACCGGTCCACGTCGGCCAGCACATAGGCGCCACGCAGCAGACCGACCCGGTGCATCGCACCCTCGAGCGCGCGCCGGTTGGCCAGCCCGGTGAGGCGGTCGCGCGTGGCCTCTTCCTCACGAAGCCGGTACTCACGGGCACGCCAGGCATGCGGTGCGGCGCGCCGGATGAGGTCCCGGACCCGCTGCTGGATCTGGTGGGGGAAGTTCTGCCTGCCGGAAGGCCAGATGGCCACGACGCCGACGCGCTCGCCCGACGTCTCCATCGGGATGAGGATGGCGGGCCCGAGCGAGCGCCGGCGATCGCCGGACGCAGCCCCGAGTGGCGGCTCGTCGGTTTCCTCGAACGAGCCGCCGGCGCGCAGCATGGTGGCGAGCGGGCTATCCGCCGGCGCCACGGTGCCGAGCAGCCGGTCGTCCGCCTCGCCGGCGAGTCCCGTGATGACGAGCTCATCGCGGATGCGGACGGCCACGATCACGTCGGCGCCGGTCAGCTTCTCGAGCAGCAGCGCGAGTTGGCGGCCCACGCTCTCGATGGACTCGATGCTGGCATCCCGCGCGTCCGCCGGCGCCAGCGCGGTGACCCGCGGGCGGCGCCGGAGTCCCTCGAGCAGCCGGTCGAGCTCGTCCTCCAGCCGGGCTACGGCGTGCGAGGGTGTGCCCGGCGGCATGAGCGCGGCGGTCGCGAAGCCGGATACGCTTCGCACCACCAGCACGCCCGCCTCGAGCCGCTCCACCACCGGCCGCTCGTCGCTGCGGGCCTGATCGAGCCGAACCTCGGCGGCAAAGAGATCGTCGCTCGCCGGCGGGGGGGACGAGAGCCGCCGCGTCACCTCGCGCGGCAGGTCGCCCCGCTCCGCCTCGACCGCCCAGACCGCCATGGCGCCCAGCGATGCGCGGAGCCACTCGAGCGCGGGATCCGGGAGGAGGTGCGGCCCGACGGCATCGGCGATCTCACCGTCCGGAACGGCCCGGCGCGGGCGCGCAAGCCAGCCGATGGCGAGGCCTGCCAGCAGTGCGAGCAGGGCGGTGATCACAGCTTGAGCCAGCCCCGCTTCCGGAACCAGATGTAGATCCCGAGGGTGATGACCACCATGAGGACCCACACCGACGGGTACCCCCATGGCTGTGCCAGCTCGGGCATGAACTGGAAGTTCATGCCGTAGACGCCCACCAGGAACGTGAGCGGCAGGAAGAAGGCCGAGAACAGGGTCAGGATGCGCATCACCTGGTTGGTCTTCTGCGACGCGAGGGAGAGCTGGAGGTTGGTGAGGTTGGTAACCGACTCGAGCAGGTCGTCGGCGTAGAAGTGCATCGCCTCCACGGCCTCGCGCACGTCCTGGTAGTGCGGACTGGCGGCGTCGACCGGCGGGGAGAACATCTTCAGCACCTCGAGCCCGCGCCAGAGCAGGCGCTTGCAGAGCGTCGTCCGCCGGCGAAGGATGTAGAGGTCCAGCAGGTTTTCCGTGTCGTGCCGGTTCTGGAAGAGTGCCTCCTCGACCTCGTCGAGGCCCTCCTCGATCTTCACCAGGGGTGGATCGAAGGTGGCCAGCCCGCGATCGATCACGTCCAGCGCCAGGCGTTGTGCGGAGGGCTCGGCGCTGCCGTTCCCTTCCAGTCCAATTGCGCGCCACTGCTCCTCCAGCGCGGTCAGGAACGCCAGCGCCTTCCGGTGGATCGTCACGACGAACTCGGGGCCGACGAAGATGGCGACCTTGCGGGTCATCTCGTGCACCGTCGCGCAATCGACCGCCGATTCGGTATCGAAGACCCGGATGATGATGAAGCTGCGATCGGGGAAGCGCTCGAACTTGGGAAGGTGCTCCGGGTCGAGGCAGTCGCGCACCGAGGTGGGATGCAGCCCGTACCGCCGCGCGACCTCCGTCAGCTCCGCGGGCGTCGGCTCGACCACGTCCACCCAGGTCAGGCCATGGGAACCGTCGATGACGGTGCGGATCATCCGGGCGCGCGCCGCCGGGCGCCGCTCACGCCACCTGCTCTAGTGGCTGGAGGTACGACACGAAGATCGACTCCGCCTCCGCAATCGACTCCACCTGGAAGAGCCGCTGGCGCAGGTCGCTCGCGCCGTGCAGGCCCTTGGTGTACCAGCCCAGGTGCTTGCGGAACTCCATCACCGTCTTGCGCGTATCCCCCTGGAGCCGCAGGGCCAGCCGGGCGTGCTCGAGCGCGACGCGGAAGCGCTCCGCCGCATCGGGCGTGGGCGGAAGCACCTCACCGGCCAGGAGCGCCTGCGCGTCGCGGAAGATCCACGGGTTGCCGAACGCACCACGGCCCACCATGACGCCGGCACACCCGGTATGGGCCCTCATTCGCACGACGTCTTCCGCGTGCTGCACGTCGCCGTTGCCGATCACGGGGATGTCGAGCGCCTCCACCACGCGCGCGATCTCGTCCCAGCTCGCGCGTCCGCCGAACATCTGCGTCCGCGTGCGCGCGTGCAGCGTGAAGGCGCGGGCTCCCGCATCCTGCATGCGAAGCGCGATGCTCACCGGGTCACGGCTCTCCTCGTTCCACCCGCTGCGGGTCTTCACGGTGACCGGAAGGTGCGTAGCTCCGATGACGGCCCGGATGATCTTCGCCACGAGCTCCGGCTCGCGCAGGCAGCCGGAGCCGCCGTTTCGCTGCACGACCTTCTTCACCGGGCAGCCGAAGTTGATGTCGATGAACTCCGGCTCGTAGTGCTCCGTGACCAGCGCGGACGCCTCGGCCATGGCATCCGGATCGGCCCCATAGATCTGGATGCCGATGGGGCGCTCATGCTCCTCGAACTCCGCGCCCTCGAGCGTGGCGCGGATGCGCCGGCGGATCGCCTCGGACGACAGGAACTCGGAAATGACGACATCCGCCCCCGCAGCCCGGCAGACCTGCCGGAACGGGGCCTCCGAGACGCCGGCCATGGGCGCCAGGATGAGCGCAACGTCATGCGCGGATGGATAGGGCAAACGCATGCGCGGAAAATACTTGGCGATCGTCGTCGGCCGCCAGCCCGGGCGCCGGCAGGGTTACGGCGGGCGCCCCTTTCGGATTATCTTGGCGGCCCATGCGCCTCCGTGACTTCATCAGCGACGATGCAGTGCGACTCGACCTCGCGGGAACGTCCAAGGATGACGTCCTGGAGGAAGTGGCACGCCTGATTCACGCCGATGACCGCGCCACCGCCACGCTGCTCCGCATCCTCCGACGGCGCGAGCACCTTGGCTCCACCGGCGTGGGCCGCGGGATCGCCATCCCCCACTGCCGTACCCTTGTGGCCAACCGCCTGCGCGTCGCCTTCGCGCGGCACGACGCCGGGGTGGAGTGGGACGCCATCGACCGCCGGCCCGTGCACTACCTCTTCCTGATCGTTGCCCCGCCGCTCGAGGTCTCCAACCAGTACCTGCCCGTCCTCGGTCGCATTGCCCAATTTGCCAAGGACGCCGACATTCCCGAGCGCCTGGCAGCTATGACGACCCCGGCGGACTTCTTCGCGCTGCTCGAGTCGCGGGGCGTCTGAGGGTCCACTCGACAGGAGCACTTCCGATGGCCACCACGAAGGACCTGACCTGGGGCGGCATCGCCGTACGTTTCCTGGCAGCGCTGCTGCTGGTCTACCTGACCTTCAATCCCACCGGCTTCTCCTGGTTCCACTGGACCGTCAAGCCCATGATCGATACCCCGACCGCCGCGCTGGGCACCCTCAATCCGCTCAAGGTGCTGGCCGGGATCTCGTTGGCTGCGTGCTGGTGGTTCTTCCTGCAGGCCTCGCAGCGCTCCCTGGGCGTCGTGGGCGCGATCTTCATCCTCGCCCTCTTTGCCACCTTCTTCTGGGCGCTCAGCTACTGGCACATCTTCACGCCGGGCAGCAGTGCCGCGATCGCGCACCTCACGCTGGTGTCGGTGGCGCTCATCCTCGGGCTCGGCCTCTCCTGGTCGAGCGTGAAGCGGCGGATCACGGGGCAGGTCGATACCGACGTGGTCGCCTGACCCCTCACAGCGGCTCGACGGGAACCCGCCTCCGCGCCAGCAGCACCCCGGCAATGACGCTCGTGAGGTAGAGCAGGATCCCGGCACCGTGCACCACGCGGCCGATGGCGAGGTCGCGGTGCAGCAGGCCGAGCTCGTCCAGGATCCACAGCCAGTCGTGTTCCCCGCCACCGACCAGCGGAAGATCCTGCGCGCGCGCGTCACTGATGTAGCGCGCGATGTTCCAGCAGCTCTGCCCCGTCCACCAGAGCGGCACGGTCGCCGCCTGCCAGTCGCCCTTCAGGGCGAAATAGCCGGCAAACGTCAGCGGGACGATGAGCTGGAGGAGCGTGCCGCCAAGCACGCTCATGAACTGGCCGAACGGCGCGAAGACCAGGTGACCGGTTTCGTGAATGGCGAGGTCGATGTTGTCCACGAAGCCGAAGTGTCCCGGCTGGGTGGCGAGGAACCAGCCATACACCGCGAGCACCAGCGCCAGGACGAGGCGGGGATAGTCCCAGCGTCGCGCCATCACCCGCGAACTACCGGCCCATCACCCGCAGCGGTCCCAGCATGAGCCGCTGGTCGGCCGGCACCGGGTTGCTGCCACCGCCGAAGACCGTATTGAGGCTCAGGGAGTTGAGGCTGGGCGTCTGGCCGCGGTCGAAGAGCAGCGCTTTGCTCCACGAGCCCGCCAGCCTCCCGTCGATGTAGATGCGGATGCGGCCATTCTTCGTGCCGGGGGTGTTCGGCTCCTGCAGCACTTCCACGAGGTGCCACCGTCCGTCGTTCACGTCGTTCTCCGGTTCCGCCGGTACCTGGTACAGCCCGAAGGGCTGCTGTGGCTCGTAGGCGGGGTACAGCCCCCGTCGCCCGTCGCTGGTACGCAGGTTGAGCGGAACGTGATTGAGCGATGCGTTGCCGGAGGCGTTCGAGTTCGCGTAGACGAGCTTCTGGCTCACGTTGCCATTGGGGGAGAAACCGGGCGAAAACCGGAAGTGCAGGCCGATGTAGAGAAAGCCGGTGTTGCTGGACGGCGACCACGACAGGCCGTTTCCGTCGTATCGCGGATGCCGGAAGATGCGCGCCGGCGCATAGCCACCGGGGAACCCCTTCGGGAAGCGGATCTCGAGCACGTTCCCGCCGCCAGGCACATCGTCCGCCGCCAGCAGCCGGGAAAGCTGCGAAGGCCACTCTCCGTTCGGCGCATCCGCGCCGTAGTCGACGACGTGGCTTCCGTTGTCGCGATCGTAGGTGGGCTCGTGCCAGAAGGGGATCTTCTCGTAGCTGCCCCCGTTCCCCGGACGCGCCCCCCACCGATAGTCAGCGTAGGTGCGCCACTCCGCGGTGCGGGGTGCATTCGGAAAGAGCACGGCCGCGGGCGCCCGGTCCGGCCCGGCCCGGCGGGCCACTGGCAGCAGGACGAGGCAGATCGCGATCACCGGCAGGGCCAGCGACTTCACCAGGTGATTCCCTCGATGGCTGGGGGCGAGGCCTACTCCCACTCGATGGTGGCCGGCGGCTTGCTGGATACGTCGTAAGTTACCCGGTTGATCCCCCGCACCTCGTTGATGATCCGCGACGACACCTTCTTCAGCAGGCTGTACGGAAGCGGCGCCCAGTCGGCGGTCATGAAGTCGCTCGTCTGCACCGCGCGGAGGGCGACCACGAAGTCGTAGGTCCGTCCATCGCCCATCACGCCCACGCTCCGAACCGGCAGGAACACCGCAAAGGCCTGGCTCGTCAGGTCGTACCAGCTGCGGCCCGTCGCCTCATCCCTGGCCGCTCGCAGTTCCTCGATGAAGATCGCGTCGGCCCGCCGCAGCAGCTCGGCGTACTCCCGCTTCACCTCGCCCAGGATGCGCACGCCGAGCCCGGGCCCCGGGAACGGGTGGCGATACACCATGTCGTGCGGCAGCCCGAGCGCCACGCCGAGCTCGCGCACCTCGTCCTTGAACAGCTCACGCAGCGGCTCCAGCAGCTTGAGGCCCAGCGTCTTCGGCAACCCGCCCACGTTGTGGTGGCTCTTGATGGTGATGGCCTTCTTCGTCTTGGCGCCGCCCGATTCGATCACGTCCGGATAGATGGTGCCCTGTGCCAGCCAGCGCACGTTCTTGAGCTTCCTCGCCTCGGCCTGGAACACCTCGACGAACTCGCGCCCGATGATCTTCCGCTTCTCTTCCGGATCGGTAACCCCGGCGAGGTGGCCGAGGAACTGGTCGCTGGCGTCCACATGCACCACCCGGGCATGGAGCTGGCCGGCGAACATGTCCATTACCATCTCCGCCTCGCTCAGGCGCAGCAGGCCGTGGTCCACGAAGACACAGGTCAGCTGGTCGCCGATGGCCCGATGGATCAGTGCGGCCGCCACGCTGGAGTCGACGCCGCCGCTCAGGCCGAGCAACACCTCCTCGGCGCCCACCTGCTCGCGGATGCGGGCCACCGCCTCGTCGATATAGTTGCCCATGACCCAGTCGGGCCGGGCACCCGCGATGTCGAGCACGAAGCGGTTGAGCAGCGCCCTGCCCTGCACCGTGTGCGTCACCTCGGGATGGAACTGCACGCCATAGTACCCGCGCGCCTCGTCGGCGATACCGGCGATCGGGCAACTCGGCGTCGACGCCATGAGGGTGAACCCGGGCGGCAAGGCCGTGACCTTGTCGCCATGGCTCATCCAGACCTTCAGCATCCCGTGGCCTTCCCGTGTGCTGAAGTCCTCGATGCCGTTCAGCAGTCTCGTGTGCCCGTGCGCGCGAGCCTCGGCGTAGCCGAATTCTCGGTGGGTGCTGGGTTCGACCTGGCCGCCTTGCTGCACCGCCATCGTGAACATCCCGTAGCAGATGCCCAGGACCGGAACCCCGGCGTCCCACACCGCCTGTGGGGCGCGCAGGTCGCGGTCTTCGTAGGTGCTGGCGTGGCTGCCGGAGAGGATGATGCCCCTGGGTCTGAAGTCCCGGATGAACTGGTCGCTCACGTCGTTGGGATGGATCTCGCAGTAGACGTGCGCTTCGCGCACGCGTCGCGCGATCAACTGCGTAACCTGCGAACCGAAGTCGAGTATCAGGATCCTGTCGTGCTGGTCGCTCACCGCTCCTCGCTCGTGACGCGTTCACTGCTGTAGAGGCTGGCTAAGGCCTGGCGCGGCCGTGACAGCCAGGCCCGGCCGCCATCGATGATCACCTCCGGCGGCAGTGGCCTCGTGTTGTAGTTCGACGCCATGACGAACCCGTATGCGCCCGCGCAGAGGACGGCCACCAGGTCGCCGGGTGCCACGGGGGCCAGGTCGCGATCGAGGGCGAAGAAGTCGCCCGTCTCGCACACCGGCCCCACCACATCGGCCACGAAGGGCACGCCCGGCCTCTGCTGCACCGGAATGATGGCGTGGTAGGCCTGGTACCGGCTCGGCCGCTCGAGATCGTTCATCCCCGCATCGACGATGACGAACTCCTTTCCCCCCGAGTGCTTCCGGAAGAGCACCCTGGTGAGCAGGACGCCGCACGCCCCGACGAGGAAGCGCCCCGGTTCGAGGTACAGGGTGAGGCCGGTAGGCTCCACGAGGGGCACGAGCGCCGCGGCGAAGTCGCGGGGAGAAATCGCGATCTCCTCGTGGTACCGGATGCCCAGGCCGCCGCCGACGTCGAATTCTCGCAGCGTGGTCGTTCCGTCGGCGCGCACGGCATGCACCAGGTCCACCAGTCTCGCGGCACCTTCGGCGAACGGCTGCGTATCGGTGAGCTGGCTGCCGATGTGCATCGCGAGCGCCACCAGCTCGAGCCCCGGATGCGCCCGGATCACCGCCGCCGCCGGCCGCACCTGGTCCAGCGGAATCCCGAACTTGATGCCGCGCTTGCCGGTGGAGATGTAGGGGTGGGTCTCGGCCGTGACATCGGGATTGACCCGGATGCCGACCGGCACCGGCGCGGTCGCGCCCGCGGCCAGGTGCGCCAACAGCTCGAGTTCCGCCATCGATTCCACGTTCACATGCCCGATGCCAGCGCCAATCGCAGCGCGGAGCTCGTCCTCCCGTTTGCCCACACCGCTGAACACGATGCGATCGCCCGGGAATCCCGCGGCGAGGGCCCGCGCCATTTCCCCTTCGGACACGATGTCGGCGCCAGCACCGAGGTCCCGCAGCACCCGCAGCACGCCGAGGTTGCTGTTGGCCTTCACGGCGAAGCAGATGCGATGCGGCACGCCCGCCAGGGCCTCGTCCAGCTCCCGGAACTGCCGCCGGATCACGTCGGCATTATAGACGTAGGCCGGCGTGCCGAACTCCCGCGCTACGCTCGTGAGGGTCACCCCGCCATCCACGAGTGCGCCCTCGTGCCGCGACAGTCCCGCGTCACCGAGCAGCAGTGCCGGGTCCGCTGCCAGCCCGGGTGCCGCCAGCCCGTCCGCCTGGCGCGCGGCCACCGTCAGTACGCCCTCGCCCACACCACCTCGGCCACGGCCGGGCGGCCGGTCCAGATGCATTTCGCCGGCGCCTCCGAGGAGCGGAACTCGGCGTCGGGAATGACGCGGATGGTCGCCTTCGTCTGCTCCTTGATCTCGGCCTCCACCGCGGGGTCACCGCACCACCCGGCGTACACGAAGCCGCCGCCCCCCTCCAGGTAGTCGATGAACGCCTGCTTGGTCTCCGGGTGCCGGAAGCTGTTGTGCTCCCGCCGGAGCGTCGCCGCGTTGAGCAGGTCGTGCTGCATCCGCCCCACCTCCTGCACCATGCGGGGGCCGATCCCCTCGAGCGACAGCGGTTCCTTGGCGCCACCGGTGCGCCGGGCCAGCATGACCGTGCCGCCAGCCACGTCGCGCGGCCCAAGCTCGAACCGGAACGGCACGCCGCGCGTCTCCCACTCGTAGTACTTGGCACCGGGCTTGATCCCTTCCCGCCCGTCGATGTGCACCCGGATGCCGGCCGTCTGCAGTTCCGCCTTGACCTTGTCGGCAGCCTCGAGCATGGCGGCGCGCTCGGCGTCCGCCTTGTAGATCGGCACGATCACCACCTGGTACTGCGCCAGGCGTGGCGGGCAGATGAGCCCGGTATCGTCGCCGTGCGTCATGATGAGGCCACCGACGAGCCGCGTCGACACTCCCCATGAGGTGTTCCAGACGTACTCTTCCTTCCCTTCCTGGCTCTGGTACCGCACCTCGAAGGCCCGGGCAAAGTTCTGCCCCAGGTTGTGGCTCGTGCCCGCCTGCAGCGCCTTGTTGTCCTGCATCAGCGCCTCGCAGCTGTACGTGCGCAGCGCGCCGGCGAACCGCTCGCTGTTGGTCTTGCGGCCGGTCAGCACCGGCATTGCCATCCACTGCTCCATGAAGTTGCGGTAGAGGCCGAGGATCATCAGCGTCTCCGCCTCCGCCTCCGCCTCGGTGGCATGCGCGGTGTGGCCCTCCTGCCAGAGGAACTCGGTGGTCCGCAGGAACAGCCGCGTGCGCAGCTCCCAGCGCACCACGTTGGCCCACTGGTTGATGAGCAGCGGGAGGTCGCGGTAGCTCTGGATCCACTTCGCGTACATCGCGTAGATGATCGTCTCCGACGTGGGACGGACGACCAGCGGCTCGTCCAGCAGCTTGCCGCCGCCATGCGTCACCACGGCCGTTTCCGGGGCGAAGCCCTCGACGTGCTCCGCCTCGCGGGCGAGGAAGCTCTGCGGGATGAAGAGCGGGAAGTACGCGTTCTGGTGGCCGGTGTCCTTGAACATCCGGTCGAGCGCCGCCTGCATCTGCTCCCAGATGGCGTACCCGTTGGGGCGAATGACCATGCAGCCGCGCACCGGGCTGTAGTCGGCGAGCTGCGCCTTCATGATCAGTTCGTTGTACCACGCGCTGAAGTCGGTTGCGCGCGGGGTCAGTGCCTTGTTGTCAGCCATCCGTACTCCAGAGAGAAAATGCCGTAGTCACCGGGCCAATAGCGCGGCGACAGCGCCCACGGCGTCCGTTCGCTTCGCGGCCAGCTGCGTGTGGCTCGCCAGGTCCTTGACCTGCACTTCGCCGCGTGCGCGATCGTCGGGACCGATGACGACGGCGCAGCGCGCGCCGCGCGCGTCGGCGTGCTTGAGCTGCTTGTTCAGCGCCTGCGGCGCCAGCGCGTACTCCACGCTGAGCCCGGCGTCGCGCAGTTCGTGCGCCAGCGCCAGCGCATCGGCGCGATCCTGCTCCGAGACGGTCGCCACGAAGACGTCCAGCCGGGCGTCGGTCGACGGGAGCAGTCCCCGGTCCTTCAGCAGCTCACCCAGCACCACGTCGCCCATGCCGAAACCGACGCACGGCAGGTCGGCGCCCCCGATGGCGCCGACGAGGCTGTCGTACCGGCCGCCCCCGCAGATGGCGCGCAACTCACCGCGGGTATCGAAGAGCTCGAACACCGTGCCGGTGTAGTAGGCCAGGCCGCGCACGATGGTGAAGTCGGGCTCGACGTAGTCGCCGAGCCCCATCACGTTCAGGAGCCGCACCACCTCGAGCAGCGACGCGCTCGCCGCCGCCAGCGACGGCGCCGCCAGCGGCTCCCACGCCTTCGCCTGCGCCAGCCCCATGATCGCATCGGCATCGGCGTCGGCCACGCCGGCCTCACGCAGCTTCTGCCGTGACACCGCGTCCGGGGTGCGCGCCAGCTTGTCCAGCACCTGGTGCCACACCGCGACCTGGGCATCGCTCTGCTGCCGATGGCGCAGCAGCGCTTCGAGGATGCGGCGGTCGGACAGCCGCACCTTGAAGTCGCCCGCCGTCAGGCCGAGCGCGCGCATCACGTCGATCGCAAGCGCGATCACCTCGGCATCGGCGCCCGGCCCCGGCTCTCCGATCAGGTCGCAGTTGAGCTGGAAATGCTCCCGCAGGCGGCCGCGTTGCTGTCGCTCATAGCGGAACAGCTGCGGAATCGAGAACCATCGGATCGGCTTGCGGAGCCCGTTCGCGCGCGCCGCCACCATGCGCGCCAGCGTCGGCGTCATCTCGGGCCGCAGCGACACCTGCCGCCCGCCCTTGTCCTCGAAACTGTAGAGCTGGCCGACGATCTCCTCCCCGCTCTTCGCGGTGTACAGCTCGAGCGGCTCGAGCGGCGGCCCGTCGTATTCCTCGAAGCCGTACCGGGTCGCCACCGTGCGCCAGGCGGCGAAGATGTGGGTCCGGATGGTGTGGTCGGCCGGGAAAAAATCGCGAAAGCCCGGCAGGGCTTGGAGTTGCATGGGCGACAAGATATCAGCGTGAGGGGTAAGGAGTGAGGGGTCGGCCCTCAAGGCTCGAACCGCCATGCTCAGGGGTCGAGTCCCAGCAGGTGCATTACGTCACCCACCGTATGGAACGAGCCGGTCACCAGGATGGTCCCCGCCCCCTCCTGCGCGCGCTCGACCGCGCGGCCGAGATCCGGCTCGATCGCCCACTGCACGCGTCCGGCGCCGGCTGACCGGTCGCGCAGCCATCGCTCCAGCGCCTCGAGGTTCCAGCCCCGCCCGGCTGCGGTTGGTGCCACGGTCAGCACGCCACGCTCGACGGTCCCATCCAGGCTGCGCAGCATCTCCGGCCAGTCCTTGTCGCCGAGGATGGCGACCAGAGCGTGGACCGGTCCGGGTGGACGCTGCGCGTCGAGCGCCGCCACGAGAGTGCGCACGCCGTCGGGATTGTGGGCCACGTCGAAGAGGTACCGGCCCCGCCGGTCGAGCCGGCCGGCGATGAATGCCTCGGCAAAGCCGCGCTCCACCGCGGCCGCCTCGGGCCGCCAGGTGGCAGGGAGCGCGTCGAGCGCGGCCAGTGCTACCGCCGCGTTGCGCCGCTGGTGCGGCCCCTCGAGACGGAGCGGGCCCTTCCACTCCGCATCGGGCGGCACCGGCCGGGCATCGAGCACAGCGCCCCGCTCGAGCGCGCTCACGTAGCGCTGGCCCTCGCGGCAGAGCACCGCGACGATCTCCGGGCGTGCCTCGCCGATCACGAAGGGTGCGCCCGGCTTGGCGATACCCGCCTTCTCGCCGGCGATTAGCTCCAACGTGTCTCCCAGGTACCTGACGTGATCGACCTCGATCTTGGTGACCACGCTGACCAGCGGCTGCAGCACGTTGGTGCTGTCCAGGCGCCCGCCGAGGCCCACCTCGATGACGGCGACCTCCGCTCCCCGCGACGCGAAGTCGGCGAACGCCATCGCCGTGGTGGCCTCGAAGAAGGTGGCGCCGTGCGCCTCGATCAGCGGGCGGAGCCTCGCCGTCCACATCGCCACCGCTTCCTCGGAGATCGGGATCCCGGCCACCCGTATGCGTTCGCGGAAGGACACCACGTGCGGCGAGGTGTAGAGCCCGACCTTCCAGCCCATCTCCCCCAGCGCCGACGCCACGAGGCTCGCCACGCTGCCCTTCCCGTTGGTCCCGCCCACGTGGACCGCCGGGATCATCAGGTGCGGATCGCCGACGGCGCTCAGCAGCGTCCGGGTCGTGTCGAGCCCGAACTTGATCGTAGTGACGCGCGGGAACAGGAACTCGAGCGCGTCGGCATAGGCAGTGGCGGTGGCCATGGATCCCCGGCAGAAGGGCCGCGTCGTCGGGTCCCGGTAGCGAAAGCGCCCCGCCCGGTGAGCAGGCGGGGCGCTGGGACGCCACCCGGGATCCGGTGCCGAAGCTTAGTGGACTTCGCTCTCCGGATGCGGTCGCTGACCCTGCATGTGCCGCAGCAGCCGCGCGGTCGTTTCCTTGAGCGAACCGCGGGGCACCACGTCGTCGATCTGGCCGTGCTCCAGCAGGAACTCCGCGGTCTGGAAGCCCTCGGGAAGGTCCTGCCCGATGGTCTGCTTGATCACGCGCTGCCCGGCGAACCCGATGACGGCGCCGGGCTCGGCCAGGATGACGTCCCCCTGCATCGCGTAGGATGCCGAGACGCCGCCAGTGGTGGGATCGGTGAGGATGCTGATGTAGGGGAGGCCCGCCTCACGCATCTGCGCGATGGCCGCCGAGGTCTTCGCCATCTGCATGAGGGAGAGCACGCCCTCCTGCATCCGTGCCCCGCCCGACGTACTCACGAGCACCAGCGGCACCTTCTTGTCCGTCGACCGGCGCGCCAGCCGGGCGATCTTCTCCCCCACGACCGAACCCATCGACCCGCCCATGAAGGCGAAATTCATCACGCCCAGGTGGAACGGAAGCCCGTCGATCTTGGCCCAGCCGGAGTATATCGCGTCGGCGTCACCGGCCTTGCGGCGGGCGGCGGCCAATCGATCGGCGTAATGCTCGAAGTGCAGGGGATCGGCGGAACGAAGGTTGGAATACAGCTCTCTCCAGGTGCCCTCATCGGCAAGGATTTCGATGTACTCCTCCGCCGATATCCGACGGTGCCGCCCGCATTCGGGGCACACGCTGTAGGCACGCTCGAATTTCTCCCGAAGGTCGAGGTGGCCACAGTTCTCGCACTTCTCCCACGCGTCCGCCGGAATCTCCAGGCGTTCGCGCTTCGAGGCGCGGGGCTTTCGTTCCTTCTTGAACCAGGCCATCACAGCCATAGATGAGTGTTTGCCTTGGGGGTCGTACGGCACCGTGCACCCGGCTCCCGACAACCGGTAGAATCTTGCACCCCGGCCCGATCCGCGCCAGACCCTTGAGGCTAAGTTGTTGTCAAAACTCGTGATACGCTGAGCGATCCGACTCGGCCGCGACCCGGAACGCAATGCCGATGCAGGCGCAGCAGATAAGGAAGAACGACCCGCCATACGAGAAGAACGGCAGCGGGATGCCTGTAATCGGCATCACGTTCACCGTCATCCCGACGTTCTCGAACACGTGCGTGAAGAGCAGCCCCAGGATGCCGAACACCGTGAGACTCGAGAAGGGGTCGGAGGCGCGACGCGCAATCCGGACCAGTGAGAGGAAGAGCACGACAAACAGGATGAGTGCCGCCATCACCCCGATGAAGCCCAGTTCCTCCCCCACGACCGAGAACACGAAGTCGGTATGCTGCTCGGGGAGGAACGCCAGCCGCTTCTGTGGACCCTGGGTATACCCGGTGCCGAACCAGCCGCCCGAGCCGATGGCGACCTTCGACTGGATGGCGTGGTAGCCCGCCTTCTGCGGATCGACCTCGGGATTGAGGAAGGTCAGCAGCCGGTTCTGCTGGTACGGGTGGAGCCGGCTCCAGATGGGGATCGCGATGGCGCCCATCACGACGTTCGCGAGGTAGACAATCACGGAATCCAGGATGTACGGGCGGTAGAACGCGAGGACTGCGAACAGCGCGATCATCCACAGCGTCCAGCCCAGCGTGCTGAATCCCAGCAGCAGGCTGAATCCCGGCGAGGCGATGAGGAACAGCAGCAGCGGCCGGGCACCGGCCCAGTAGAGCATGGCGAACAGGATGCCCACGAACACCAGGGCACTGCCGAGGTCGGGCTGCTTGAGGACGAGCAGGAACGGGACGCCGACGATCAGGCCGGGCACCACGAGGTCGCGCAGCGATCGCGGTGGCTCGCGCAGTCCGGACAGGTGCCGGGCCAGCATCAGCACCGTCGCGATCTTGGCGAACTCCGACGGCTGCCCGATCTGGCGGCCTCCGATCGAGAGCCAGCTATGGCTCGATTCGGCCGTGCCCGCACCGGTGCCAACCGCGAGCACGATCAGCAGCAGGAGAATGCCGAACCCGTACAGCGCCGGCGCCACCCACTCCAGGATGCGCGGCGAGACCTGGTAGATCAGGAGCGCCACCGTGAACCCGATGCCGCTCCACACGAGTTGGCGGAACCACACCCCCGCGGCCCGGGTGGGCACGTCGGTCTGCCCGGCCGAATAGAGGATGGCCAGGCCGAACGCGACGAGCAGCAACGTCGTGATGGCCAGTGTGCGGTCGAAGGAGCCCACGGCCCTCATGGCGTCACCCCAGCCGACCGGAGCGCCACCGGCGCCGGGACGCCGGTATCGGTAGCCGGCACGTCCCGGGGCGCGCTGTCCACCGGCAGCTGAAGCTCGGCCGGCGTGGGCGGCGGCGCGCTCGGACCCAGGACATACCGGCTCAGCGCCTTGACCACGTACGGCGCCACGTTGGTGCCGTGCTCCGCCGCTTCCATGATGGCGCCGATGACGATGGTCGGATTGTCGGCCGGCGCGAAGCCGATGAACCAGCCGTGGTCCTTGCCATGGGAGTTCTGGGCCGTGCCCGTCTTGCCCGCGACGGCGAGGTTGACCTGCCGGCTGCCCCGTGCCGTGCCCTGCTCCACCACCGCGATGAGCGCCGTGCGGAGCCCCGCGAGCTTTTCCGACGAGAGCCCGAGGTCGTGCTTCGGCTCAGCCGATTCCCGCACCACGTAAGGCGCGCGCACCTTGCCGTCGCCGGCCAGCGCGGCGTAGAACTTCACCATGTTGATCAGCGTCTGCGTGTTCTCGCCCTGGCCGATCGCGAAATTGAGCACCGTGGCCGGCGCGCTCCAGTTGCGCGCGCCATAGCGCTTGTCGAAGTATGACTGGTCCGCCGGAAAGATCGGCTCCTGCTCGCTCGGCAGGTCCACGCCACTGCGTTCGCGGAAGCCCATGAGCGCGCCGTCCTGGATGATCGCGTCCAAGCCCAGCCGCTGGCCCAGCTGGTAGAAGTACACGTCGCAGCTCTTGGCCACCGCGCCGATCAGGTCGAGCGAGCCGTGGCCCTCCTTCTTCCAGCACTTGAATACCCGGTTGCCGAGCCGGTACCCGCCGTTGCAGGACACCGGCATGTGGGTATCGAAGCCGACCACGCCGCGCCGCAGCGCCATCGCCGCGATCGCGAGCTTGAACGGCGAGGCGGGCGGGTAGCGCCCGTTGATCGCGCGGTTGATGAGCGGGTTGGCCTCGTCGGTAACGAGATTCCTGTAGTCGGCGCTGGAGATGCCGCTGGCGAAGAGGTTGGGATCGTACGACGGCGCCGAGTAGAGCGCGCGAATCTCGCCCTGCGGGGTCATTGCGATCATGGCGCCACGGACGCCGGCCGGCCAGATGCTGTCAATGTACCGTTGCAGGTCGAGGTCGATGGTGGTGTGGAGCACGCGGCCGGCCACGGGCGCCAGGGACGCCGCGCTCGCCTCGTTGCGCACAAGCCCGCCCCGGGCGTTGACCTCGATGTAGCGCACGCCCTCCCGGCCCCGCAGCGTATCGTCGTACTCGCGCTCGATGCCGGCGCGCCCGACGATCGACCCCGACTGCGCCCCGGGGAACCGCTCCGACGTGAGCTCCGCGTCAGTCACCTCCGACACGTACCCGACGACGTGCGCCACGGCCTTGCCGGCCGGATAGAGCCGCCGCGGCTCGGACTGGAGGACGAGTCCCGGCAGGAGTGCCCGATGCTCCTCGAGGCGGCTCGCCGTTTCGAACGAGGCCTCGCCGAACACGGGGGCGGGCTGGTAGCGCGCGCCCCGCCACCGGCGCACGATGTCGCTGATGCCCGCGCTGTCGAGCGGCACCACCGTGGCGAGCCGGCGCAGCACGGCTCGCAGCGAGTCCGGGTTGGTGGCGATCAGCTTGACCGTGTAGCCCGGCAGGTTCTCCGCGATGACCTCACCCTTGCGGTCGAGGATCGCGCCGCGCGGCGGCGGCAGCGGCACCGGCCGCAGCCGGTTGGATTCGGCGCGCAGCTGGTACTTCTCGTGCTGGATGATCTGCGCGCGGAAGAACGCGCCCGCCAGCACCAGGAACGCGACCGCGACGATCCAGCGCGCCCCGCTCGCCCGGCGCTGCAGCTCAGTGGGATCCAGGTGGTTCATTGCTGGTCCAGCCGGATCCGGAACCATCCACCGAACAGCACCAGCAGCACCGTCCCGGCCAGCGCGGTCGTCAGCGCCTGCAGCGGCGCGTCGATCAGGAGCGACGTCGCGAGCCCCTGGTCGCCCGAGCCGCTCGCCACCAGCACGATCAGGTCGCGCAGCCACACGGCGCCGAAGAGGAAGCCGGCGTTGACCAGCACGTTGTCGGCGAAGAAGAAGGCTCTCGTCTGCGCCGCCAGGTAGCCCACCATGGTGTTGGCCAGCGCCGCGGCCCCGAACCGGGCGGGGCTGAGGGCGTCGCTGGCGAGGCCCACGAGAAAGCCCGCCAGCGCGCCCACGCCGGGCCCGCTGCGAAGCGCCAGGAGCACCAGGCCGATCATCACGAAGTCGGGGGCGTAGCGGCCCTCGAAGAGGCGTGGACGCACGTAGAACTGGAGGAAGAGCAGCAGCCCCAGCGCCACGGTGAGCTGGAGCCGGTTGGCCGCCTTGGCGCTCGTCACCGGGTGCCTCCGCCGGTGTCGCCGACGGCCGGGACGGCGGCGGGCGGCATTGCCGGCGGGGGCGATGCGGCGGGCTCCGCGGGCCCGGCAGCCTCCGCAGCGGCCGCTGCGGCCACGGAATCAGCCCGGAGCCGCCGGCGGCGGCGAGCCTTGGCCGCCGAGTCCATGGGCGCCGCCTGGGGCGCCGCAACGGCCGCCGGGGGGGCAGCCGGCATCGAGTCCGTCGAGTCAGGCCGTACCGCGAACGCCGCCGGGATCCGGAGGGGTGTGGCACCGTGCAGGATCAGGACGTGTCCTGCGACACTCGGCTGGGCCGCCGGACGGAGCCGGTAGACCCGCTCCCAGCCCTGCTGCTCCCGCTCCACGCCCACGACCGTCCCGACCGGCACGCCCCGCGGATACACGCCGCCAAGCCCGGAGGCGACGACCACGGCGCCGTCCGCCAGGGTGTCCCGGTAGGTGATCGCGCGGAACTCGAGACTGGTACGGCTCGCGTCGCCGGTGGACGTCGGGCCCACGATGCCGGCCACCTGCCCGTTGGCCGACACGGCGCTCACGCGGAACTCCGGGTGCGCCCACGTCATCGCGATGCTGGTGTGCTGATCCACTTCGCGGACGGCGCCGATCAGCCCTTCGGGCGTCACGACAGGATCGAGCGCCGACACGCCATCTGCCCTGCCGGCGTCGAGCAGGAGGGTGCGGCCGTCGGTCGGAAGCGTCTGGTGCAGGACTTCGGCGGGGATGAAGCCGGGGCCGGTGCGAACGGTGAGGTCGAGGAGGCTGCGCAACTGCGCATTCTCTTCCACCAGGCCGGAGAGGGTGCGGCTCAGCTCGGCGAGCGAATCTCGCTCCGAGGCGACGGCCCGGAAGCGGCTGCGGCTGGTGCGGCCCTCGGCGGCCAGTTCCTGCAGCCAGACGAACGGCGCCAGCGCGGTGGTGCGCAACGCGGCCGCGACGGTCGTGCCCCAGCTGGCCGGCATGAGCAGCGCCACGACGGAGAGCAGCATGCACCCGGCAAACAGCCATGTGTCACGGCGCGACTCCCAGCGTTCCGTGCCCCGCGCCATGGATCAGGCGGAAAGAACGCTGCGGAATTTCTCGAAGTCGTCGAGAATACGGCCGGTGCCGCGAACGACGCAGGTGAGCGGATCCTCGTCCACGTGGATCGGCAGCCCGGTCTCCTGCTGCAGCAGCACGTCGAGTCCGCGGATGAGGGCGCCGCCGCCGGTCATGACGATGCCGCGGTCGACGATGTCGCTCGCGAGCTCGGGCGGCGTGATCTCGAGGGCGCGGCGCACGGCATCGACGATCTGCTGGATCGGTTCCTGCACCGCCTCGCGGATCTCGCTCGAGTGCACCCGTACCGTCTTCGGGATGCCCGACACGAGGTCGCGGCCCTTCACTTCCATTTCCCGCTCCTCGCCCACCGGCGCCGCCGACCCGATCTTGATCTTGATCATCTCGGCGGTGGGCTCTCCGACGAGCAGGTTGTAGTTCTTCCGCATGAACTGCACGATGGCCTGGTCGAGCTCGTCGCCGCCGGTGCGGATCGACGTGTCCGACACGATACCGGAGAGCGCGATGACTGCGATCTCGGTGGTGCCCCCGCCGATGTCGATGACCATGTTGCCGGTCGGCGTTTCCACCGGGAGGCCGACACCGATCGCCGCGGCCATGGGCTCCGCCACCATCAGCACCTGCTTCGCGCCCGCGGTCTCGGCCGAGTCGCGCACCGCGCGCCGCTCCACTTCGGTGATGCCCGAGGGCACGCACACGATGACCTTCGGCTTCACGCGGAAGATGTGCTTGTCGATGATGGTCTTGAGGAAGTAGCGCAGCATCTTCTCGGTGACATCGAAGTCGGCGATCACGCCGTCCTTGAGTGGCCGCACCGCGAGAATGCCATCAGGCGTGCGCCCGAGCATTCGCTTTGCCTCGAGCCCGATGCCCTTGATCTTGCCGGTCGCTTTCTCGATCGCCACCACGGAGGGCTCGTTGAGCACGATCCCTTCACCCTTCACGTAGATGAGGGTGTTGGCAGTACCGAGATCCACCGCAATTTCATTTGCAGGGAGGAATGAGCCGAGATTGAACCGTGACATTTTCACCGCCCGGGGAACGCTTTAGATCAAGTGAGATCGAAACTTACGGCAGGGGGTGTTGTCAATCAACACACCAAGGCAATAGTCGTCAGTGCCCGGTGCTGCCGAAGCCCCCCTCCCCCCGGCCGGTGGCCCCCAACTCCTCGGCCCGGCGGAAGCACACGGCCTCCACCCGGGCGAACACCAGTTGGGCAATGCGCATGCCGCGGGTAACCCGGAAATGCTCCGCGCCCAGGTTGATCAGCGCCACCTTCAACTCACCCCGGTAGTCGCTATCGATGGTGGCCGGGGTGTTGGGCAGCGTCACGCCGTGCTTGAGGGCCAAGCCGGAGCGGGGCCGGATCTGGCACTCGAACCCGGCCGGGACAGCGATGGCGAAGCCCGTGCGCACCAGCTGCCGTGCGCCCGGGGCCAGTTCCACGTCGTCCGCGCTCGCGATGTCGTAACCCGCCGCCCCGGCGGTGGCAGCGACGGGTTCGGGCAGGCCCTCCCCGTGGGGCAGCCGGACGATTTCGACGTCGATCATCCTAGGCCAGTACCGCCGCCACGTCCACCACGGGCAGCCCAAACGCCTCGGCGACGCCAGGATACACCACCTTGCCCTCCACGACGTTGAGGCCCAGGCGGAGCGCACCGTCGGCCCGGCAGGCCTCCTTCCACCCCATGCGCGCCAGCTTCATCCCGTAGGGCAGCGTGGCGTTCGTGAGGGCCAGCGTGGACGTGCGCGGCACGCCCCCCGGCATGTTGGCCACGCCGTAATGGAGGATGCCGTCGACGAAGTAGGTCGGGTTCTCGTGCGTCGTGGGCTTGATGGTCTCGACGCACCCGCCCTGGTCCACGGCCACGTCCACGATCACGGCCCCGGGCCGCATGAGCTTGAGGTCGCCCCGCTTGACCAGGTTCGGCGCCTTGGCGCCAGGCAGCAGCACGGCCCCGATGACCAGGTCGGCGCGCTTGATCGCCTCAAGGATGTTGAAGCGATTGGAATAGAGGGTGTCGACATTGGCCGGCAGTACGTCGTCCAGGTAGCGCAGGCGGTCGAGCGAGATGTCGAGGATGGTAACGTGCGCGCCCAGGCCCGCCGCCATCTTGGCCGCGTTGATCCCCACCACGCCACCGCCGATGATCACTACGCCGCCCGGCGCCACGCCCGGAACTCCGCCCAGCAGCACGCCCGTGCCGCCGAACACCTTTTCCAGGTACTTGGCACCCTGCTGCACCGCCATCCGGCCTGCCACCTCCGACATGGGCGTCAGCAGGGGAAGTTCCCCCGAAGGCAGCTGGACCGTCTCGTAGGCCACCGCGATCGCGCCCGACTTGATCACGGCCTTCGTGAGCGCCTCGGCTGCCGCGAAGTGGAAGTAGGTGTAGATGACCTGGCCTGCGCGCATCCGGGGCCACTCCACCTCGATCGGCTCCTTCACCTTCATGATCATCTCGGCCCGTTTCCACACCTCGTCGGCGGTAGCGAGGGTCTGCGCCCCGGCCGCGACGTACGTCTCATCGGCGAATCCGCTCCCGATCCCGGCACCCTGCTCGATGAACACGGTGTGACCCTGCCCCACGAGTGCCTCGGCGCCGGCCGGCGCCAGCGCCACGCGGTTCTCGTTCGTCTTGATTTCCTTCGGTACGCCGATGAGCATGGCTCTTCCCGTCCGTTGAGATTGCGCTCCATGGTGAACGGCGAACTGTGAACGGCAAACGGGGCATCACGACCCGTTCACCGTTCACCGTTGACTGTTCACGGTTTCTCTGGTCCCAGCCGCTGCACCGTCTGTCGCTCGGGATCGAGGAATTCCGCCGCCACCGCCGCAACCTGCGCCGCCGGCACCGCCTCGATCTCCTGGATGATCGTGTCGAGCGTGCGATACCGCTCGCGATGCAGCGTGAAGTTCGCGAGCCGGCTCATGCGAGCACCGGGGCTCTCCAGGGCCAGCATGAGCTGCCCCTGCAGCTGGCGCTTGCCGACCGCCAGCTCCGCGGCATCCAGCCCCGACGCCGCCATGTGCCGCAGCTCCTGCTGGATGGCCTCCAGCGCCGCGTCGGCTGTGTCCGGCCTGGTGCCGACGTAGATGCCCAGCTGCCCGGTGCCCTGATGGAACTGGCTGTAGGCATATACGGCGTAGGCGAGGCCAAGCTCCTCCCGGACACGCTGGAACAGCCGGCTCGACATGCCGCCGCCCAGCGCGTTGACCAGGATCGACATGGCGAAGCGCCGGGGATCGCCGATGCTGAATGTGTCGGTGCCGAGCACGATATGCGACTGTGTGGTGTCGCGCGCGGCGTTGCTGACGACGCCGCGCTGTGCGGGCGCCGCCGACACCGCGTTGCGCGCGGGCCGCGCCGCACCGGCAAACCAGCCCTCGTGGTCCAGCGCCGCCAGGAGCACCTCGTGCTCCAGGTTTCCCGCCGCGGCGATGACGCAGTTGCCCGGGAAGTACGCTTCGTCGTGCAGCTGCCGCACGTCGGCCGCGGAGAGCGCACTCACCGTCTCCCGGGTGCCGAGGATCGAATAGCCGTAGGGATGCTCGGGCCACAGCGCCCGGGCATGCAGCTCGAACACGAGGTCGTCGGGAGTATCGTCTACCCCGCTGATCTCCTCGAGAATGACCTTCCGCTCCAGTTCGAGGTCGCTTTCGCGCAGCAGCGGCCGCCGTACCAGGTCGGTCAGCACGTCCACGGCGAGGGGCAGGTCACGGTCGAGCACGTGCGCCTGGAAGCTCGTGGTATCGCGCCCGGTAAACGCGTCCAGGCTCCCGCCACGCTCCTCGAGCGCCAGGGCGAGCTCGCGCGCGCCCCGGCGTTCGGTGCCCTTGAACACCATGTGTTCCAGCAGGTGGGAAATGCCCATCTGGCCGACGGGCTCGTGGGCGCTGGCGGTCCGCACCCAAAGCCCGACGGCCGCAGAGCGGACGCCGGGCAGGGTTTCCGACAGCACCACGAGCCCGTTCGACGCAGTGGAGCGGAAGAGCCCGGCGTCGAGCTGCTCGGTGCGCACGGGACTACTCCTTCGGGATCAACGCCTTCCGGGAAAGCTTCATGCGGCCCCGGTCGTCGACTTCCAGCAGCTTGACCTTGACTACGTCGCCCTTCTTCACCACGTCCTCGGTCTTCTCCACCCGGCCGTGCTGCAGCTCGCTGATGTGAAGGAGGCCCTCGACGCCCGGGATGATCTCCACGAACGCGCCGAATGGCGTGGTGCTCTTGACCGGACCCTCGTAGATCTTGCCCACCTCGGGCTCCGCGGTGATGGCCATGACCATCTCCTTGGCCCGGTCGCCCGCCTCGCCGCCGACGGCGGCGATGGTGACGATGCCCGTGTCCTCGACGGAGATCTTGGCGCCCGTGGCTTCCTGAATGCCCCGGATCGTCTTGCCCTTCGGGCCGATCAGGTCGCCGATCTTGTCGGGCTTGATCTGCAGCGTAAAGATGCGCGGCGCGTACTTCGACAACTCGGCACGCGGCGACGGCAGGACCTTGGCCATCTCCTTGAGGATGTGCAGCCGGCCCTTGCGCGCCCGCTCCAGCGCATCCGACATGATCTCGAGGGTCAGGCCCTCGATCTTGATGTCCATCTGGATCGCGGTGATGCCCTGCACGGTGCCGGCCACCTTGAAGTCCATGTCGCCCAGCGCGTCCTCGGAACCGAGGATGTCGGTGAGGACCGCCACCTTGTCGCCTTCCTTGATCAGGCCCATCGCCACGCCGGCGCAGGCGGCCTTCATCGGCACGCCCGCGTCCATCAGGGCCAGCGAGCCGCCGCACACCGACGCCATCGACGACGACCCGTTCGACTCCAGGATCTCGGAGACGATCCGGAGCGTGTATGGGAAGTCGGTATGGGCCGGGAGGAGCGCCTGCAGCGCGCGCTCCGCGAGGGCGCCATGCCCGACTTCGCGGCGGCTGGTGCCACGCATCATCTTCACTTCCCCGGTGGAGAACGGCGGGAAGTTGTAGTGCAGCATGAACGACTTCTTGGTCTCGACGTTGGAGTCGATGCTGTCGATACGCTGCTCGTCGTCGGACGTGCCGAGCGTCGCGGCCACCAGCGCCTGCGTCTCGCCGCGCTGGAAGAGCGCCGACCCGTGCACGCGCGGCAGGAGGCCCGCCTCGATGCTGATGGGACGGATCGTGTCCGTGTCACGGCCGTCGACCCGCTCGCCCTTGGTCAGCACCTGGTTGCGCATGGTGCGGTACTCGATCTCGTCCAGTTCCGCCGCGATGTCCTTGCCCTTCTCCGGGAACTCGGCGGCGAGCTGCTCGGCGACGCTGCGGCGCAGTTCCTTCACCGCGGCCGACCGGCCCGCCTTGTCCTTGGCGTTGATCATCTTCGCCATCGAACCCTCGGCCAGCGCGCGGACGCGCGCCACGACCACGGCATCCGGCTCGGGCCTGGTCCACTTCATCTTCGGCGCGCCGGCCTTGTCGATGACCTTCTTCTGCAGCGCGACCAGGTCGCGGATGCCCTTCTGCGCCACCTTGAGCGCATCGAGCAGTTCCTGCTCCGAGATCTCCAGCGCCCCGCCCTCGACCATGTAGATCGCGTCCTGCGACCCGCTGACCACGAGGTCGATCGTGGAGAATTCGAGCTGAGGGAACGTGGGGTTCAGGATCCACTGCCCGTCAACGCGGCCGACCCGCACGGCGGCCAGCGGACCGTTCCACGGTACCGGCGACAGCGCGAGCGCGGCGGACGTCGCCAGCGCGGCCAGCACGTCGGCGTCGTTTTCCTGGTCGGCGGACAGGACGGTGACGAAGACCTGGACCTCGTTCTTGAAGCCCTCGGGGAAGAGCGGACGGATGCTGCGGTCGATCAGCCGGCAGGCCAGAATTTCCTTGTCCGACGGACGGCCCTCACGCTTCAGGAACCCGCCGGGAATCTTGCCGGCGGCATAGGTCTTCTCGCGGTATTCGACCGTGAGCGGGAAGAACGGCAGCGTGGAGATGTTGGGGGAGACGGTGACGGCCGCAAGGACCACGGT
>JAGGAG010000079.1 GCA_017889745.1 Gemmatimonadota bacterium | reverse complement strand
CGCATCCAGCAGGACACGATCGGCGGGACTCAACTGCGCTCGTCCCCTCCGCGCGGTGTTGCAGCCACGCTCCCATTGCTTTGATGAGCTCCTCCACATCGACAACCGGCAGGCCTCCAGGCCCGCGATCGTGAAGGACGAATCCAGGTCGAGCGCCTCATTGTACAGTTGAACCGCGCCGTCCATGTCCGCCCGGCGCGACGCCGCCAGCCCGGCAAGGAACCGGCGCGCGGCCGGCAGCGGCGCCCCGGCGACGGACGCCAGTCGTTCTCCCTCCAGCCCGGCGCTCATCCCCAGGAGCAGCACTGCCAGGCGATCCGCCAGCTGCGGCATGCTGTCGGCCGCTCCCTCGACGTTCGCGCGGGTCGCCGGCAGCGACCCGGTGGCCGACGAAAGCGTGGCGCTCAGGATCAGGTGTTGCCTTGTTCCGGTGACGCTGCCCTCCACGCGGTGGCCGGCGCCCATGCCCCCCGCGCCAACCAGCCGAACGGTCAGCAGCTCAGCGATGCCATCGCCCAGCCAGACGAGTGTCGAATCTGCCACTGACACGCGAAATGGCATCACCATGACGGCGTTGGTGGACCCGTCTCTCCCCGCGTCACCGCGCGGACCGATGTAGGCCGCCAGCGCCGGCACCAGCGACGCACCCACGATGCCCGCCAGCAACAGCCTCTTGCCGGGCCGGCCCGACCGCGACACCACCATCGCAGGTTCGTGCCCCGGGGTGACGGGGGGTGCCGGCGGTGCAGCCGCGGTGCCGTCATGCTGCCCCGAGGCACGCCGGGCTCGCAGCGCCTTGATCACGCTCCGCGTTTCCGTGGAGAGCTGCACGTCCAGATCACGAGCCACCCTCCGCGCGAATTCGTCATAGAGCGCGGCGGCACCAGCCCTGTCACCCATCCCGTCGAGGACCTTCAGTCCCCGGCGGAGGGCGCCCTCGTCATCACCGCTAAGGTGCACTGCCTGACGCACCAGCTCGCCCACCTTGTCCCGATTGGCCGGCCGCTCCGAAGCCATCCAGGCCGCCCTGGCGGCGAGTCCCCGCAATCGCATCCGCTCGGCCGAGATCCAGTCCTCCAGTTCGGGAGCCGCGTCGGAAACGAACACACCCTCCAGAAAATCGCCGCGATATAGCGCGAGCACGGCCTCCGGCTCGTCGCGGGCGGCCGCCGCCTCGAGCCGGCGCGCATCGGAACAGACCGCGGTGGGTTCCAGGGCGATCTCGTCCTCGCCCCGGGTGAGGATCGCGCCCTCGCCCAGGGTCTTTCGCAGGAAATGGAGGGCCTGCCGGAGGGCACCGCGCGCATGCTCCTGGTCCAGCTCGGGCCAGAAGAGGAGGAGCAGCGTATCGCGGCGACGGAAGGTGTTGGGAGGGAGTGCAGCCAGGTGCGCGAGCAGGGCCAAGCGCTTGGCCTGCACCGGGATGGCGCGGGGATCGCCCTCGCCGGTGCGGAGCAACTCGAGGCTACCGAGGGTGCGCAGCTCGAACATTCACCACCCCGGTTGGGGGTGAACATGGCGCAACCAGCCGGAAGTAACGGCTGGGTGACGGTCGGACAATGGGATCGTGCTAGTCCCCAATGTATCCCCGGGCCGGGGCGTCGCCATGGGGCAGCCGGCCCAGGGGTGATTCGCGGGTTCTCACGCACCACCATCACGGACAAGGGGGTCGCATGCGCAGTCACATCCGGGCACTCGCCATCCTGGCCAGTGTCACCCTCGCTGCCGGCTGCAGCGAGCCCACAACCACACCCACCGCGACAGGTTCGAGCCAGCAGTCGGGTGAGACGGCTGCAACCAGCAAGTACCAGGACGCCGGGGCCACCGCGAGCTGGAACGCACTCGCCACCTCGCTGGCCGACCGGGTGGCGATCGACCAGGGGCGTATGTACGCCTACCTGTCGATGGCCCAGTTCCGCGCCGCAATGGCAGCAAACGATCCCGACCGCGAGCAGCACTACAGTCCCGGCGGCTTCCATCGCCGCTACCCCGATCGCCTGTCGGTGTCCGCGGCAATCGGCGGTGCCTCGGCGGCGGTGCTGAGGTCGTTCTTCCCCGCCAACGTCGACGAGATCAATGCCGCGCTCGCCGCGCAGCAGGCCAGCCCGCCGGAAACGGGCAGGGGGCACAACAGTGACGATTTCGAGGACGCGGCAGCGATGGGTGCCGACGTGGCCGCCGAGGTATTGGCCTACGCCGCGAGCGACGGGGTGGGACTGACTGATCCGGGCACGCCGCCGATCGGTGACGGTTACTGGAAGTGGAGTGGTGGTCCGATCGTCCGGGGCAACTATCGCGCGCGGGCATTCTTCCTTGCATCGGACGACGAGTTCCGTCCCGGTCCGCCACCCGCGTTCGGTTCGGCCGAGTACCTCGCGGCATTGGGAGAGGTGCGCCAGATCTCCGATACCAGGACGGCGGAGCAGCTGGCGATTGCGCAGTACTGGAACCTGCAGCAGTCGGGACGCCGCAACGCGCCGTGGAACAACAAGGCGGTCGAGCTGATCCGGCGCTACCATGTAAGCGACGCGCAGGCCGCGCGCATCATGTTCATGATGAGTGCCGCCGTCTACGACGCATTGGTGGGATGCTTCGACGCGAAGTATGAATACTGGTTCATCCGTCCGCCACAGGCCGATCCGCTCATCACCCTGCCGATCGGCCTGCCACCACACCCGTCGTATCCGTCGGCACACTCCTGCGTGTCGGGTTCATCGAGTGGCGTGCTCAAGGCCCTCTTCCCCCAGGAGGCGGCCAGCCTCGATGCGATGTCGCAGGAGGCGAGCCTGTCGCGCCTCTACGGCGGTATTCACTACCGCTTCGACATGGTGGCGGGACTGGCGCTGGGCAACGCGGTCGCGGATAAGGTGGTGCATTCCGACCTGAACCATCCGAACGGACTGTAGTAGTCGGAGCAAGGGAGCCCCGGAGCAATCCGGGGCTCCCAGTTCGCGCCGCACATCATTGCCTTCGTCGGTTCCGTCGGTGGCAAGGATTGTCCGGGGCAATTCCAGGCCCCTGTGGTGTGCGACACTACACATGAGGCATCGAGGTACCCGTGGCTTACCACTCCGATCTCACCGAATACCAGTACACGTTTTCGGATACGGAGCGCCGGTTCAACCGTTTGCCGCTGGTGAGCATTGGCTGGATGGAGCCGCCCCACCCGATGCCGACCGGCGACGCGCCGGCTGGATTCCCTGAGCGCCTCGCCGCGTTCTGTGTCAGGGACAAGCTGGTGAACCTCCTGTGCGGCCACCAGGATTGCGGCTTCTGCGACGTCACCTATTCTGACCTCTTCAGGCGGTTCAAGAGCCCTCTCGGCAATGGCGAGATACGCGTGCTCGGCAACGGCATCGTGTATGCGGCCCCATCCCTCATCTGCCACTATGTGGCAGCTCACTCCTACCTCCCTCCACCCGAGTTCGTCGCCGCGGTCATGAATGGCCCCCGACCGGATGACCGGTTGTACATCAAGTACCGTTTCCACTGTTGGGAGGCGGAGACTGACCCCAGCGGTCATTACCGCATGGGCCCGGCGGGCTCGATTTTTGGGCCGCTTGTCCGGTGCTATCGCGGAATGGCCTGGGTCATGATCCTCATGTTCGCGTTTGCTTGCGTACGTCCCGGCGGACTTCTGGTCACCTCGGTGGCCCTTGCGGTGCTTGGCACCCTCTTCTGGTTCTTCCGGACAGGGCTTCGGTGCCCAGTGTGCCGGAAACCGATGACGCTGCCGTTCCGGGAGCAGGCGGGCTGGTCCTCGCCGCCGGGGTCTGCGTGGGAACGGCATTGGTCGACCATCTACTGCAACGATTGCGGAGTCGGCCTGCGCACCGGCACCGACTTGTGGGGAGATCCGGTGTGCGAGGTCGTGACCACCTGGGCGTGAAGGGCGCTGTGGGCCCTGCTCCTCGGGTTGGGTGTGGTCCTGGGGATACTCGCAGGCATCCTCACGCCGGCGTGCCGACACCGAGGTGAGCGCGGGGGGTCGTCGTGCCTAGCCAAGGCTGACACGACGCACCCGGCCTCTGGCAACCGTGGAGGTGGTTGACGTGCCCTCGGCGGAAGAACTCGACTGAGCCGGTACGATAGCTTGGTCGCCTTGGCCGAGGCGCTGGCCGGGGGCCGCCCGTCGTGAAGGCGGGAGGCGGCGTGAGGCAGAACTGCCCCCGGGCCGCGGGGTACCCCATTCGGACAACAGACCGCCACTGAGGGGAGAACACCGTTCCGGAGCAGACCATGAACACCACCAGCCAACGCCTCCGCCGCTTGACTCAACTAGTGCTGTCGGCTGGCACGCTCGCCGTGCTCGCCGGATGTGCTTCAGTGACGCCGATCGGCGAGCTGCTCGACAATGCGTCGAAGTACAATGGGAAGACCGTGCGCATCGAGGGGGAGGTGCGGGAGTCGGCGGGAGCGTTCGGGCTCGGTGCGTACCAGGTCCGGGACGCGACGGGCACCATCCCCGTACTGAGTCAGCAGGCCAGCCCCCCTCGCACCGGCTCGAAGATCGGCGTGACAGGGAGGTTCGAGGCGCTGGTCACGGTCGGCTCCAAGAGCCTGGCCGTCTTGCGAGAGGAGAGTCGCACGGTCCCCTGAGGGCAGCTGCGCAGCGCCCTCGCAGCTGAATTGCCCCTCCCGGGATCGAACCACCCGGCCGGTTGGCCAATCCCCGAATCGGGTGATACGTTAGCTCTCCCGGTCCCATCCCCGGGGTCAATCCCACCGTGAGCGGATCATGTCCAAGCCCGATTCCGACAAGCACAAGTCCGGCAGCGTTCAGTTCGCCGACCCGGCGCTCACCGAGCCTCAGCCCGAAAGCCTCGACAAGGTCCGCGACATCCTGTTCGGCAGTCAGATGCGCGCGGTCGAGAGCCGGCTCCAGGGCATGGAGGAGCGCCTCCGCCAGGAGCACGAGACCATCCGGTCTGACTTCAACCGGCAGACTGAGTCGCTCGACGCATTCATCCGGAGCGAAGTACAGGGCCTCACCGAGCGGCTGTCCGCCGAGCGGACCAAGCGCGTCGAGGAGCTCAAGTCGCTGGCCGCCGAGATCAAGGAGGCGATCCGTGCGCTGGAGCGGCGGCACGTCAAGCTGGAAGAGGATGGGAACATGGCCGACGCCGCCCTCCGCGACCAGCTCCTCGCCCAGTCCGCCAATGCGGCGGCCGAGCTGGCGAGACTGGGCGAGCGGCTGACCGCGGAATTGAGCCGGTCGCACCATGAGCTCATGTCCACCAAGACCGACAGTACAACGCTCGCCGCCCTCCTGACCGAAATGGCCTCCCGGATTGGCTGGGGGCCTGAAGCGGATGGCGCGACGGGGAAGAACGGCCCCCGGAGCTGAGCCATGCCCGACGAGCGGGCACCCTGGGAGCAGGCCTCCGCCAGTGCGCAGTACGATGCCTCCGCGGCGGACCTGGCGGAGCTGCGCGAACTGATCCTCGGCGCCGAGCGGCGCCGACTGGAGGAGTTGGAGCGGCGGCTCGACGCGGAGGGCCTTAACCGCGAGGCGCTGGCCGAGCTGCTGCCGGAAGCCATCGCCCTCCGTGCCGGGCGCGATCGCCAGCTCGCCCGCGCCCTCGCCCCGACGGTCGAGAACGCCATCGGCGAGTCGGTGCGCCGGAACCCCCGCCCCATCGCCACCGCCATCTTCCCCGTCCTCGGCCCCGCCATCCGGAAGGCGATCGCGGAGGCGCTGGCGGACCTGGTCTCCTCCATCAATCGCGCGCTCGAGCACAGCTTCTCGCCTCGGGGGCTCCGGTGGCGGCTCGAGGCCTGGCGCACGGGGGTCCCGTACGCCCAGATCGTGCTCCGTCACGCGCTGGTCTACCGGGTGGAGCAGGTCTTCCTCATTGACCGTGACACCGGCCTGCTCCTGGCCCACGCGGTGGCGCCGGAGCTGACGGCCAGCGACGCCGACCTCATCTCCGGAATGCTCACCGCCATCCGCGACTTCGTGGCCGATTCCTTCGCGCGCGAGCGCGAGGTCGGCGGGCTCCGCCGGTTCTCCGTGGGCGAGCTGACGGTGATGGTGGAACAGGGCCCGCAGGCGCTGATCGCGGCAGTGGTCCGCGGCGAGGCGCCCGACAGCCTGCTGACCCGGCTGCAGGACACGCTGGAGACGATCCATCTCCAGTTCGCGGGCGCGCTCGCCGACTTTGACGGTGACACGGCGCAGTTCGCGTCGGCTCGGCCCCTGCTGGAGGAGTGCCTCGCGACGAAGATCGCGACGGACCACCCACGGGAGGGGCGCCAGCGTGTGGTGTGGCTTCCCTGGGCGCTTGCCGCACTCCTCCTCGTGGTCGTACTTGGCGGGCTCGCGCTGCGGGCGCGCCTGCGCTGGGACCGGGCGGTGGCGCGGCTCCGCTCGGAGCCCGGTATCGTGCTCACCCAGGCCGAGCGCGACGGCGGCCGCTGGCGCTTCGCCGGGCTGCGCGACCCGCTCGCGCCCGATCCCGCGGTGCTGCTCGCCGGCCTGGCGGTGGACACCGGGCGAATCGAGCAGCGCTGGGAACCGTATCTCTCGCTCCGCCCCGAACTGGTGTTGGCCCGGGCCCGGCGGAGTCTATCGCCGCCAGCCGGTGTGCAGCTGGCGCTCTCCGGGGACACGCTGCGGGCAACCGGCTCCGCTCCGCTCGACTGGGTGGTCTCGGCGGAGCGACTGGCCGCAAGCGTCCCTGGGGTGTCGGCACTCGACCTGAGCGGGGTCACGGCAGAAGTGCCGCCGGAGTTGGCCCAGCTGCAGCGGGAGATCGAGGGCGAGCAGGTGTTGTTCGACGTGGGCTCAGCCGCGCTCGGCGCGACCGCCCGGAGTGCTGCAGACAGGGTGGCGGAACGCTTCGGCCGGGTCGAGGCCGGCGCGGCCGCGCTGGGGACCCGTGCCACGCTCGTGCTCATCGGCCGCACCGACCCGACCGGGTCCGACACTGCCAACCAGGCCCTGAGCCGGGACCGGGCGGAGGCGGTGCTTGCCGCGCTCGCGGTGCGGGGCGTGTCGCGCGGCGGGACCAGCGTGAGTGCGCTTGGCACCACCCGCCCGCTCCCGGCAGGCAAGCCAGCGGATCGTGCGCGCATCAACCGTAGCGTATCGTTCCGGGTGAGCGTTGGTCCGCAGGTCGGGGGGGAACCGTCGCAATGATCCAGAAGAAGGTCTGCATGGTCGGCGTGTTCGGCACCGGCAAGACCAGCCTGGTGCAGCGCTACGTTCACTCGATGTTCTCGGAGCGCTATCTCTCGACGGTCGGCGTCAAGATCGAGCGCAAGCCACTGGACCTGGACGGCACCGCCCTGACGCTGGTGCTCTGGGACCTGGCGGGGCGTGACAAGCACGAGGACATCACGGGCAGCTACCTTCGCGGCGCCCATGCCGTGCTCTACGTGGCCGACGGCACGCGGAAGGAGACCTGCGACCAGCTCCCCGAACTGCGCGCGCTGGCGCGCGAGTTCGCGGGCGACGTCCCGGGCGTGCTGGCCCTCAACAAGAGCGACCTCACCGGCTCGTGGGCCCTCAGCCGGGGAGACGAGAAGGCGCTGGAGGCCGAGTGGGACCTGGTGCGCACCAGCGCCAGGACCGGCGACGGCGTCGAGGAGACCTTCCGGCGGCTCGGCAGGGCGACACTCGCCAGCAAGGAGGCACGGCCATGACGGCGACGGCGACGACATCGGTGCGGGTCGACGCCTGCGGGCAGACCGACATCGGCCTGCGCCGCAAGGTCAACCAGGATCATTTCGTGATCATGAGGCTCTTCAAAGCGGCGGAGGTGCGGCAGACCAGTGTGCCGGACCCCGACGTATTCCAGGAGCTCCGCGGCCCGGAGGGGTGGCTCTTCATCGTCGCGGACGGCGTGGGCGGGGGGCCGGGCGGCGAGCTGGCGAGTCAGACGGCGATCACTGCCCTGGTGAAATTCCTCAGCGAGGCCGCGGGCTGCTTCAACAACATGGACACGGACAAGGAGCACGACGTCCTGGAGCAGCTGGAAGCCGCGGTTCACGATGCGCACCGGCGCATCCAGGAAGAGCATGGCGGTGGCAGTGCCGCCGGTGGGCGCAACTCCGCGCCGGGGCCAGCCACGACGCTCACGATGGCGATGCTGGTCTGGCCTCGGGCCTACGTGGTCCACGTGGGCGACAGTCGCGCGTTCTACCTGCGGAAGGGCCGGCTCCGGCAGCTCACCAGGGACCAGACCACCGGCGAGTACATGATGGACACCGGTGCCTGGACCGAAGAGCAGGCCCGCAAGGCGCCGATCGGCGCCACCCTGGCGAGCGCGCTGGGCGGGAGCGACATGACACCTTCCGTCGGGCTGGTGGACCTTCAGCCGGGCGACACACTGCTACTCTGCACCGATGGGCTCAACCGCCACGTGTCCGACGAACGGATTACCGAGCTGCTGGGTCGCGCTGGCGACGCGTCATCGGCTTGCCGCGAGCTGGTGGAGGCTGCCCTGGCCGGCGGGGGTCAGGACAACGTGACCGTGGTGGTGGGGCGGATGTTGCCGGACTAGCCGCGCTCGGCGCGCCGCTTGAGGCCCTTGAACTGCCGCGTCTGCATGATCCAGGTGGATGGTTCCAGCAGGAGGAAGTTGACGATGCCCCTGAGCCACTTCGGCTGAAAGGCCCAGTAGCCGCTCACCACCAGGCGCGTACGCTCTCCCGGCAGCGGTTCCAGCAGGAAGCACCAGATGGAGTCGGTGTAGGAGCGTGGCGGCTTCCCCCGTGGGTCGAACGGATGGCCGAGCAGGTCGACCGACATCCGCAACGCGAGGAAGCGCTCCGGCTCGAGGGCCGCGACCTCCCACCACACGCTGCCGTCGGGAACGGATGCCATGCGATGTCCGACCGAGATGCCCTGCCATTCAGGGTGTATCCGGTCGGCACTGCGCAGTCCCCACGGTCGCCAGTAGTCCCAGGTGTACCAGAGTCCGCGACCAACCCCCATCTGGACCAGCCACGGCCAGACGGCCGATGGCGGGGCCTCGAGGGTCACCGCCATCGTCGTCCCTCGCCTGGCGCCGGGAATCAGGTCGGCGCCCGGGTATGGCCGTTCGACCTCCTGATCAGTGGCGCCCCACCGCACCAGTCGAGGCCGCACGCCGAAGGCGTAGATGGTCAGGAGAACGAGAACGGCGGCTAGTGCAATCCCTGCGCCCTGCATACTTCCTCCCCGCTCACCGGCACCGCATGATAAGAGGTTCGGTATGAAGCATCTGACAAACCCAACTGAGGGCTGCTTGCGATCGTGACTGACCTGTTCGAGCGCCTGAGTGATGCACTCGCCGCCCGCTATCGGCTCGAGCGGAAGCTGGGGCAGGGCGGCATGGCCGTGGTCTACCTCGCCCACGACCTCAAGCACGATCGCGCGGTCGCCCTGAAGGTGCTCCGCCCCGAACTGGCGGCGGACGTGGGACCCGCGCGATTCCTGCGCGAGATCCAGATCGCCGCGCGGCTCCATCACCCGCATATCCTGCCCCTCTACGATTCGGACCAGGTCGATGAGCTGGTCTACTACGCCATGCCCTACATCGAGGGGGAAAGCCTGCGGGACCGTCTGGCCCGGGAAGGCCCACTTCCCATCAGCGATGCGCTAAGGATCGCCCGCGAGGTGGCGGACGCGCTGCAGTACGCCCACGCCAGCCAGGTGATGCATCGCGACATCAAGCCGGCCAACATCCTGCTCGATGCAGGTCACGCGCTGGTGGCGGATTTCGGGATCGCCCGGGCCATTGGCGGCGGGGAGGCGCTCACCCACCAGGTCATCGGCACGCCCACCTACATGAGCCCGGAACAGGTGGACGGCAGCGAGTTCCTCGACACCCGGACCGACATCTACAGCCTGGGCTGTGTGCTGTTCGAGATGCTGGTGGGAGAGCCGCCGTTCCGGGGCACGACGATGACGGCGGTGATCGCCAACCGTTTGATCGCCCCCGATCCATCGCCGCGCCGGTTCCGCGAACTGGTGCCCGAATCGGTCGATGCGGCGGTCCGGCAGGCGATCGCCACCCTGCCGGCGGACCGCTTCTCCTCGGCAGCGCAGTTCGCCGCGGCACTGGAGACGCAGGTGCCGGTGTCCGTCGTGGCTGGCGCGGCACCGGCGACCGCCCCGGATGCCGGCGCTTCGAGCATTGCCGTCCTGCCGTTCGAGAACATGAGCCCCGATCGCGAGAACGAGTACTTCAGCGATGGACTCACCGAGGAACTCACCGACGCCCTGAGCCACGTCGCCGGGCTCCGGGTCGCCTCCCGCACCTCGGCGTTCGCGTTCAAGGGAAAGGTGCTGGACTCGCGCGAGATTGGCGCCCGCCTCAGGGTCTCGCTCCTGGTCGAGGGCAGCGTCCGGAAGATCGGCAACCGCATCCGGGTGACCGCCCAGTTGATCGGCGCACCCGACGGCTATCACCTCTGGTCCGAGAGCTACGACCGCACGCTGACCGACGTGTTCGCGTTGCAGTCGGAGATTGCACAGGCGATCGTTGCCGCCCTATCCCTCCGGGTTCCCGGTATCGGGGGCGCGCCCCGGATCAAGGCACCCACCGGCGTAGCCGAGGCCTACACCCTCTACCTGCGGGGACGGTACTTCGCGCAGAAGCGCGATCCGGAATCATTGCGGGTCGGCCTCGAATATTTCGAGCAGGCCATCGAGCTCGATCCAGGATATGCCGGGGCCCACGCCGGCGCGGGCGAAGCCTGGACCATGCGCGGCTTCGAGGAGTTCGGTGATCTCCCGCCCACCGAAGCGATGCCACGCGCCCTGCTGGCGGTGAACCGGGCCCTCGAACTGGATCCCGACCTGGCCGAGGCGCACCTCTACCGGGGCGTGATCGCGCTGGTGTTCGAGTACGATCCGGCTGGCGCCGCGTCGCGCTTCACTCGCGCACTCGCGCTGGCGCCCCTCAATCCCATTCCTCACCTCTGGTACAGCATCCTGCTCACCTGCTCCGGGCGGATCGAAGAAGCCCTGGCCCGCTTGTTCGATGCCGAGCGCCTCGATCCGGTCGGCTACGCGACCCAGTGGGCGCTGGGCCGGGGGCTGGTCTTCGCCGGCCGGCTCGAGGAGGCCCTCCAGCGATTCAAGGTCGTGCTGGAGATGAATCCCGACAGTCTCGCCGTGGCCTGGCTGGCTCGAGTCTACCTCAGGACAGGCCAGGCCGAACTTGCTCTGGCGGCGCTGGAAAAGGGGATCAGCCGGGTGGGCCGCCACCCTGTCCTGCTCGAGCTGCTGGGCAACTATTTCGCCAGGCTGGGGCGGGGAGACGATGCGCACCAGATCCTGGGCGAACTGGAGGAATTAGGCCGGACACGGCATGTATCAAAGATGCACGCAGCGAGCATCCACGGACGCCTCGGCGAGGATGACGCGGCACTTCGCTGTCTGGAGGAAGCTGCGCGTCAGCGCTCGGGCTATCTCGTCTTCGGCCGGGTCTACGCCGGACTGGAGCACCTGCGTGACACCCCTCACGTCAGGGAGCTGATGCAGCGAGTCGGGCTGGGCGCGCTGGGTAAAGTGCATTGCAGCGATGCGACCATCACCCGTGAGGAACGATGAGGACTGCCAGGACTCCGTACCGCCTTGCCGTCGGCCTCGCGCTCGCGGCTGCGCTCATCCTCCTCTGGTTGAGCCTCGGCGTCGGCATCATCGGCGCGGATGGTGACCCCGCCAACCGCATGTACTTCGCCGTGATTGCTATCGGGATCATCGGCGCCCTCATCGCGCGATTCCGGCCCGGTGGAATGGCCCACGTGCTCCTCGCCATGGCGCTCACCCAAGCGGCGATCGGCGCGTTCGCGCTTGTCACCGGGTTGGGCCGGCCGTACAGCGGGGCGCTGGAACTCCTGCTCCTGAACGCCTTCTTCGTGGCGCTGTTCGTAGGCTCGGCGTGGCTGTTTCGCCGTGCCGCGCGAGCGTGACGGAGTCGGGCCCAGTCTCACGCCCCCCTCAGCCGGGGCGCTGATCATTCGCGGCGATCTGCCGTGGCGCGGGCTGCTCCCGAGCTACCCCTTCGGCGTTTACTTCCACGTGGATCCCGATCGGATCCGCATCGTGGCGGTGCAGCGCGTTGGGCGAACCGGCGACGCCTGTTGGATAGGGCGGCGTGAGGATCCCGGATGACCAGAGACAGCCTGGTGGACTGTAGCCTCTACACAGCCAACGATGCAGACGAGATGTCTCGCCTGCTGGGCGACGTGTTCGCTCGTCGTGACCCCCCGGCAGTGGCGGTCGGGCTGACCGCATCGGCGTTCGCAGCCTTCGTCCGGCTGTTCTGCCCAAAGGCTGATGCCGAAGGGCTCACGATTGTCGCGCGCTCGGCGGCAACCGGCGAGATGGCGGGCGCCTTGCTTACCGAAGACTCGATGGCGGTGCCGCCGGATGGCCTCGACAGGTTGGACCCCAAGTTCGATCCGATCTTCGACATTCTCGGACAGCTGGACGCTGAGTACCGCGCTGGCCGCGCAATGCAGCCCGGCGAATCGATGCACCTCTTCCTCCTGGGGGTCTCCGAGAGTTTTGCTGGACAGGGAGTGGCGCAGCGGCTCATCGCGGAAGCCCTCGCGAACGGCGTCCGCAGAGGGTATCGCTTGGCAGCGACCGAGGCGACGAACAGGACATCGCAGCACGTGTTCCGGAAGCAGGGATTCGTCGAACGGGTGCGGCGGTCCTACGGCGATCATCGGTTTGGGGGACAAGCCTGGTTCGGCTCGATCGCCGAAGAAGGCGGGCCAATCCTCATGGACAGGCGGCTCCTTCCCTGACCTGTTTGTGTTGCCCCGGGCCACATCTGAAAGAGGTGTATCGAGTCTCAGCCTTGTATGGTCGACTTCCATTGCCGCAGCCGTTCAGCGATCAACTCACGGCGCTTATCGTCGTCGCGGCCGTCGAGGATGCCCAGGTCCTCCGCCTCGGCGCGCCAGTAGACACCAGACGTTCGCATGTTCATCTGCGGCACCGCTTCCGCGCGAGTCGTGAAGTAGCCGGACGCGCGATCGGCTGATTCCAGGCGGATCTCGCCGGTACCGTCCAGCCGGGGGGCGTTCGCATCCAGGGGTCGTTCCCCGTTCCAGTAGTAGAAAATGCCCGATGCGTCGTCCCTTCCTCTTGCTGCTTCGCTCCAGTAGCGCGCACAGAGCCTGCCATCCTCCTGCCACGAGCGCCCGGTCAGCTCCAGCGCGCCGTTACGGTCTCGTGCAATCCGCAGGAGACTTACCGCGGATGGCTCATGCAGGCTTCTCTCCGTCAGGGAAAACTGCCACCAGAGCCCCTCGATCCGGGCGGCCTGGCGCTCATTCTCGATCGCCTTTCGAAGCTTCTGGTTGATGGCCCGCACCTCGGCGGCCGTGGCCGCGTCGCCATACCGGATGCAGGTCAGCCCGAGGAGATCGCTGGGAAGCTTGGATCCGCGCGCGTGGAGGATAAAGGTGCGGCGCATGCCGAGCACACCGCCGAACAGGCCTGCCTCGAACACGACGTTGTCCCGCGGCGAGGCCTGACCCGAGTCGCGGGCCGGTGCTGTTGCGGCCACGGGGGCTGTCCAGTCGTCCTCCGCGAACACGAATGCGGCGAACTCGACCTGATGCGTCAGCTCCAAGAGGCGTTCCAGCGTCGTGGTTCCTGGATTGAAGGACGTCGTCCAGGGCTCCACCTCGGCGACATCCTCGAGACCGCGCGTCAGTGCCTGGAGGAGTTTCGCCTGCTTCCCCGAGGAACCCAGAAAGATGCGGGGCTTGTTCATTACCAGATCCAATCCAGCAGAATGAAAGAGGTCACCAACGTCGGCACCGCGAGCAGCGTGAACAGCATCCGCTTCTGATGGAACCTGATCCCTTCCGGCGTCTACTTGTCACTGCTGAACATGTTCCACGGCGCGACGAATGGCCAGTCACCCGGATCATTGAGGTGACCTGGAAGCTCAATGATACGGAGAAGGTGAAGTGATCCGTAGCTGAGGCGCCATCTCCGCCAACTACGAATGAAAAAGGCGGCCGTGACCATACGGGCTAGTGATCCCGGCAGGTCTTGCGCCCGTTTACTTTGTGGCGTAAAGTGCATTGCAGCGATGCGACCATCACCCGTGAGGAACGATGAGGACTGCCAGGACTCCGTACCGCCTTGCCGTCGGCCTCGCGCTCGCGGCTGC
>JAGGAG010000078.1 GCA_017889745.1 Gemmatimonadota bacterium | reverse complement strand
AGGGAACATCGCTCGAGATCTACTACCATCCGTGGCACACCTTCGCGCTCGAGTCGATGCTCCAGGCCTCGAAGGACGGGCTGGACTACTTCGGCTCCAACTTCAGCCCCTACCAGTACCGTCAGTACCGGATCCTGGAGTTTCCGCGCTACGCGGGATTCGCGCAGGCCTTCCCCAATACGATCCCGTTCTCCGAGGGGATCGGCTTCCTCATGCGCAACAAGGGCGGGGAGGACGGCGTGGACATCGCCTACTTCGTGGCGGCGCACGAGCTGGCCCACCAGTGGTGGGCGCACCAGGTGGTCGGGGCCAACGCACAGGGCGCCACCACCTTCTCCGAGGGCCTGGCGGAGTACTCCGCGCTCACGGTCATGGAGAAACGCTACGGAAAGGAGGCCACCCAGAAATTCCTGCGCCGCGAACTGGATGGCTACCTGCGGGGGCGGGGCGTGGAGCGGAAGAAGGAAGTGCCGTTTCTGTACGTGGAGAACCAGCCGTACATCCACTACCAGAAGGGGTCGCTCGTCTATTTCGCGCTGCGGGACTACATCGGCGAAGCGGCGATGAATCGCGGCCTGAGCAACTTCCTGGCGAAATGGGCGTTCAGGGGGCCGCCGTACCCGACGGCGCGGGACCTCTACGCGGAACTGGACGCCGTCACGCCCGACTCCCTCAAGTACGTACTGACCGACCTCTTCGAGGAGATCACCCTGTTCGACAACAAGGCGGTGTCGGCCACGTCCAGCAAGCGGCCCGACGGGAAGTATGACCTTCGGCTCACGGTGCAGGCGAAGAAGATCAAGGCCGATTCGCTGGGGAGCACGCAGGATGTCCCGATGGCCGATTACGTGGACATCGGGGTCTTTGGCGACGAGGTGAAGGGCCAGAAGCTGGGAGAGCCGCTGCTGGTCCGGAAGGTGAGGATCACCGAGCCGGAGACGACCCTGGATTTCGTGGTGGAGAAGGAGCCGCGAAAGGCGGGCATCGATCCGTACAACATCCTCATCGACCGCACGCCGGAGGACAACCTGACGGCGGTCCGCTGAGCGCGGCGCTGCGCTAGGTTTGGGGCATGACGGACACGACGGCGGAGCTCGGGCGGCAACTCATCGACACCTTCGGCCGCGGCTGGTCCAGGCTGCGGGTGGACCTCATCGCGTCGGCGTTTGCGCCGGAGGCCGTGTTTCTCGAGACCCCGTTCTCCGAGCCGCTCCGCGGGGTGGAAGCCATAAGGAAGTACTGGTCGGACGTGCCGTATCATCAGTCTGAAGTCACCTTCACCTCGGGCGAGATCTTTGTGGTGGGGCCTTGGTTCAGCACGGAGTTCAAGTGCGTGTTCCGCCGGCGTCGTACGGGGGAGTGGGTGGACGCGCGGGGCGCCCTCTTCTGCGAGACGGGGGACGGCCTCATCACCGAGATGCGGATGTACTGGCACCGCTGGAGCGGAGGCCGCGACACCAGCAAACCGTGAGGGCGTCCCGGGGCTGGGACACCCGTGCAGCGCGCTGCAGCTCTTCTCCTTCCAGCACAACGACTTAGGTGGTGGCATACAAGTAGCTATATGCCCTGGTGTTGCCGGCTGAAGTCCTCTGCCGGGTACACCGTCGAAAGAAGCTGAGGGCACCATGTTCTACCCAATCCTGCTGTCCATGATTGCCGCCACCGCTGCGGTGCCGGCTCAGGAGCCCGAGCCCACCATCCGGGTCACGCTCAGCAACGAGGGGCAGTACCTCCCGGGCGACAGGGCCAAGGTGCAGGTCATCACCCGCGACGACGGCTACCTCCTCGTGTTGCAGGTCAGCCCCGAGGGACGCCTGCGGGTGCTCTTTCCGCTGGATCCCACCGACGACAGCTACGTGAAGGGTGGCAAGCGCTACCTGCTGCTGGGCCGTAACGGTCGCGAAGGGTTCACGGTGGACGTCCCGGGGACCGGCGTGATCTTCGCCGCCGTGTCGCTCGACCCCTGGCGCTTCAGCGGGTATGTCCAGAACGCGCACTGGGACTACAACGCGCTCAACACGACCACGTTCGACGACACGGAGCCACAGCTGGTGGCACTGGCGCAGGGCATAGCGGGCGGGCGCTTTGACTACGACGTCGTGAACTACACCGTCGCGTCGCAGGTGGCCGTTACCGAAGAGCCCACATATGTGTCCGGCGGCGTGACCGTGGTCGACGGCTGCTATGGCTGTGCGGCTCCCGTGGGCGTGATCTACGGCACCGGTTACTACAACACGTGGGGCCTCTACGACCCCTGGTACTACTCGCCGTACTACAACTACGGCCCGTACTACCCGGCCTGGGCCTATGGCCCGACCTGGGGCTGGGGTTGGGGCTGGGGCTGCTACGGGTACTACTGCAACGGCGGCGGCTGGGGCAACTACTACCCGCCCTATGCGACGGCGGTGCCGTATGCGCCCTATGCACCGTACCAGAAGAAGCAGTGGGATCGCACCTGGAACGGCGAGCCGGTTCCGTATCGCCCGCGCGGCTATACCGCGACCAACACGGTAGTGGGTGCGGTGCCGGGGATCGGCGTGCAGCAGCACGCGAGCTTCCGTGACCGGACCTGGGGCGGTGGGCCCATCGGGGGCGGGTCGGTGCTGACACCGAGTGCCGTGCCAGTGTCGAAGGGCACCAGCGGCAACAACGCCGGCGGGCGGCGACGTGACGCCGCGCCTGCCGCAACCACGTCGCGTCCCTCGGCGGGCGCCACCCCGTCTTCGGGTGCCGCAAGGCCTTCGGGCACCACCAAGCCTTCGGGCACCACGAGGCCTTCGGGCACGGCGAGGCCGCCCAGCAATTCGCCGCCGAAGGGCGTGCCGTCACGTCAGCGTGCCGAGGCTGCGCCGATGAGTCCTACAAGCAACCCGCAGTACGCCCGGCCGGAAGCGCGCCCCTCGCGTCCAGCCGGCGAGCGTCCCACTGCGGTGGCTGCCCCGGCACCATATAAGGGGCCGTCCACCTTCGAGCGGCGCGCACTGACACCTGCGCCGAGTGCCCAGTCAAGCCAGCCCACGGGGGTGGCGCCGGTTTCACGCGCTGCGCCCGACGCCCCAGCGGCCACGAAAGCGACGGGGACGGGAAGGAGCTCGGAACCGGTGCTGCGGCGCCGGGAGCCCGACCAGTCGGCCGCCGCGGCTGCCCCGGCTCCGCGTCAGGAGAACAGCGGTCGGGACCCGTCGCTGGGCCGCAGCTATGGCAGCCCGCCATCTCCGGGCGTGTCGCCACCGAGCATGTCGCCCCCAAGCCAGCCGTCGTCGGGCGTATCGGGAGGCGGATACTCCGGGGGTGGGTACAGCGGCGGCGGCGGGCGAGCTACGTCGACCCCGCCGTCAGCACCGCCGCCGTCGTCGGCCCCTCCTCCATCGGCGGTGCCCAGCGGCGGCGGCCGGAGGCGTTAACCGATCGTCAAGTGGCGCGTTGGCGCCGGGTGTAACCGAGGCCCCATTCCATCAGCTCGGCGCTCCGGAGGCCAACGCGCATTGCGGTATCCACCGCGTCCTCCTCCTCCATGCCCTGATCCAGCATCAGCACGGGGATCAGGGCGCCCCCGACGCGATTACCAGACCCGCAGTGCACAAAGACAGGGCGTTCACCGGCCTCGGCGAGCGTCGAGCGGATCGCTTCCAGCGTCGCGTCGCTCAACGAATGTGGCCCAATCGGAATGAGCCGGTACTCCATGCCCAGTTCGCGCACGAGGGCCGGCTCGTCGAACGCGCGTGGCTCCATCGGCTCGCGCGTGTCCACTACGATCGCGTTGCCGCTTTTCGCCAGGGCCTGGAGATGCTCTCGGGTCGGTTGCCCGCCGGTGATGACCGTGGGCAGTACCTGGCAGGCGTTGGGCACGCCGCGGATGGCTTCGAACGGAGTCATTTGTCGCCCCGGTAGGTGATGACGTGCGCCCGCTCCAGCGTGATGAGGCCACCGCCCATCATCTGGTCGAGCTCGGGCAGGATGGCCTTGATCTTCGATTCCTCGTCGACGCACTCGACGACGATCGGCAGGTCTACGGACAGGTCCAGCACCTTGTGGGTGCGGATCCGTGCATTGGCGCCGAAGCCCATGATGGCGCGCAATACGGTGGCGCCGGCGAAGTGCCGCTCCCGGAGGAGCATGACGATGGCCTCGTACAGGGGCCTGCCACCGTGCTTGTCACGCTCGCCGATGTGGATGCGCATCAGCATCTGTTCGCCCTCGAGCCCGTGCATAGCGATCCTCCTTGATCAGCGCCGGAGCGCCAGCAGTTCCCGCGCCGCCACCAGTCCCACAAAGGCCGCGCCGAGCGAGAGCAGCACGCTGGCCAGGATGTACAGGGCCGCGCGCGACCCTTCGCCATCCTCCAGCAGCCTCATGGCCTCGTAGCTGAAGGTGGAGAAGGTGGTGAACCCACCACAGAATCCGATGGCAATGAACGCCCGGGCCTCGGGCGTGACGTTCACGCCCTCGACTGTGAGGCGCATGATAAAGCCGAGGATCAGGGACCCCAGGATGTTGATGAAGAGGGTGCCGACGGGAAACGTGGCGTTGAATGCCCGCTGGAGTGCCGGTCCCAGCAGGAAACGGCTGACACTGCCCAGTGCTCCACCCAGCGCCACGAGCCAGATCATGCGGCTAATCTAATGCGGCGTGCCAGCTTAGATTCCAGCCACCGATGCTGACCGTCTCCCTGGCCCAGCTCCGGCCCCGCAAGGGCCGCTACGCCGAAAACCTCGCCCGGCTGGGCGAGATGTTCCGCGAGGCGGGGCGGCTGCCCGCGCCGCCCGGGCTCGTCGTGGCGCCGGAGAGCGCCCTCACCGGGTATTTCCTCGAAGGCGGGGTGCGCGACCTCGCGCTCGAGGCGGAGCAGCTCTTCGACGATCTGGCGCGGGTGCACCGCGAGAGCGGCGCCCCCGACATGGACGTGGCGCTCGGCTTCTACGAACGCCACAGCAATCACATCTACAACTCGGCGCTGTACGCATCACTGGGCGGCAGCGATGCCGGCATCCGGCATGTGCACCGCAAGGTGTTCCTGCCGACCTACGGCGTGTTCGACGAGGAGCGCTTCGTCGCCGCGGGCGACAGCGTCCAGGCGTTCGATACCCGCTGGGGCCGGGCGGCGCTGCTGATCTGCGAGGATGCGTGGCATTCGATCGTGCCCACCATCGCGGCACTCGATGGCGCCGAGATGCTCATCGTGCCGAGTGCGAGCCCGGCGCGCGGGCTGCAACCATCGGGCGAGGATGACGAGCGTCCCGCGAGCATCGGCCGCTGGGAAAGGATCATGCAGGACATCTCGGGTGAGCACGGCGTCTACGTGGCGCTGGCGCACCTGGTCGGGTTCGAGGGCGGCAAGGCATTCGTGGGCGGATCGCTGATCACGGGCCCGCGGGGCAACCTGATCGTCGAGGGGCCGGTGTTCGAGGAGGCGCTGATCACCGCGTCGATCGACCTCAGCGACATCGCGCGCGTCCGGGCGGAGATGCCGTTGCTTGCCGATCTCGAAGCACGGTTACCGATGCTGGCAGGCGAACTGGCGCGCGCGGGGCAGCCGGGTGATGCCGCCGCGCGGGGGTCCTCGGATCTCGGCGGCGCGTCTCCGACGCAAGGTTCGGGTACGCCGCCGCCAGACCCCCGCCTGGCGGCATCACCCAGCCGACCCGCGCAGGTGTCGCCCTCGCGTACGCGGCGAGCCCGTGCAGTCGGGGTACCCAACGTCACGGATGACGTGCTGGAGATCGACGCGCCGCTTGCGCGGCGCTGGCTGGTGGAGTTCCTGCGCGATGAACTGACGCGGCGGCGCGGGTTCGAGAAGGCGGTGATCGGGCTCTCGGGCGGGGTGGACAGTGCGCTGGTGGCCTACCTGGCCGCGGAAGCGCTGGGGCCGGCGAACGTCACCGCCGTGCGCATGCCGTACCGCACATCGAGCGCCGAGAGCCTGGAGCATGCGCAGCTGGTCATCGACGCGCTCGGCATCGAGAGCCGCACGGTGGACATCTCGGCGGCGGTGGACGGCGTCGTGGCGGCGATTGGCGACACCGATCCGGCGCGGAAGGGCAACATCATGGCCCGCTGCCGCATGATCGTGCTCTTCGACCTGTCGGCCAAGCTCAAGGCGCTCCCACTCGGCACGGGCAACAAGAGCGAGCGGCTGCTGGGGTATTTCACCTGGCACGCCGATGATTCGCCACCGGTCAACCCGATCGGCGACCTGTACAAGACCCAAGTGTGGGCCCTGGCGCGCTACGTCGGGGTGCCGGCGCTGATCGTGGACAAGCCGGCCACCGCCGACCTGATTCACGGACAGACGGATGAGGCCGACCTCGGCGTGTCGTACGCGCGGGGCGACCGGATCCTGCATTTCCTGCTGAGCGGCTACACCGCCGAGGCGCTGGTCACGGCGGGCTTCACCGCGGCCGAAGTGGAAGCGGTGCGCCGGCGGCTCGACTCCACGCACTGGAAGCGGCGCCTGCCCACGGTGGCGATGGTGAGCCAGACCGCGATAGGGGAGTGGTACTTGAGACCAGTGGATTACTGAAACGAACTACGTGAACAGTAAACGGTGAACGGTAAACGGGGACTGGGTGTCGATCGGGCACCAACGAATTTGAAGTTCCCGTTCACTGTTTACCGTTCACCGTTTACGCTGTTCGACAACACCAACTCGCGGTCATGCGCACCCCAACATGCACTCATCACATCAGGTCCCGGAATCCCGCCTCATGTCCTACTCCCGCGGGGAGATCACCACCCTCGTGATGCCGAACATGCAGAACGTGCTGGGGGACCTGTTCGGCGGCAACCTGATGGCGCTGGTGGACCAGGCGGCCGCGGTCGCGGCGCTCCGGCATGCCGGCAGCCGCGCGGTGACCGCGTCGATCGACCGGGTGGACTTCCGCGAGCGCATCCCGGTCGGGGCGCTGGTGACCTGCATCGGCACGGTGGACTACGTGGGCAACAGCTCGATGGACATCACGGTCGAGGTGTATTCGGAGCAGCCGGCCACGGGTGAGCCGCGGAGGAACACGCATACGGCGCACGTGGTGTTCGTCGCCATCGACGATCACGGCAAGCCGAAGCGGGTGCCCCGGCTCATCGCCGAGACGGACGAGGAGAAGGCGCGGATGGAACGCGCGCGGTTGCACCGCGAGAGTATCAAGCGGTGAGCGGTGCCATCCTCGTATTGAGCGGCGGCGGCGCCAAGGCAGCGGCGCACTGCGGCGCGGTGCGGGCGGTGCGCGAGCGGGGCATCGAGCCGGCCCGGTACGTGGCGACCTCGCTCGGGGCGGTGGTGGCCGCCGCGCTCGCCTCGGGCGCCGACCCGGACACGGTGGTGCGCGCCCTCATGAACGAGGCCCCGGCGGGTCTCCGCCCCCATCCGCTGGCGGCAGTGGCGGGGATCTACCTGCAGGGCCTGGTCCGGGCGCGGCCGTTCCGCGAGGCGATCGGGCGGATCATCACGGCGCGGAGCTTCGCGGAGCTCACGGTGCCGATCACGGTGACGGCGGTGGACGTGAACAAGCTCGAGCTCATCGCCTTCGGGCACGGCGGCATCGACGCACCACTGCTCGACGTGCTCGCCGCCTCCTGCGCGCTGCCGCCCTATTTCCCGGCCGTATCACTCGATGGGCGGCTGCTCCGGGATGGCGGCCTGATGGGCCACCTGCCACTCGCGGTAGTGGGAGAGACCGGCGGGCTGCCAGTGATCGCGGTAGACGTGGGTCCCGGGTTCGACAGCGGGCGCGAGCCCAGGCCGCCTGGTGGCCCACCGCTGATTCGCGCGGTCGATGAGTCGATCGGGATCCTCATGGCGCAGGTGGCGGAGGAGCAGGTGGCCCGCTGGCGCCGTGAGCGGGGCCGGATCCTGTACGTCCGGCCGCGGGTCGAGCGCGACGCGACGTTCAATACCGATCGCGCGAGAGTGTATGCCGATGAAGGGTACCTCGCGATGCGCGAGGCACTCGATGGTCTTGATTCCATGGCCCAGCCGACCAGATTGCCGTGATCCGGCCGACGGGCCTTCACCATACCCGGACAATTCATGCGTGCTTCTGATGTGATGGTAGCCGAACCAATCGTGGCGGTGGCGGGGGCGATGGCGAGTGAAGTCGCCATCATGCTCCGCAACCGAAATATTTCGGTAGTGCCGGTGGTCGACGACCACCGGACGCGCCGTTTCCTCGGCACGTTGAGCGATCGCGAGCTGGTGACGCGTTGCCTCGCCGAGGGAAAGCACCCCTGGCATACCCGCGCTGACGCGCTGATGCGCACCAACACGACGGTCGTGGGCCCGGAACAGGAGCTGGACGGGATGGAACTCCGGATGGACCTCGAGCCCAACGAGTCGCACCTTCGCCCGACAATCACGGTCATCGACGACGACCACCGCGTCATCGGCTTCATCAGCCATCCCGAGCAGGTGCCCGGCATCCGCATGGTGTGGGGCTGATGAGCGAACCGCGGCTGTTTACGCGCGAAGAGGCGGAGCGGACGCTGCCGCTGGTGCGCCGCATCGTGCGGGACCTGATGCTGGAGCATCCGGCATGGCGGCGGGCCATCTCGCACTACGAGCTCCTCGCGGCGGGTGCCGTGGCCGATGAGGGCGAGACACCCGAGGTGATGGCGGCCCGGGTCGAGGCGGAACGCCTCGCCGCAGAGATCGACGGCTACCTGCGCGAGCTCGAGCAGGTCGGCTGCATGTTCCAGGGATTCGAGGAGGGGCTGGTGGATTTCCGCTCGATGCGGGAGGACAAGATGGTCCTGCTCTGCTGGCGCTATGGCGAGGAGCGGATCACCCACTGGCACGAGGTGGGCGCCGGCTTTGCGGGGCGCCGCCCGATCGATGACGCCCTGCTGAGCGAGGTGCGCTGATGAGCCTCTGGCTCTTCCTGCACCTGCTCGGCGTGGCGATGTGGATGGGTGGCGGTTTCTCGGCGACGGCGGTGTCGTTGGCGGCCAGGGCGGAGGGGCGGGCGGCCCTCGCGACGGTGGCGCGGCTGCAGTGGGCCATCGTGCGGAGCCTGGTGTTCCCCGGCTCGCTGCTCACCGTGGTGTCGGGGTTGTTCCTCACGTTCCGGCTGATGAACGGCCTGGCCATGGGGAACGGCTACCTGGTGACGATGCAGTGGCTCGGGTTCGTGGGCGCGCTGCTCGCACTGACGGTCCTCGTGCCCACCGCCGCGAAACTGACCCGTATCGACCCGATGGGCGAGCATGCGGCGTTCTTCGACCGGATGCGGGCCCGGCAGCGGATGACGGGGATCGTGTCGGGGGTGCTGGGGCTGATCGCGCTGCTGGCGTCGGCGATGTACCGGTACGGAGGATGAAGACAACTGCGTGAACGGTGAACGGCCAACAGTGAACGGGGTGATTACCACCGATCATACCGTTTACCGTTTACCGTCTACGCTTTTCCGTTTCCTGCCTGTCCTGCACACCCCTGACACAGGGCAGTCTTCGCACCTGGCAACCCTGGAAGTACAGATCAACGCTCCCAACTCCATGATGGCCTGATTGAACGACCACGCGTCGCGGCCGCGGCGCGGAACGAGCAGTTGTGCCGTGTTCCACAGGCGGGCCTCGCCGCTCGCCGAGCGGGGCGCGCGGGGATGGAAGGCACGGCGGATGACGCGGGCGACGTTGGTGTCCACCGCGGCCTCGCGGCGCTCGAAGGCGAAACAGGCGATCGCGCCGGCGGTATACCTTCCCACACCGGGGAGCTGGCGGAGCTGGGCGGGGTCATGGGGCATGACACCGTCGCGGCTGGCGACGACTTCGCGTGCGAGGCGGTGCAGGTTGTGCGCGCGGCGGTAGTAGCCAAGCCCTTCCCAGGCCTCGCGCACGGCAGCGGGCGGGGCTTCGGCCAGGTGCTGGATCGTGGGGAACCGGCCGAGGAAGGCCTGGTAGAACCCCTCCACCCGGCTCACCTGGGTCTGCTGCAGCATGAACTCGGAAACGGCCACCCGATAGGGATCGCGGGTACGGCGCCAGGGCAGGTCGCGACCGTGACGGCGAAACCAGCGCAAGAGGCGGCGGCGGAACTCGCGCGCATCGCCCGCAACCCATGGCCTAGACTTATTCGGCATCGGCGGACAAGATACCTCACCCATGACAGCCGCAACGGGCACCCTCACGCGCCAGAACGGGAACATCCTCGCCAGGGTCGTGGCGGGGGTGGGCCGGTCCTGCACCGAGATCGTCGCCGGGCTGGGCCGCTTCGGGCTGTTCTCCCTGGACATGCTGCGGGGCCTGCCCGAGGTGCGGATCTGGTTCCCGCGCTTCATCGTGGAGGCGTGGAACATCGGGGTGGGAAGCTTCTTCCTGGTGCTCCTCATCTCGGGCTTTGCCGGGGCGGTGACGGCGCTGCAGACCGGGTACCAGTTCAGCGGCAGCATCCCGTATTACGTGGTGGGAACGCTGGTGGTCTCGTCGCTGATCCTCGAGCTGGGCCCGGTGCTGACGGCGCTGGTGCTGGCGGGCCGCATCGGCGCGCGCTACGCCGCCGAGCTCGGCACGATGCGCGTTACCGAGCAGATCGACGCGCTGGAGAGCCTGGGGCGCGCGCCGTCGTCGCACCTCATCGTGCCGCGGGTGCTGGCCGCGCTCATCATGATCCCGGCGCTCACCGTGTTCGCCAACGCGAGCGGCATCATGGTCGGATGGTGGGCGGTGAAGCAGGTGCTGCCGGTAACCAACATGGACTTCACCTACGGCGCGCAATACTACTTCCGCCCGTGGGACGCCTGGTATTCACTCATCAAGTCGTTCTTCTTCGGGGGCACCATCGGGCTCATCTCCTGCTACATGGGCATGAACACCAAGCAGGGCGCGGAAGGCGTCGGCAAGGGAACGACCGGCGCCGTGGTAACGAGCACGGTCATCGTGCTGCTGCTCGACACCGTGCTCACCAAGCTGCTCCTCAACACGTGATCGAACTCCGCGGCGTCAAGAAGCGCTTCGGTTCCCAGGTCGTCCTCGACGGCGTGGACTTCGACGTGCGCGAGGGTGAGACGGTGGCGCTGCTGGGGCCCTCGGGCACCGGCAAGAGCGTGCTGCTCAAGACCGTCATCGGGCTCATCAGGCCGGATGCGGGGCAGGTGATCGTGGACGGGAAGGACGTGCCGCACCTCAAGCGGGCCGAGCTGTCGGAGCTGCGCAAGACGATCGGGTACGTCTTCCAGAACGGTGCCCTGTTCGACTCGCTCGACGTGTACGAGAACGTGCGGCTCGGCATCGTGGACGAGTCGAAGTTCAAGGACGAGAAGTACGCCCGGGAGCGGGTGGCGCAGTGCATCAAGCTGGTGAACCTGCAGCCCGACGCGGTGATGTCGCAGTTCCCGGCGCAGCTCTCCGGCGGCATGCGGAAGCGGGTGGGCATTGCGCGGGCCATCGCGGGGGAGCCCAAGTACCTGCTGTACGACGAGCCGACCTCGGGGCTCGACCCGGTCAACGCCGACATCATCGACGCGCTGGTGCAGCGCCTCGACCAGGAACTGGGCGTCACCAGCGTCATGGTGACGCACGACGTGCGGGGCGCGTTCCGCGTGGCCAACCGCCTGGCGCTCCTGAGCGAGGGCAAGGTAGTCATGCAGGGCACGCCGCAGGAGTTCCTCGCCTCGGAGCACCCCAAGGTGAAGGCGTTCCTCGAGCGCGACTTCGACAACACTCAATTTGCCGCCTGAGGCCCATGGACTCCCGATTCGGTAGGGAAGTGGTCGTCGGTTCCATCGTGCTCGCCGCCGCCGCGGTATTCGTCGCGGGCATGTT
>JAGGAG010000077.1 GCA_017889745.1 Gemmatimonadota bacterium | reverse complement strand
GACCGGGTGCAGCATGGAGGGGTAGTAGACGTAGTGGCCACCGAGCCGCTCGGCGGCCCGGGCGACGATGGCGTCGTCGGCCTCCTGCAGCGCGAGGATGTCGGCACCGCCCAGTTGCGGCTCGCGCTCGAGCAGGGACAACACGGCGTCGGGCCGCTTGACCAGCTCCACGTTGTAGGTCGCGACGTGCAGTGCGCGGGCGGTTCCGTTGGCGTCCGCGTTCAGTACGGCGTCATGTCGCGCGAAACGCGGGCCCCCTTCCTCCGCGTAGTTCAGGGACTGTTTCCAGCCCAGCGGCAGCCTCCTGCCGGCCAAGCCCCGGTGCCAGTGATGCGGTGCGTTGCTCATAGGACGGACAATCTATTCGAGGCTCCAGCGAATCGGGCCTCCTCCCGTATATTCGGTGGCCCGTGCGCATCTTCCTCGTCGTCCTCGCCGCCGTCGTCCTTTCCGCCGGCACCTATCTCGGTCTCGAGCGTCTCGGTCGCCGGGCGTGGCCCGCGATCGTGGCCCGCGCCGTGGCGTGGGCCGCGCTGGGCCTGCTGCTGCTCAACGTAAGCTGTCCCCGGCCGCCGGTGACGCGCCGGCCGATCGTGCTGCTCGACGGCTCGCTCAGCATGACGGCGGGCGGCCGGGACTGGACCACGAGCCGGCGGCTGGCGGACTCGCTGGGTGAAGTGCGCTACTTCGGTGACGAGCGCCCCGGCACCGACAGCCTTCCCAACCGGGGGCGGTCGCTCCTGGCGCCGGCACTGGCGGCCGCCGTGGCGAGTGACCGGCCGGTAATCGTGGTGACGGATGGCGAGATCGATGATGCCACGGAGCTTCCGTCCGATCTGCTGGCGCGCGCGCGGGTCGAGATGGCGCCGAGAGCGCCTGCGCGGGACGTGGCGGTGGTGAGTGCCCAAGGGCCGATGCGCATCACTGCGGGCGACTCGCTGCGTTACGAGGTGATCGTGCGGTTCGCCGCCGACAGCGCCCGCGACTCCGCGGTGGTGGAACTCCGGTCGGACGATGCCAAGCGGACGCTGCTGGCGCGCCGGGTGTTACGCGCGACCGGCGGGGAAGCAAGTGGTGTGTTGCGGGCCGCCTCGAGCGGAATCGCGGCCGGCGAGCATGTGCTGTCGATCATGGCGGTGGGTGCCGGTGACACCGAGCCGCGCACTGACGAGCGGCTGGTGCACCTGTCGGTGGCCGAGACGCCGGGCGTGGTGTTCGTCGCCAATCCAGCCGACTGGGATGCGCGCTTCCTGTTCCGCACCATCCGCGAGGTCGCGGCGCTGCCGGTGCGCGGCTACGTGCGGATCGGCGAGAGCTGGCGGGCGATGGCCGACCTCAAGCCCGTCTCCGAGGACATGATGCGGCAGGCGATCCGGGGCGCCGACCTTGTGGTGCTCAAGGGGGACGCGGTGTCACGCGTCGGCGACGCGCGGGGCCGAGGGGTGTGGCTCTGGCCGAGCGGGTCGGGTGCCGCGGCTCAGGAAGGCGACTGGTACCTGACGGCGACGCCGGCGTCGCCTCTCGCGACGGCACTTGGCGGATTGCCGGTAGATTCGTTTCCGCCGGCGGTGCAGCTCACGGCGCAGCAACCCACCCCGACCGGCTGGGTCGGCCTCATGGGACAGGCGGGGCGGCGGGGTGCGCCGAGGCCGGCGTTCTTCGGCGCCGAATCGGGCGGCGTGCGGCGGGTCACGACGGCGGTGGATGGCCTGTGGCGCTGGAGCTTCCGCGGCGGCTCGTCGGAGCAGGGGTATCGCGCGCTGGTCGGTGCCACGGTGACATGGCTGCTCGGCGCGCCCGACACGGCAACCGGGCCGGCGCATGCGGTGCGCCCGGTGGCGATGAACGGGCGCCCGCTGGTGTTCGAATGGACCGGTGCCGGCGCGGCGCATCCGGTGCCGATCAGCTGGACTGGTGCGAGCAGCGGTGCGGATACGCTGCGGTTCGATGGTGCGGGCCGCGCGGAGTTGTGGCTGGAACCGGGCATTTGGCGCTACCGGCTCGAAGGTGGCGCGCAGGGGCTCGTGGCGGTGGAGGAGTATTCGGAGGAGTTCGTGCGGCGCGCGCCGAGCATCGCGTCCAAGGCGGGAGCGAGTGTCACCGGCACGTCACGGACGGCGGCGAGGGATTGGGTGTGGCTCTTTGTCGTTGGGGTGCTTGGGCTCTGCATCGAGTGGCTTGCGAGGCGGAGATTGGGGTTGAGATAGGAACAACGTGAGCGGTAAGCGGTAAGCGGTGAGCGGGGCCCTACCCCCGCTCACCGCTCACGCTGTCCCGCGGCCTCCCGCTTACCTTTCCAGCATGACACTCGGACGAGTTGGAGAGAAGAAGCTTGGTCTCTGGGGCCGCATCAAGCGCGTCATGCTCACGGACGTGGGCGCGCTGGTACGCGGGCTCAAGGCCGCCGACCTGGAGCAGATCGAGCAGCTCCTGATCGAGGCGGACTTTGGCGTGCCGGCTACCATGGAGCTGGTGGACGCGCTGGAGCAGGGGGTTCGCTCGGGCAAGCTCAAGAAGGAGGACGACGTGCGCGAGGCGCTGGTGGAGCGCCTCTCGGCGATGCTCCAGGGCCCCGAGCATCCGGAGCGGATCGCGCGGGCCACGAGCGGGCTCACGGTAATCCTGGTGGTCGGCGTCAACGGGGTGGGGAAGACCACCACGGTGGCGAAGCTGGCGCGGCGACTCAAGGCCGATGGGCGAAAGGTGCTGCTCGCGGCGGCCGATACCTGGCGTGCCGGTGCCGTGTCGCAACTGCAGTTGTGGGCTGGACGGGTCGGGGTGGCGTGCGTGTCGGGAACGCAGGGCGGCGATCCGGCGGCGGTGGTGTTCGACGCGATCGAGGCGGCCACGGCGCGCGGGCTCGACACCGTCATCATCGATACCGCGGGCCGGCTGCACACGCAGGACAACCTGATGGACGAACTCAAGAAGGTGGTGCGCGTGGTGACTCGGAAGGTACCGGGCGCGCCGCACGAGACGCTGCTGGTGCTCGACGGCACGGTGGGCCAGAACGCGATCCAGCAGGGGCGCCTGTTCGGCGAGGCGGTGCAGCCGACCGGCATCATCGTCACCAAGCTCGACGGCACGGCGCGGGGCGGGGCGGTGGCCGCGGTGCGCCGCGAGCTCGGGCTTCCGATCCGCTTCGTCGGGCTGGGCGAAGGGCTGGACGATCTCGCGCCGTTCGACGCACGCGGCTATGCCGAGGGACTGCTGACATCGGATCTCTAGGGGATCATCCCGGCCCCATGCCTTCTCGCGCCGTACTCCGCACCTCCTCACTGCAGCCCGACACCCCGATCCAGTTCCTCAAGGGTGTGGGTGAGAAGCGGGCCGATGCCCTTGCCCGGCTCGGCGTCCGCACCGCGCTCGACCTCGTGTGGCACCTCCCCCATCGCTATCTCGATGCCTCGACCTTGACCCCGCTGGCCCGCGCCCGCGTGGGCGACGAGATCTCCGCCGTGGGCCGGGTGATGGCGAAGCGGGTGCTGCCGACGCGGAAGGGGCTCAGGATCTTCCACGCGGTACTGCGTGACGATTCCGGGCTGCTCGAGTGCGTGTGGCCGGGCCAGGCGTTCCTCGACCGGACCATCCGCGAGGGACAGCTCCTGCTGGTGTCGGGCCCGGTGCGGTTCTATCACGGCCGGCAGATGGCGCCGCGCGAGTTCATCATCCTGGGCGAGGCCGACGACGCGGAGTCCGCGCCGGAGGGATTGATCCTCCCGATCTATCCGGCCACCGAGGGGCTCGGGCACCGGCAGATCCGCGCGCTCATCGAGCGGCACCTCGACGCGCTCATCCCCCTCATCGCCGACCTGCTGCCGCCGGCGCGGCGCGAGGCACTGGGGCTCCCGACGCTGCCCGAGGCGCTGCGGGCGGTGCACCGTCCGTCGAGTGCCGCCGAGGCGGAACTGGGACGGCGGCGGCTGGCGTTCGACGAGCTGTTCGACGTACAGCTGATGCTGGCGCGCGCGCGGGCGCTGGCCAAGCGAGACAAGGGCGGCCTGGGGCAGGTGAGCAATGCCACCTTCACGCGACGGCTGCGCGAGTCGCTGCCGTGGTCGCTCACGGGCGACCAGGAGAAGGCGCTGACGCAGATCGCCGCCGATATGGCGGCGGCGGAGCGGATGCACCGGCTGTTGATGGGCGACGTCGGCACGGGAAAGACGGTGGTGGCGCTGCTCGCCATGCTGGTGGCGCTGGAGAACCAGCACCAGGCGGCGCTCATGGCGCCGACAGAGCTGCTGGCGGAGCAGCATGCCACCACGCTGGCCCGGCTGCTGGCGCCACTTGGCATCATGCCCGAAGTGCTGCTCGGGCGCATGCCCGCCGCCGACAAGGCATCGGCGCGCAAGCGCATCGCCTCGGGTGCCGCGCGCATCATCATCGGCACCCATGCGCTGCTGCAGGAGACCGTGGCGTTCAAGCAGCTGGGCCTGGTGGTGATCGACGAACAGCACCGCTTCGGCGTGGAGCAGCGCGCGGCGCTCATCAACAAGGGCTCGGCGCCCGACGTGCTGCTGCTCACGGCCACGCCGATCCCGCGATCACTCGCGCTCACGCTCTACGGCGACCTCGACGTATCGGCGCTCCGTGAGCGTCCGCCCGGTCGGGGAAAGGTGCGCACCGCGATCCGGGTCGATGCGGAGCGGGAGCGGGTGTGGACGTTCGTGGGCGAGGAGTGCCGTCGCGGCCGGCAGGCGTACGTGGTGCTGCCGGTGATCGATGAATCCGAGAAGGCGGACCTGCGCGCGGCGACCACGATGGCGGAGCAGCTCAGGAGCCGGTACGTGGACCTGGAGGTCGGCCTGGTGCACGGGCGGCTCAAGCCGGAGGATCGCGACGCGGTGATGCGGCGCTTCCGCGACGGGACGATCCAGGTGCTGGTGGCCACGACGGTGATCGAAGTGGGCATCGACGTGCCCAACGCCACCATCATGGTGGTGGAGCATCCGGAGCGGTTCGGGCTGGCGCAGCTGCACCAGCTGCGGGGCCGGGTGGGTCGGGGCGACGAGGAGAGCTACTGCATCCTGCTGGCCGATGGCGGCGTGCCCGAGCGGCTCAAGGCCTTCGCGGCGACGACGGACGGGTTCAAGGTGGCGGAGCTGGACCTGCAGGAACGCGGCATGGGCGACCTGATCGGCGCGCGCCAGTCGGGCGGGATCACGCTACGTCATGCGAAGCTCGCCGAGGACGGAGACCTTCTGGAAAAGGCCCGGGCGATGGCGCGCGACGTGATCGAGCGGGATCCGGCGTTGCAGCGGCCGGAGCACGGTCCGTTGCGGGACAGGGCGATTGCCCGGTTCCCGCGCGCCGTTGAGCTTTTCAGAGTAGGGTAAGCAGTCGTCAGTCGGCAGTTGTCAGGCAATCGGCAGTCGTCGGCTGTGTCTGCCGACTGACAACTCTCTGCCGACCACCGACTGCCGACTGTCGACTGTCAGGGGAAGATCCCCATCTCCCGGTAGATCACCGCCACCTTGTCGATCGCGGTCACCATGGCCGCTGTGCGGAGGTCGACCGACGCGCCGAGCGCCACCTTCGTGTCGCGCACACCCTGGTACGCCCCGATCATCGTTTCCTCGAGGCCCGAGTTGACCAGGTCGATCTCGTCGGCGCCATGGGTGAGTTCCGCCTTTTCCTTCATCCCGAGGGCCTTGCCGGTGAGCCGCTCGACGCCGCCGAGCAGGCCGCGGGCGAACCCCTCGTCAAAACGCTTCTCCATGCGTCCGAAGCGCACATGTGAAAGGTTCTTCAGCCACTCGAAGTAGGAGACGGTGACGCCGCCGGCATTGAGGTAGAGATCGGGGAGGACCAGCACGCCGCGCTGCTGCAGGATGGCATCGGCCTCGCTGGTGGTGGGGCCATTGGCGCCCTCGGCGATGATCTTCGCCTTGATCTTGGGCGCGTTCTCGGCTGTGAGCTGGCGCTCGAGGGCCGCCGGGACGAGGATGTCGCAGTCGAGTTCCAGCGCCGAGAGCGATTGCGTGATGTCGGTGGCACCGGGGAACCCGAGACAGGTTCCCTTCTCCTTGCGGTGGGCCACGACCTTCTCGAGGTCGAGGCCCTTCGGATTGTGCAGCGCGCCCTCACGCTCGGCGATGCCGACGATGATGGCGCCGCCCTCCTCCAGGAACTTGGCGGCGTGATACCCGACGTTGCCCAGGCCCTGCACCACTACGCGCTTGCCCGCGAGCCCGGGGGTGAGTCCCAGGGCCTTCATGTCCTCGACCACATCGCAGGCCTCGCGGACGCCGAAGTACACGCCGCGGCCGGTGGCCTCGGTGCGGCCGCGGATGCCGCCCAGCTGCACCGGCTTGCCGGTAACGCAGCCCAGGGCATTGAGGTCGTCGGAGCGGATCTGGGCGTAGGTGTCGGCGATCCAGGCCATTTCCTTGGGTCCGGTGCCGAAGTCGGGGGCGGGCACGTCGATGCCAGGCCCGATGTAGTTCTTGCGGACGAGCTCGAAGGTGTACCGGCGCGTGATGCGCTCGAGCTCGCCCTCGGAGTACTTGTGCCGGGATATCGCGATGCCGCCCTTGGCGCCGCCGAACGGCACGTCGACCACGGCGCACTTGTAGGTCATGAGCGCCGCGAGGGCCATCGTCTCCTCGGCGTCGACGTTCACGTCGTAGCGGATGCCGCCCTTGGTGGGCAGCTTGTGCTGGCTGTGCTCCGCGCGCCAGGCGTGGATCGTCTCCAGCGTGCCGTCGTCGCGCCGGAGCGGGAAGCTGAACTGGACCACGGTGTTGCACTGCCGGATCTGGCCAAGGAGCGTGGGATGATGTTTCGTCAGCGCCGCCGCACGGTCAAAGCTGGCCTCGACCTGCGCGAGAAAGCTGGCACCCTGGGACATGACGGCTCCGGTTGGGGGATCGATCGTTCAGTCGGCACTTGGGGAGGGCCTGTAGGACTGGGAATATGCGAAGCCGCCCGCGCGCCGCAAGTTGACGCTCGGGTGACCCGCCAGTAATCTCCTGCCGCCATGACAAGCACTTACATCAACGAACTCCCGCGCCACGTGGGCGAGGCGGTGACGCTCCGCGGGTGGATCATGACCACGCGATCGAGCGGGAAGATCGCCTTCCTCGTGCTGCGCGACGGTTCGGGCTACGTGCAGGGCGTGCTCTCCAAGCGGGAAGTCAGCGACGATACCTGGGCGCTGTTCCTGACCTTGGCGCAGGAGACGTCGGTGGCGGTGACCGGGGTGGTACGGGAGGATCCGCGCGCGCCGGCGGGCGTCGAGCTCACGGTGACGGGCCTCGAGCTGCTGGGCAGGAGCGTCGATTTCCCGGTGTCGCCCAAGGAACACGGGACCCAGTTCCTGTTCGAGCACCGGCACCTGTGGCTCCGGAGCCGGCGCCAGGTGGCGATCGCGCGGGTGCGGCACGAGGTGGTGCAGTCGATCCGCGACTTCTTCTACCAGCGCGACTTCATGCTGGTGGATACGCCGATCCTCACCGGCGCCATCGGCGAGGAGGCGGGCAACCTCTTTTCCACCGACTATTTCGACCTGGGCAAGGCCTACCTCGCGCAGACCGGGCAGCTGTACGTCGAGGCGGCGGCCGCGGCGCTGGGGAAGGTGTACTGCTTCGGCCCCACGTTCCGGGAACGACAACATGCGGCTCCAGGAAGAGTTCGTGAGCTACATCGTGGCGCGCGCGCTCGACCGCTGCGCCGAGCAGTTGAAGGAACTGGAGCGCGACACCGAGCCGCTCGAGCGGGTGCGGGCGCCGTTCGCGCGGATCAGCTACACCGACGCGGTGGCGGCACTCAACCGGCTCGGCTCGGACATGCAGTGGGGCCACGACCTCGGTGGCGATGACGAGACGCTGCTGGCGAAGCAGTACGACCGCCCGGTGTTCGTCTTCAACTACCCCAAGGGCGTGAAGGCGTTCTACATGAAGGAGTGTGCTGAGGACCCCCGCACGGTGCTCAACAACGACTGCCTGGCGCCGGAGGGGTACGGGGAGATCATCGGCGGCTCACAGCGGGAGGACGACTACGACAAGCTGCTTGCCCGCATCATCGGGCAGGGGCTCGACCCCGAGGCGTATCGCTGGTACCTGGACCTGAGGAAGTACGGCACGTTCGTGCACTCAGGCTTCGGGCTGGGCGTGGAGCGGACCGTAGCGTGGATTTCGGGAATCCAGCATGTGCGGGAGGCGATTGCGTTTCCGAGACAGCTGCACAGACTGTACCCCTGAACTGCGTGAACGGTGAACGGGAACGGAAGCTCAGTCCCGTTCACCGTTTACCGTTCACCCTTCACGCCGTTTGACCTGGTCCCAAAGCCCGTCCAACACTTCAAGACCTGCGGTGTGGATGTCGATTCCCTTCTCGACCGCGATCCGCTCGATCTCGGCGAAGCGGCGGCGGAACTTTGCGTTGGTGCGATCGAGGGCGGGACCGGGCTGCACGCCGGCCTTGCGGGCGACGTTGACGACCGCGAAGAGAAGGTCACCGATTTCGTCGGCCAGTGCCTCGTGGCCGTCCTGGCCGACTGACAGCTCCTCCTCCACTTCCTCGAGTTCCTCCCGCACCTTGTTGAGCGGGCCGCCGGTGTCGGGCCAGTCGAAGCCGACGCCCGCCGCGCGCTCCTGCAGCCGGTACGCCATGAGCAGGTCGGGCAGCGTGGGCGGGAGCCCGTCGAGGACGCCCTTGCGCCCCTCCTTGCGCTTGAGCTGCTCCCAGGGCTCGCGGGGCCCGAGGTCGAAGAGATGGGGATGGCGGCGCTCCATCTTCCGCACGACGCGGTCGGCGATGTCGTCGGGCGTCGCCTCGCCGCGCTCCTCGGCGATGACGAACTGCCAGGCGAGGTGCAGCAGGAAGTCACCGAGTTCCTCCCGGATGGCGTCGGGGTCTTCCTCGCGGAGCGCGTGATCGAGCTCGAGCACTTCCTCGACCAGGTAGGGGCGAAGCGTCTCGCGGGTCTGCGCGCGATCCCAGGCGCAGCGCACGCGCAGGTCCTTGACGAGGTCGAGCACCCGCTCCAGCGGCGGCCTGTCTTGCATGGGTTCTCCGTCCCGGTAGCTTACGCGCCGACATGACGATACTCGAGCCGACACGGCAGCGCGCGTGGGTGGACGTGGATCTCACCGCCGTGGTGAGCAACGCGCGCACGATCGCGAACCGGTCACGCGGCCGGCTGCTGCCGATGGTCAAAGCTAACGGCTACGGACTGGGGGCCGTGCGGGTGAGCCGGGCCCTCGAGGTGCTCGAGCCGTGGGGCTTCGGGGTTGCCACCCCGGCCGAGGGCGCCGAGCTTCGCGCGGCCGGGATCACGCGCCCGATCGTGGTGTTCTCGCCGGTGGTGCCCAGCGGCCTTGCCGAGTGCGCCGCGCAGGACCTGCGGCCCTCCCTGGGTGACGTCGCGTCCCTCGCGGCCTGGCTGCCCAGCGGCAAGCCATTCCATCTCGAGATCGACACCGGCATGGCACGCGCCGGGCTGCGCTGGAGTGACGGCACGGCCCTCGCCGATGCGGCGCGGCTGCTGGCGGGGGCCAGCGGCTGGGAGGGGGTGTTCACCCACTTCCATTCGTCGGACACCGATCCCGCGGCGACGGCCGTGCAGTGGGAGCGGTTCGAGATGGTGCTCGCCGCGCTTCCGTCCCGCCCTCCCCTCGTGCATGCCGCCAACAGCGCCGCGGCCCTGGCCGGCACCCGCTATGCGGCCGACCTGGTGCGCCCCGGCGTCTATCTCTACGGCGGTGCCGCGGGGGGCATGGCACCCCAGCCGGTGGCGCGGCTGTGCGCGCGGGTGGTGGCGACGCGTCAACTGCAGGCCGGAGACCCGGTGAGCTACGGCGCCAGCTGGATCGCGCCGGGACCGGTGGCCGTGGCGACCCTCGGCATCGGGTACGCGGACGGGGTGCCGCGATCGCTCTCCAACCATGGCGCGGTCGAGTTGCAGGAGCGCCGCTGTCCGATCCTGGGACGAGTGACGATGGACATGACCATGATCGAGTCGGACGCCGCGGTGGGCGAGATCGCGACCGTGTTCGGCGGCATCGTGACGCTGGACCAGCAGGCGGTGGCGGCGGGCACGATCAGCTACGAGCTGCTCACGTCGCTCTCGGCCCGCATCGAGCGCCGCTACATCGAGGCACCGTGAGCCGGGCGCGGCGGGCGGCGATCATCGTGCTCGACGGCCTGGGGTGCGGGCCGGCGCCCGACACGGCGGCGTACGGCGATGCCGGCAGCGACACACTGGGCAACGTGGCGCGCGCGGTGGGCGGGCTGACGCTGCCCAACCTCGAAAAGCTGGGGCTGGGGCGCTGTGCGCCGATCGAGGGCGTGGCACCGGTGCCCACCCCTGCGGCGGCGCACGGCGTGGCCGAACCGGTGAGCCCGGGCAAGGACAGCACCACGGGCCACTGGGAACTCTGCGGGCTCGTGCTGCCCAGGCCGTTCGCGACCTATCCACAAGGATTCCCGGCGGGGCTGCTGGAAGAGTTCTCGCGCCGCACCGGCCGGGGCGTGCTGGGGAACAAGGCGGCATCGGGCACGGTGATCCTCGATGAGCTCGGTGCGGAGCATCTCCGCACCGGCAGCTGGATCGTGTATACCTCGGCCGACAGCGTGTTCCAGGTGGCGGCGCACGAGGAGACGGTACCGCTCGCCGAACTGTACCGCGCGTGCGGCATCGCACGGGAGATAATGGCGGGGGAGCATGCGGTGTCCCGGGTGATCGCGCGCCCATTCACGGGCACGCCCGGGCACTGGACCCGCACCCCCAACCGGAAGGACCTGAGCCTCGCCCCGAGCGGCCCGACACTGCTCGACGGCCTGGCTGCGGCCGGGGTGCCCGTGGTGGGCGTGGGGAAGGTGGACGACCTCTTCGCCGGGCGCGGCATCACCAGCCGGCACACCGCCACGAACGCGGAAGCATACCGGCTGATCGGCGAGACGCTGGCGAGCCTGGAGCGGGGGTTTCTCTTCGCCAACGTGATCGAGTTCGACCAGACCTGGGGCCACCGGAACGACGTGCCGGGCTTCCACCGGGGCCTGCGCGAACTGGACGCCGCCCTGCCGGGGTTGCTCGGCCGCGGCCGGGCGGACGACCTGATTATCTTCACCGCGGACCACGGCAACGATCCCACGACACCCTCCACCGATCATTCTCGCGAGGTGGTACCGCTGCTGGTCTGGGGCCCGAAGGTGCGGCCGGCCGCACTGGGCGTGCGGCGCAGCTTCGCCGATGTGGGGCAGACGGTGGCGGAGTTCCTCGGCGCGGCGAAGCTGCCCGCCGGCGATTCATTTCTTCATGAGGTCTGGCGTGACTGAAACGCTGGTCGCGGCGGCGCGCCGCGCGCAGCAGCAGGCTTATGCCCCGTACTCGAGATACCAGGTGGGTGCCGCGCTCGAGGCGGAGGATGGGCAGATCTACACCGGCTGCAACATGGAGAACGCGTCCTTCGGGCTCACGATCTGCGCCGAGCGCACGGCCGTGGCCACGGCGGTGACGGCGGGCGCGCGCCGGTTCCGGCGCATCGCGATCGTGGTGGGGAGCGAGCCGCCGGCGATGCCCTGCGGCGCCTGCCGGCAGGTGCTCGCCGAGTTCGGCCTGGATCTTCCCGGCGAATCGGTGGGCCCGAGCACCCGGGTGTCCTGGAACCTCCGCGACCTCCTGCCCGGCGCGTTCGGCCCCGGCAACCTGGCATGACGGCCCCGACACCGAGGCCGGCCCGGCGCCGGGCGGTGCCCGCCTTCCTCGCCGCCGTCGCGGCGCTCTCGGGCGCCTGCTCCGAGAAACTCCTCACCCCGGTCAACTGTCCCGAACTCTGTCCCGGCGGGCAGATCGTGGTCTACGACACGGTGCTCACGCCAATCGCGGGCGAAGACAGCACGTTCACCGGCTACGTCGCGGCCAACCAGTCGACCGGGTTCCTGGTGAGCAACAACCTGCCGGCGGCCGACGCGCGCGGTTTCGTGCGATTCCTGCGGCGCAGCGACACGGTGTTCGTGACGGACACGGCGCGGACCTACACCATCGACTCGGTGAAGATCTCGCTCACCATCGATTCGCGCGACTCGCTGCAGGACGGGATCTTCCTGCTGCTCTACAAGCTGCCGCCCACGATCGACTCCACCGCCACGTTCAGCGAACTGACGGCGGCGTTCACGCCCGAGGCGTTCCTGGACACGGTGGAGGTGCCGGACACCCTGCTGAACGGGAGGGTCTCGGCGCTCCTGAGCGGCGAGACCCTGGCCCGCGTGGCCCTGGTGCCGGCCGATTCAGGCGTGCTGCGGCTGGGCGTGGCGCTCACGGCGCCGGCCGCGACCGGCGTCCGGATCCTCACGGTGCGGGCCGGCACGGGGGCGCCGACCTTCCAGACCTACGTGCATGCCGCGGTGGCCGACACGTCGCTGCAGCAGCAGACCATCACGCGCGTTCCCAGCTACAACACGTACGTCACGGCGGCGCCCTTCCCGCAGCCGACGCCGACCACGCTGGTGGTGGGCGGCGCGCCGTCGGCGCGGGCGCTGATGCGCTTCCCCTGGCCGTCGGTGCTCAAGGACACCGCGGAGATCATCCGCGCCACGCTCGAGCTCGTGCCGGTGACGCCGATCGAGGGCCTTCCGAACGTCAGCTCGAGCATCGTGGTGCAGGGAATCCTGGTGGACCTCGGCGCCAAGTCGCCGCTCGTCCCGGACGTGACCGGCACCACCACCTTCACGGTGCCCACCAGCCTGCCCCAGCCGGTCGAGGTGCTCAAGATCGTGAAGCTGTGGCAGGGCAGCACCGCGCGTCCCCCCGCGCTGTTCGCGATGCTGACCCCCGAGGCATCGTCGTTCTCGGTGCCGATCTTCGGCTCCAGTGGCAACCCGGCGTACCAGCCCCGCCTGCGCATCGAGTACGTGCGGCCCTACCAGTTCGCGCTGCCGTGAGCGCGCGCCGATGGACCGGGCTGCTGCTCGGGTCGCTGTGCCTCCCGGGCACGCTTGCGGCGCAGGCGTCGATCTTCGGCGTGCGCGGCCCCGGGTTCCCGGGGCGCCCCTATTCGGCGGCCGCCATCGGCGCCGGCGGCAGCCTCGGCCTGTTCGATCCGCAGTCGCAGCTGAGTCCCGCGTCGCTGGGGCCGCTGGAGACCGGCGCGGGGTCGTTCACGCTGCTGGGTGACTTCCGCTCGGTGGACACCCCGGCGGGTTCGGCGCGGACGCGCGACTTCCGCTTTCCCAACGTGTTCATCACGGCGCCGATCCGCCACCAGAAGTACGCCTTCGGCGTGGGTGCCACCACGTACGCGGATCGCGACTTCACGCTCGCGGTGCGCGACTCCGTCGTGCTGCGCGACACCGTGCGGACGTACACCGACACAACGCGCTCGCGCGGCGGCCTGAGCGACCTGCAACTCGCGTTCGCGATCCGCACGATCCCGAAGACGACGGTGGGCCTGGCCGTCCACCTCATCACCGGCACCGACCGCCTGGTGGCGCGGCGCGCGTTCGACGACACGAGCTATGCGGCGGTACTGCAGTCAGCGGAGCTGTCCACCACCGCCTTCGGCCTCGCGGTGGGTGCCACCCGCGACATCAGCAGCAAGGTGACGCTCTCCGCGCTCATCCGGAAAGACTTCACGGCGAGGGTGAACGTGGACTCGGCGCGCTACGGCGGGGCGACGAGCCTCGGGGCCGACTACGGACTGCCGTGGACCTTTGCCGGGGCGGGGCTGTTCCGGGTGACGCCGCTGCTGCAGGTGGCCACCCAGGCGGTGTATCGCACCTGGGCCGCGGCCAACCAGGGCTTGGTGGCCCTGGGCGCGCCGGGTGCGAGCAACAGCCTGGAGCTGAGCGTGGGCGGTGAGCTCACGTCGCGCGTGCGCCGCACGACACAGTTCCCGCTGCGCGTCGGGGTGCGCTACGGGACGCTGCCGTTCCTGATCGGCGAGGGCCCCACCTCCCAGCCGCACGAAGTCGCGGTTTCGGTCGGCACCGGCGCGCGTTTCGCGAAGCAGCGCGGCGGGATCGACCTGAGCCTCGAGCGGGTGTGGCGGAGCGCCAGCGGCAGCGACATCTCCGAGCGCGCATGGCTCCTGTATACCGGGTTCAGCATCCGACCGTAGTGCCGTACCCCGCCGTCCCCCGGCGGGGTATCTTTTCCCGATGCCCAAGCGCGTCTACATCGAGACCTACGGCTGCCAGATGAACGTGGCCGACACCGAGCTCATGCTCGGCGTGCTGGCGCGCGACGGCTACGAGCAGGTGGACGCGCCCGACGACGCCGACGTGATGCTGGTGAACACCTGCGCCGTGCGCGACAATGCCGAGCAGCGGGTGGCCGGCCGGGTGGGCGAGCTGCAGCGGTTCAAGCGGCAGGGCGACGTGCTGGGCGTGGTGGGCTGCATGGCGCAGCGGCTCGGGCCGGCGCTGCTGGAGCAGGCGCCGCGGGTGGACCTGGTGGTGGGGCCCGACGGCTACCGCAACCTCTCCATGCTGCTGGCACAGGCCACGGCGGGGCAGCGCGTGACCGACACCGAGTTCCGGTCATGGGAACACTACGAGGACGTGCCGGCGGCGCGTGATGCCTCACCGACCCGGTTCGTGACGGTGCAGCGGGGCTGCGATTACAAGTGCACGTTCTGCATTGTTCCGTACACGCGCGGACCGGAGCGGAGCCGCAAGCTGGAGGACGTGGTGGCGGAGGTGCGGCGGCTGGCGGCGAGCGGCACATCGGAGGTGACGCTGCTGGGCCAGACGGTCAACAGCTTCCACGACGGCACGCACGACTTCGCCGACCTGCTGCGGGCGGTGGGCGCGGTGGACGGCGTCAGGCGGCTGCGGTTCACCAGCCCGTACCCCACCGACTTCACCCCGCGGGTGATCGCCGCGATGGCCGAGGTGGAGGCGGTGTGCGAGCACGTGCACCTGCCGGCACAGAGCGGGTCGAATGCGGTGCTGCGGCGGATGCTGCGGCGGTACACGCGCGAGCGGTACCTCGAGGTGGTGCAGGACCTGCGGTCGGCGATCCCGGGCCTCACCATCAGCACGGACCTCATCGTCGGCTTTCCGGGCGAGACGGAGGCGCAGTTCGCCGAGACGCTGTCGCTGGTGGGCGAGGCCGACTTCGACGAGGCCTATACGTTCAAGTACTCGGTGCGCGAGGGAACGCCCGCGGAGCGGCTGGCGGACCACGTCGACGACGCGGCCGCCTCGGAACGGCTCGACCGGCTGATCGGCGTGGTGCGGTCGCAGGCGCGGCGGCACAACCTCGGGCGCATCGGCTCGGTGCACGAGGTGCTGGTGGAGCGCCCGGCGCGCCGGGGCGACCTCATGCTGGCGCGCACGCGGGGCAACCTGTCGGTGCTGGTGGACCTGCCTCCCGGGTCCATCGGCGAGTATCACGTGGTGCAACTCACCGGGACCACCGGTGCCACATTCACCGGGACGGTGCGTCGTCCCCAGCTGGCGGTGCTATGATCCGGAACCTTGTCGAGGAACATGTGCAGGCCGCATACGACGCGTTGCGGGGGAACTTTCCCGCCTTCTGCGGCTGCGAGTATTGCCGGGACGACATCTTCGTGTTCGCCCTCAACCGGGTCCCGCCACGATACGTGGCGTCGCTGGAGGGCCAGGTGGTGACGGAGGTGAACCTGGAAAAGGACCAGAAGCGGGCGGAGATCGACGTGGTGGTGATGGAGGCGTTCCGGAAGGTGTCGATGGCACCACGCTGTCCCAAGTCGAGGCAGGCGGGCAAGGGGTGATCCCTCCGCCGGGCGTGCTGATGGTGTTCTGCTTCGGGGCCGGTCTTGCGACCGGCCTTTCGCATTTCTGGGCCCTGGCCTGCGGCATGATGGTTACCGGTACCGTGGCCGTGCTGGTTCGGCGGGACGTCGCGGTGTTCGCGGCCACGGCGGCGATCGGGATCGGTGTGGGGGCCGTGGCGCGCCAGCGCGACGATGCGAGTTGTGCCGCGAGGCTGCCGGTGGGACGCGTAGCACTCGAGGCGCTGCTGCTCGAGCCGCTGACGACGGACGGCGGCATCGCGTCGCTGGAGCCGGTGCACGCCGGCTGCTCCGGTGTGGTGACCGCGCGATTCCGGCGGGGCCGGGCGCTCGAGGCGGGCAGCCGCCTCGCGATCGAGGGAGAGTGGACGCGGGGGACGCGGCGACTGATCGAGCCCGACGGCATGCTGGGCGTGAAGCAGGTCACGCCGAAGGGCCAGGTGCGCCGCGTCGAGTTCGGCGCGCGCAACGCGCTCGCGGCGGCCACGGCCAGGCTGTACGGGGCGCGCGCGCCGCTGGTGGACGCCCTGGTGGTGGGCCGGCGGAGCGGCATGGACCGCGAACTCAAGGCGTCGTTCGCGTCGTCGGGCCTGGTGCACCTGCTGTCGATCTCCGGGTTTCACATCGGGCTCCTCGCCGCCTGGGTGGTGCTGTTGCTCCACCAGCTCGGCGTGTCCCGGGTGCCGGCGCTCACGGTGGCGGCGTCGGTGGCGACCGGCTACGTGGCCTTTCTCGGCTGGCCGGCGCCCGCGGTGCGCGCGGGCGCGATGGCGTGGGTGCTGGTATGGCTCCGGTGGCGGCAGCGCGCCGTGCAGCCCGAGGCGCTGCTCGCGGCCACGGGACTCGCGGTGCTCCTGCTCGATCCCTTCGCCGTGTTCGACCTGGGTGGCTGGCTCTCGGTGCTCTCGTTGTGGGGCGCGGTACGCTTCGCGCGCTGGGCCGAGGAAGCGGGTGGCAGGCACTGGATGTGGCAATCGGCGGCGTCGTCGCTGGGTGCCACGGTGGCGACGGCTCCGGTGACGGCGTGGCTGCTGGGCGCGGTGGCGCCGGTTGGCATAGTCCTCAACTTCCTCGCGATCCCGGTGGCGGCGGTGGCGGTGCCGGGAGTGCTGGCGAGCCTGCTCGCGGCGCCGGCGGGGCCGGTGGCCGCCGCGCTCGCGTCGGGAAGCGGCGTGGCGCTGCACCTGCTGGAGCTGGTCGCGGAGTGGGGCGCGCGCATTCCGCTGGGCCACTTCGTGATGCCCGCGGCGGCCGAGAGTTCGGTGCCGTGGCTGCTGGTGCTCGGGCTCCTCTGCTGGGCCACGCCGCGGCGGGGCAGCGGCACGCTCGCGTGGGGCCGGATGATGCTCGCGGGCGCGACCGGCGTGTGGCTCGCGCTGGTACCCGAGCTGCGGCTGCCGCAGTCTGGCGCGGGTCGCCTGACGCTGCATTTTGTGGACGTGGGGCAGGGCGACGCCGCAGTGCTTCGCACGCCGAACGGCCATTTCGTGGTGATCGACGCAGGACCCAGGGACGAGCGGTTCGACGCGGGCGCGAGCCGGGTGGTGCCGGTGCTCGCTCGCGAGGGTGCCGCGTCGGTCGACGTGCTGGTCGCGTCGCATGCGCACCTCGACCACGTGGGCGGCTTCGGCGCGGTGCTCGCAGCGGTGCCGGTAGGAACGGTGCTGGAGCCGGCAGCGCCCGGCGCCGACGCGACCTATCGCGAGATGCTCGGACTGGTGGGCCGGTCGGGTGCCGCCTGGGACGCAGCGCGCCGGGGCGAGCGGTTCACGGTAGACAGCGTGGACTTCACGGTGCTGCATCCCGACACCACCTGGAGCGGATGGGGGCTCGACCTCAACGACGACTCGGTGGTGCTGCTGGTGCGCTACGGCGGCTTCCGCGCCATCTTCATGGGCGACGCCGGCGAGGCGCCGGAGGCGGCGCTCCGCGGGCGGGTGGGACGCGTCGACCTGCTCAAGGCGGGTCACCACGGGAGCAGGACGGCGAGCGGGGCGGCGTGGCTCGAGGAGCTTTCACCCACGGTGGCGATCCTGTCGGTCGGGAGCCACAACCGGTACGGCCACCCGGCGCCGGAAGCGCTGCAGCGCCTGGGCGCGCAACATGCTACGATCTGGAGAACCGATCAGGAGGGCACGGTCACCGTCGTCACCGACGGCCGCCACGTGGAGGTCCGCGGTCGGTCGCGACGCCTCGGATTCGACGTGGCAGGATCGCCCGCCAACATCAGCCTGGAGTCGCCTGCACCATGCGCACAGCGGTCACCACCATCGAGCGATTCATCATGGACCAGGAACGGGACTTCCCGGATGCCACGGGGGAGCTCTCGAGCCTGCTCTACGACATCGCCCTCGCCACCAAGCTGATCGCGGCCTCCATTCGCCGCGCGGGATTGGTGGACATCCTGGGCTCGGCGCAGAACCGGAACGTTCAGGGCGAGGAACAGCAGAAGCTCGACGTCCTCGCCAACGAAACGATCAAGGAGTCCCTCAAGTTCACCGGACGGGTCTGCGTGATGGGGTCGGAAGAGGACGAGGAGATGATCCCGATCCCCGCGCAGTACCGCCCCGGCAAGTATGTCGTCCTCTTCGATCCCCTCGACGGCTCCTCCAACATCGACGTCAACGCGGCCGTCGGGACGATCTTCAGCGTCTACCGGCGGGTGAGCGACCACGGCCGCGGCAGCCTGGCGGACATCCTGCAACCGGGGGTCCAGCAGGTGGCGGCGGGCTACGTGATGTACGGCTCCAGCACGATGCTGGTGTACACCACCGGGCAGGGCGTACACGGCTTCACGCTGGACCCGACGATCGGCGAGTTCCTGCTGTCGCACCCGAACATCGTGACGCCGGCAGTGGGGAAGTACTACAGTGTCAACGAGAGCAACTTCGCGCGGTGGGACAAAGGCGTGCAGACGGCGGTGCGCGGGTTCCACGGCGACCTGCCGGAGTACATCCAGGGAAAGAACAGCCGTTACATCGGGTCACTGGTGGCCGACTTCCACCGCGACCTGATCGCGGGCGGCATCTTCATGTATCCCGCCGACAAGAAGAACCCGAACGGCAAGCTGCGCCTGCTGTACGAGTGCGCCCCCATGGCGTTCATCGCCGAACAGGCGGGCGGGGCCGCGACCGACGGCGAGCAGCGGATCCTGGAGCGGGTGCCGGCGTCGCTGCACGAGCGGAGCCCGCTGGTGATCGGCTCGCGGGATGACGTGCGGTTCGTGGCCGACACGATCGCGCGGGTGCGCGACTCGGCGCTCCAGGCGGTGGGGAGGCCGGACAGGCGGAGCTGAGTGTCCAGGGTCCGGAGTCCGGAGTCGAACGCGCTTGACTCTCGACTCTGGACTCTCGACTCTGGAGCATGCCGACAAACGCGTTTCTTCAAGCCGCCGTATGTCGGACCTTCCGGCTGGGTGGGGATCTGGCTGGACGGAAAAGTGGACTGGGAGGAGGTGGCTGACCTGGTCCGGGACAGCTACTTCCTGGTGGCGCCGAAACGGCTTGTCGCCGACCTGCGTGAACGGTAAACGGTGAAGGGTAAACGGGGAGGGAATGCCCCGTTCACTGTTCACGGTTCACCGTTTACCCTCCTTCCGCCGCAGTTGCTCCGCACGTTCCAACAAGCTAAGTTCAGGCGTTACCTGAACTTAGGATATACGCACAGACATGCCGACCTACGAATACGCGTGCCCCCAGGGACACGACTTCGAGCTCTTCCAGAAGATGAGCGAGAAGCCGCGGGTCAAGTGCCCGGTGTGCGGCAAGATGGCCGTGCGCAAGATCTCGGGCGGCGCGGGGCTGCACTTCAAGGGCAGCGGGTTCTACATCACCGACTACGGCAAGGACGGGAAGGGCCCGCGGAACGACAAGGCGCGGGAGTCGGCGGACACGAAGGCGAGCACGCCGGTCGACGCGGGCAAGGCGAGCGGCCCGGAGAGTGCCAAGCCGGCGCCGACCGAGAAGCCCGCGGCGCCGAAGGCGGAAAAGGCCCCGGCCAGGAAGGCCAAGGCAAGTGAGTAGCGACGTCCTGCGGGTGGAACTGGAACGGGTGGCGCGCGCGCTGGGTGACGGCGACGTGGAGTTCGTGCTGGAGCGCCCGCGCGACGACACGCATGGGGACCTCGCCACCAACCTGGCGCTGACGCTGGCGAAGAAGCGGCGGTCGAATCCGCGCGCGGTGGCCGAAGAGGTACTGCGCGAGCTGCAGGCACCGGCGAGCCTGATCAGGAAGGCGGAGATCGCCGGGCCCGGGTTCATCAACTTCTGGCTCGCGAGCGCCACGCTCGCGGCGTTGCACGCTCGCATTCTCGCCGAGGGCGCGCGGTACGGCCGGAGCACCACCGGCGAGGGGCTCAAGGTCAACCTCGAGTTCGTGTCGGCCAACCCGACCGGCCCGCTGCACGTGGGCCACGGGCGGGGCGCGGCGCTGGGCGACGCGATCGCGTCGCTGCTCGAATGGAGCGGGCACGCGGTGACGCGCGAGTTCTACATCAACGACGCCGGAGTGCAGATCGACCGGTTGGCGCAGAGCCTGTGGGCGCGGGTGCAGCAGGCGATGGGGCGCGACGCGGCGATCCCCGAGGGGGGCTACCACGGCCTCTACCTGCAGGAGAACGCGGTGCTGGTGCTGGAGCGGGAGGGCACGGCCTTCGGCGACCTGCCGTACGAGGAAGGCGTGAAGCGGTGCCGGGAACTCGGGCTCGCCATCCAGCGCGCGGAGCAGGACGGCGACCTCGCCGACTTCGGCGTGCGCTTCAACGTCATGACGTCGGAGCAGGGGATGTATCACCGGGGCGCGGTGTCCGTCGCGCTCGACCTGCTGCACGACCGGAACCTCACCTACGAGAAGGACGGCGCCCTCTGGCTCCGCACCTCCGAGTTCGGCGACGACCTCGACCGGGTGCTGCGGAAGCAGGACGGCGGCTTCACCTACTTCCTGCCCGACATCGCGTACCACATCGACAAGCTGGAGCGCGGCTTCGACGCGCTGATCGACGTGTGGGGTGCCGACCACCATGGGTACATCCCGCGGGTGCGTGCGGTGCTGCGGGCGCTCGGCTTCGAGGACGAGAAGTTCGACGTGGTGCTGGTGCAGCTGGTAAAGGTCGTGCGCGGCGGCGAGGAAGTGAAGATGTCGAAGCGGGCCGGCACCTTCATCACGCTGCGGGACCTGGTGGACGAGGTGGGGACGGACGCCGCGCGGTGGTTCTTCCTGTCACGAAAGGGCGACTCGCAGCTCACCTTCGACATCGAGCTCGCCAAGCGGCAGACGGACGAGAACCCGATCTTCTACGTGCAGATGGCGCACGCCCGGCTGTGCGGGATCTTCCGCACGGCGGGCGTCGAGCCCGACGCGGTGGCGGGCGGGCTCGACCTCGCGTCGCTGCCGGCACCGGAGGACACCGAGCTGCTCAAGAAGCTGGCGGAGCTGCCCGAGGTGATCGCGAAGGCGGCGCGCGAACGCGAGCCGCACCGGATGACGACGTACCTGCACGAGCTGGCCACGAGCGTGCACGGCTGGTATCACCACACGCGCACCGTGGGCGAAGCCGCGCCCATCGAGCACGCGCGGCTGCTCCTCGCGCGCGCCGCGCGCATCACGTTGGCCAACGGCCTTGCCGTGCTCGGCCTTTCCGCTCCCGAACGGATCTGACTTCATGAGCCTGCTCGTCGTCGGCAGTGTGGCGCTGGACTCCATCTTCACCCCGTTCGGCGAGACGGCCGACGCGCTGGGTGGCTCGGCGGTGTTCTTCAGCGTCGCGGGGGCGATCCTGCACCCGGTGCGGGTGGTGGGCGTGGTGGGCAGCGACTACCCGATGCAGGAGCTCGAGCTCCTCGCGCCGCGGGGGATCGACTGGTCGGGCGTGGAGCACGCGGCCGGCGAGAGCTTCCGCTGGAAGGGGAAGTACTCCTACGACCTCCAGAGCCGCGAGACGCTGGAGACGCGGCTGGGCGTGTTCGCGGCGTTCCAGCCGAAGCTGCCGGCGCATTTCCGCAGCTCCGAGTTCCTGTTCCTCGGGAACATCGACCCGGAACTGCAGCTCGGCGTGCTCGACCAGGTGCCGACGGCGCAGCTGGTGGCGTGCGACACCATGAACTACTGGATCCAGGGCAAGCGCGACGCGCTGATGGCGCTGCTCCGGCGGGTGGACATCCTGATGGTGAACGACAGCGAGGCCCGGGAACTCTCGGGCGACTGGAACATCCACCGCGCGGGGCGCTGGATCCTCAAGCACGGGCCCAAGCGGGTGGTGATCAAGCAGGGCGAGTACGGCGCGCTGCTGATGGGCGGGGAGCAGACCTTCTTCACCCCGGCATTCCCGCTCGAGGAAGTGTTCGACCCGACCGGCGCCGGCGACGCGTTCGCCGGGGGATTCATGGCCTACCTGGCGCGCAGCGGCGCCGTCAGCGACGTCGAGTTCCGCCGGGCCATGGTGTACGGCAGCGTGATGGGGTCGTTCGCAGTGTCCCAGTTCGGGATCAACGGGTTCGAGGGCGTGACGCGGGACCAGGTGGAGCGCCGGGCGCGCGCCTTCCGCCAGCTCACCCACGTCGAGCTGGCGGAGCCGCTGGCATGACGGCGCGCCAGTACGCGGCGGCGGGCGTCGACCTCGGCACCGCCGACGCCGCGAAGGAACGGATCGGCCACCTCGTGGCGGGGACGCGCACGGCGCTCTCGGTGGGGCGGGTGGGCGCATTCGGCGGGAT
>JAGGAG010000076.1 GCA_017889745.1 Gemmatimonadota bacterium | reverse complement strand
CCGGCCGCGAGCCGCCTCTCCAGCATCGTGAAGGAGGCATCCGCATCGTAGTCGACGTAGAGCTTCTTGAGACGCTTCGCCGCCAGCCACGCTTCGAATTCCGACGCCACGGCGCCGTCGGACGTGATCTGCTCCCTGGCCGCCCGTACCGCCAGGTCGTTCGCATATTCGTTCTTGGCGTGACCCTTGTGCCCCCTGACCCAGGTCCACTGGGCATCGTGCCGCCGCGCCACCGCGACGAGATCCTGCCACAGCTCCAGGTTCTCGATCGCCCCGGCCTTCCGCGTCCATCCCCGCCGCTCCCAGCCAGGGACCCACTCCCTGATGCCCTTCACCAGGTACTCCGAGTCGGAGACCAACAGCACCCGGAACCTGGTCTCCTTGCGCCCGAGCACCTCGAGCACCGCGCTGGCACCGGTCAGGGCCATCCGGTTGTTCGTCGTATCCGGATCGGCCACCAGGATGTCGCGCCGCTCGATGCCCCGACCGGTGCGGATCTCGATCAATCCGCCCGCGCCGCCAGGGGTCGATCCCTCCCGGCCGTTGCCGAGGCAGCTCTCGTCGAGGTGCACGACAGCGATCCGCTGGCTCACAGGCCGATTACCTCAAAGGCGTCGATGTCGTTGAGGGCGAAGCTCAGTTCTTCACCGGTCATGGGAAGGAAGCCGACGAACGTCTCCTTCCCGCCTACGACCGCCACCCGGCGCGCGACCACCACGTACTCGGTGCCCCGACGCGCCACGGTTACCCGGAGCCCGCGCCGCGCCGCCGACTCGAGCCGGTCCATCCGTTCGGGTGTCCAGCGGATGCTCATCGACTACGCCAGCACGCGAATGGCGCCCGGCGCACCTGCCGTGCAGCTCCCGATGATGGCGCACTCGAGTGTGTCCTCGAGCCTGAGTTGCCGCTGCAGTTCCGCCGCATCCGGCTCGGCGACGGCCAGGAGCAACCCGCCCGACGTCTGCGCGTCGGCGCAGACAATCCGGTCGGTCTCGCTCACCAGTGCGTCCCACTGCACGTCGTGTCGCGCCTCGAGGTTCCGTCGCGTGCCACCCGCCACGGCGCCCCGGTCCACGAGATCGCGCACGCCGGGGAACACCGGCAGCGTCCCCGCGCGGATCTCCGCCCCGACGCCGCTCGCCATCAGCATGTTGTGCAGGTGACCCAGCAACCCGAACCCGGTTACGTCGGTCGCCGCGTGAACACCCACCCGCACTCCGGCGCGCGCGGCACCCGCGTTGAGCCTTCGCATCGATGCGACGGCCGGCGCCAGGTCGGAGTCTCCACAGAGATCACGCTTGAACGCGGTCGTCAGGACCCCTGTCCCAAGTGGCTTGGTGAGCACAAGCAGGTCGCCGGCGCGCGCTTTCGCGTTGGTGAGCATCCGGTCGGGGTGCACGTCGCCGATTACCGCCATGCCGAACTTGGGTTCCGGGTCGTCCACCGTGTGCCCGCCCGCCACGAGGCATCCCGCCTCGCGGCACACCTCCGCTGCGCCCCCCAGCACTTTACCCAGCAACTCGAGCGGCAATACGTCTCGGGGCCACGCCGTCACGTTGAGCGCCAGCAGCGGCGTCCCGCCCATCGCGTAGACGTCGCTCAGCGCATTCGCGGCGGCAATCGCACCCCAGTCAGCCGCGTCATCCACGATCGGCGTGAAGAAATCGATGGTGGCCACCAGCGCGCGGTCGGGAGAGAGCAGGTAGACGGCCGCGTCATCCCGGGTGGACGCGTCCACCAGCAGGGCAGGGTCGGTAATCCGTGGTACGTGACGGAGCACCTGCGCCAGCTCGGCAGGTCCGAGCTTGCAGGCACACCCGGTCAATCTGATGGTAGTCACGCCTGAATGAACGGTCACTGATCACAGGTTGGGAGTGCCGCGAAGAATAACGTGTTCCCGCTGTTGCGGTTCCTACATCACCGCCGCGAGGATCCCGCCCGCCACCACCCACCTCAGCACCGCGATACCCATCGCCGCCGCCAGTCCCTTCGGCTGCGACCGCTGCACCGCGTCGCGCAGCCTCGTCGGCAGCTCCAGCAGCAATCCGAGCAGCGTGAACAGCAGGATCCATCCACCCGGCCCGGGACCGTAGCTCCCGAACCAGAGGGCACCGAAGAGCGTGAACAGCAACCCCTCCACCGCCGGCATCCACCTGGGCGCTGGACCGCGAGCCGGGCTCGGCGCTCCCCTGAGCCGGGTGAGTATCACCTCGACCAGCAGGAACCACGCACTGGCGGCGAGCCAGCCGAGGACGATACGTGTGAGCGACATGGCTACCAGTGACGGCGCAGCGAGTCGGTCGACATCAGGTGGCCGCGCACCATCACCTGCTGGATGCTCCGCAGGTTGCCGATGTCCGCGACGGGATCGCGGGCCAGGATGATCAGGTCGGCCTTGCGGCCGGGCACCAGCGCGCCCAGCGAGTCGGCGCCCAGCAGGAGTGCCGCGTCGCGCGTGGCGGCGAAGAGGGCGTCGGTGTTGGAGAATCCGGCCTGCACCAGCAATTCGAGCTCGCGGATGAGGCTCTGTCCCGGGACGATGAGCTGGTTCGCGGCGTCCGTGCCCGCCACCACCTTGCCGCCGCTCGCGCGGTAGATCCGCACGAACAGGTCCTGGTTCGGGCGCGACGCGCGGAAGGCGCTGAAGTCCTCGGCGGTCCATCCCGCGCGCGCGACCATGCCCGGCACATCCCATCGGCTCATCTCCGAGTCGGGTACCAGGCGGAGCGAACTGTCCTGCATGGTCGCCGGATCATCAAGTCGGCTCAGCGTCTCGTGCAGTACCAGTGTGGGCACGATCGTCACCCGGTCCGCCACCAGCTGCTCCGCGACCCTGGCCAGCGTGGCCGAATCGAGGCCCGCCCACGCCTTCTCGAACGCCGTCCAGCCGTCGAAGAAGCCCTCGCGGTGTGCCGCGTACAGGGCGGCGTTGTTAGCCACCGCCGCTTCGGGCACACCGCTCATGTGCTCGATCGACCGCACACCGATCTCACCGGCCGTCACCGCGTCGGTCAGGCCGAGATGCGCCGTGACCCTCAGGCCGAAGGTCTGCGCTTCATCCACGATGGCGCGCAGCAGCTCGGGAGTGATCCTGGTATACACCTTTACGTAGTCGACGCCGGTCACCGCGAGCTTGTCCACCGCCTTCCGTGCGTCATTGGCGCCGCCCACCACAAAGGCGTCCGAGTAGGTCGCTGGGGCCGCATCGATCATCGCACCCGCGCTGAATATTCGCGGGCTCGTGAGTGATCCGAGGTTGGCCTGCTCGCGCAGCGCGAGGATGGAATCGAACGGGCCGTGCACGTCGCGCACGGTGGTGACGCCGGCTGCAAGGAATCGCGGCAGCGTCCAGCGCTGCAGGTGCACATGGCCATCGATGAGCCCGGGCACGATGAACCTGCCGCTCAGGTCCACGGTGCGCATCCGCCGCGGAATGTCCACCTCGGCGCGCGTCCCGATCGCCTCGATCTTGTCGTTGCGGACGATGATGACCTGGTCCAACTGCGGCTGCGGTGACGTTCCATCGAACACGGTCGCGCCGACCAGCGCCACCCCGTCCGGCGGGGTGCGGTCACAGGCGGCGGCCCCGAGGGCGAACGCCGCGGCCGCGAGGGCCCTAACGCGGATCGCTGGACGTGTGATCAAGTATGATCTTCCAGCCATCCGTGCCCTCCTGCATTACGACGGAAAAAGGCCCGCTCGAGGTGGTAACCCCATCCCGGTAAAGCACATATCGGGCCGTCACCAGGGCGAAAGTGGTGCCGAGGGGGCGCGCGGTCAGTCCTTCTATCCGGAGGCTGTCCCGCTTGGCGCCGGGAGCGAAGGCCGGGGCATAGTTCTGCTCGATCCAGGCAAAGCCGTGCTCAAACCTCGAACCCGACAGGAACATCGTCGAGGTGTCGTTGGCGTAGGCCGACATGAATCCCTCGAGGTCGCCCGCGTTCCAGTCGGCGGCCGACTCCCGGAACTGGGCATCCAGCACTTCGGTCAGACGCTGGGGATCGAGAGACTGGGGCGCCGGGTCGACTTCGACCCTCGGTCCCTTCTGGCAGGCCGCGGCGAGCAGCAGGAGGGCGAGAAAGTGCCTGGGCAATGGGCGTCCGGGTGGTCGGGAAGTGCCTAAAATACACAACGCCCCGGCCTGAAGTGAGCCGGGGCGTTGCGAACCTCGTCTACCTAGCGCCGCCGCGTCGCCTTGCGGACCGCCTTCCTCGTGGACCGGGCCGACTTGCGGGCTGCCTTCTTCGTGGACCGGGCGGTTTTCCGCGCTGCCTTCTTCGTGGATCGGCCCGCCTTCCGGGCCGCCTTCCTGACCGCACGTTTCACCTTCCGAACGGTGCGCTTGGCCTTGGCCTTCCGCACGACCTTCCTGGCCTTGGCCTTCCGGACCGCCTTCCGGACCGCCGCCTTCTTCTTGGCCTTCTTGGCGGCCTTCTTCACCGCCTTGCTCGCCTTGGTGACGGCCTTCTCGACCGCTTTCTCGGCCTTGACCACCGCCGCCTTCACCGAGGCCGCCAGCGAGGGCGCTGGGGGTGGTGGGGGCGGGGGCGGAGGGGGCAATGCGGGTTCCGCCGACCCAGGGAGTTCGTCCATCCACCCGGCGCTCTGCCAGCTCGACTCAAGCTCGGCCATCGTACGCTCCTGTGGTACCTGGAATGCGGCGATACCCGCCGCGGTCGAGGCGATAGGCCTTCCGCCAACGCTCCTAAGATGCACAAGTTCACTCGCTCTGCAAGCTGTCCTATTGCGCGTGAACCCGAAATGCCGACGCCATGACTGCAAAGCCTGTCACTGCATGAACCAGCCCGCAACTGGTGCGCCCGCCGGGGCCGGGTTCCTCATGCGCGCCCTTGTCCTTACGGGGGTGGGGGGGCTCGAGCACCTGGCACTGGCCGAGGTGCCCGCCCCCGAGGTCCGCGCCCCCCACGACGTCCGGGTCCGGGTCCGGGCGGCGGCGCTCAACCGGCTCGATCTCTTTGTTGCCGGCGGGCTCCCCGGGGTGGCCTACGCCTTTCCCCAGATCGTGGGCTCCGACGGGGCGGGGGTCGTGGAATCGGTGGGCAGCGCCGTGGCCGCGGTGCGGCCCGGCGACCGCGTGATGATCAATCCCGGTGTCTCATGCGGCACCTGCGCCGAGTGTCTCCGTGGCGAGGAGTCGCTGTGCCCGGCGTTTCAGGTACTGGGCGAGCATCGCAGCGGCACCCTGGCCGAACTGGTGGTGGTGCCCGAATCGAACCTTGGCGCGGTACCGGCCGCGATGCCCTGGCCCCAAGCCGCTGCCTTCTCCCTTGCGACGATCACCGCCTGGCGCATGCTCGTGACCCGCGCGCGCGTCGAGCCGGGAGAGACGGTGCTGGTGTGGGGCGTGGGCGGTGGCGTGGCGCTCGCCGCGGTGCAGGTCGCCGTGCACGCCGGAGCGCGTGTCATTGCCACGAGCAGCAGTGCGGAGAAGCTCGACGTGGCCCGTGGCTATGGCGCGGAAGGATTGGTCAATCACGCCACGGAAGACGTGGTCGCGCGGGTCCGCGCGTTGACCGCCAATCGCGGCGCCGACGTCGTGATCGACAGCGTAGGGGAGCCGACCTGGCAGCGATCCACCCGGCTCCTCCGGCGCGGTGGGCGCCTGGTCACCTGCGGCGCCACCGGTGGCCCGCAGGTATCCATCGACCTGCGCCGCCTCTTCTGGCACCAGTGGTCGCTGATGGGCTCCACGCTCGGGAGCCATGGGGAGTATCGGGAGATCGTGCGCCTTGCCGGTGAGGGACTGCTCTGGCCTCATGTGGACCAGGTGGTGCCGTTCGATCGCGCGTTGGAGGCCTTCCAGCGGCTTGCCCGCGGCGAACAGACGGGCAAGCTGGTCATTGACATCGGCTAGGGAATCGCCAGCCGCACCAACTCCCGTGCGTTGCCGGCCTTGAGCGCGCCGTAGGCGTACTGGCCACTGACGCTGGTGATCCCCACACCGGCCGGCACCGTCACCGTCCGCAACATCGCGCCATCCCTGCCGACCACGGCGTAGGTCATCGGATCCGCTTCGTCGGCCCGGCTGTACTGCAGCCACACCTCGCCGCCGGGACGGCCGAGAGCGGCCTCGAACGACGGCTTCGTCTTCGCAAAGGGGAACACCACCTCTACGTTACTCGGCATGCCATGCGCATGGAGCCGGTCCATCACCCGCTTCCTGTCCACTTCCGTCACCGTCACCTTCGCGTAGCTGTGCCCCGCTCCGCGGGTCCAGGTGCCGTCGGGCGCGCGCCAGTCTACCGACAACGTGCGTGCGCGCGCCACCCAGATGGTGCCATCGGGCAGCACGCCGAAAACGTCCGCCGGTCCGAAGATCTGCGCGACCGTCTGGACCTGGGGGCCGAATTTGGCCTCGCCGAATTCCGGCACGCTCAGCCTGGCAATGGTGTCGACGCCCCCGGTGGCGAAGTTCATCCGCAGTACGGGCAGGCTGTCATTCCGCATCACCACACCTGGCTCGGCACCGCCCGTCACCGAACGGAAGTCCACCTTGTAGCCGTGCCCGAGCGTGTCGTACACCAGTACCGGCGTGGGGCCGCCCGCCTCGGGGATCGTGAGCACACGCGAAAAGCCCGCCGGCGTCCAGAGCGTGGTGCGAGTCGCCCCGAAGTCCACCACCGCGACCGTGTCACCGGCCAGTTGCGCCACCCACCCCGGGTGCCGGTACAGCGACGGCGGCGCGTTGTAGGGCAGGGAGTCCACCGGGACACCGATTGTGTCGACTGAACCCGTCGCAAAGTCACCGGTGTGGAAGCGGCGCGCCATGGGGTCGGCAAAGGCCACGCGTCCACCCGCGATCTCGACTACGTCACTCACGGCGCCGAAGGTGGCGTTCAGCTTCCTGTCCACCGCGAGGGTCACGGACGGCACCCTGGGTCCGCATGCGGCCAGCACGAGGACGCCGGCGATCGGGAGGCAACGGCTTCGTATTCTCATCACGCTCACTTGGCAGTATCGGAGGAGGCGGTTGGAAGTGCGGGCATCGGTGCAAGCCGGAGGCGGATACCCTCGGGCACGAGGTCGGCAAGGAGTACATGAGTTGGTGAAGCGGCGATGGCGCGCCCCGTACCGGGCAGCAGCGCCACGAACTTGAGCCGCCCGTCGCGGCCCACCACGTTGTAGCGCTGCACCGAATCGCTCACCGAGCGGCTGCCCTCGAGCCAGATCCGCCCCTGCGCATCGGCGAAGGCACCGGTGAACGCCGCCTTGATCGGCGCGTACGGCAGTTGTTCCGCGGTGCCCCGCAGCTCCTCGGGGAACCTTCGCACGAACATCTCGCGATCGGCGCGGGTCACTTCGAGCACCCGGTCGGGCAGCGGCTCACCCTTCAGGGTCTTCCCGTTCGGCAACCGGAAGTCCACCCGGTTGTGATAGACACGTGCCAGCCAGATGGTTCCGTCGGGGTATGCGCCCCAGCGATCCACCCCACTGAACACCCGCCGCTCGAAGCGTTCGCCCGTGGGGCTCGCCACCTTGGCGAGGTCGATCGGCGCCAGTCTCGCCACCGTGTCGGCCTTGCCGCCGATGAGCTCGACCACCACGGCCGAGTCACGGTTCCCGCTCCCATCCGGCCCTGCGGCAGGCCGCAACTCGGTGTAGAAGTGGCCCGCGGCGTCCCGCGCCCGCGGCAGGGCGCCGCGCACCAGGTCGGAGGCCGGCTCGTACCGCACGAATGCGCCATCCAGCGACCAGAACGTGAGCCGGCGCTTGAGCGGTTCGCCCACGTAGAGCGTGTCGGTTGCGCGGAACACGCTGAAGGGACTCTCCAGCGATGCCTTGGTGCCCAAGGGTGCGCGCGACCGGCTCGCGAAGTCCACGATGTCCGCTTCCGGACCACCCGGCAGCAGTACCGCCCAGCGGTCGCCCCCCAGCCAGGCCGCATCCGTCGCCTCGGCGAACGGGGCCACCACCGAGTCGTTGCCGGGCACCAGCGTGAGCTGGGGCGTGGCCGCGGGTGCGGGGCCGCAACCGGCGAGGAACAGGGCGAAGAGGCCCGAGGAGGCGGGAACGGACAGGCGTATCATGGGGAGAAGAATCTAAACGGAAGGACCCACGACCCACGACTGCCGGGCGACTGCCGACAGACGACTGCCGACTCAGTTCACGGGTTCAACCACCAAGTGAACTTCACGAGCAGCACGTTGTCGGCGGGGGCCTGCAGCAGGTTATCGAACGACTGACCGGGGTCGAACTCGGCGTTCGTGCCCGAATTGTCCCGGTTGTGGGTCCACACCAGGAACACGGTCGAGCCGGGGTGCCACTCCCAGCGCAGCACGGCGTTGCCGCGAAGCGAAGCAAACGAGAAATCGGGATTACCGATCTCGATTGGGGCCGCGGCGCCGCCGGGGCCGTCCGGATAGGCGACACCCGTGGCGGGATCGTACGTGGAGCCGTTCTCGCCGTATACGTTGAAGTCGAAGGTGCGAGGGGCGGCGAGTTCCTTCAGCGCGCGATAATCGCCGCTGGAGATGTACGGCTGCAGGTACAACTCGAGGCTCAGCTTGGGCGTGAAGATCCAGTTGACCCGGAAGTTGCCCGACAGCGTCCACTGGTCCAGGTCGCCGAAGACGTAGCGGTTGCCGTAGGTCGCGGTCGCGGTGGGGTCGGCCCAGGTGCCGACGTACTGGGCCCCGTCGAGGTTGCGGCTCAGTCCCGGGCCCATGCGCACCTGCAGCCGCTGCATCGGCCTCCATTCCACCCATGTATCGACGCCCCAGCTGTCGTCGGCACCCTGCTGGTACCGGTTCACGTACCCCTCGAGGCCGAATGTCACCAGGTGGCGGCTGTCGCTCTCGAACCCGCCCCCGAAGTTGAAGCCCGGGGTGTTGAGCATCGCCGGGCCGCCGCGGGTGTTGCGGATGTTGACGGTCTGTGGGTTCACGTTCACCCGCGCCCAGGTCCACCAGAAGTTGCGCCACTGGACGTTGACGTTGCTGAACAGGCCCGCGCCGGTGTTGTTCCCGCCGAAGTCCCACGTGCCGAACGCCGCGATGTTGAAGTTGAGCGACTGGTAGGTGCGGGTGGGCCTGGTCCAGCGGTAGCCGGTGAGCACGTGGCTGTTGATGAGGTCGGTGCGCTGGGCAAAGCCGATGTCGTTCAGTTCGAACCCGGGGTTGAGGGCGCCCAGCGAGGCGTTGAACTGCACCGGTCCCTTCTGCTTGTTGACCAGCAGCCGGCCGGCGAACCCGGAAAGACTCGTGGCCAGGGAGTCGACGTGCAGGTAGTCCTGGTCCGGTCGCTGGTAGTAGTGCGTGCTGTTCTGCTGCAGGCTGGTCATGCGCTCTGCCGTGCCCGTCACGAGGCTCCCGCCGCCCCACCCCGTCAGCACCCAGGCCCGGTCGTGATCGAGGAAGGTCCACCCGTCCAGGCCCACCGTGTAGGCGCCCCGGTTCATCTGCGCCGGGAGGTTGTCGTCGTTGAAGAATCGCTGGGTGATCGTGGAGATGATACCGATGCCCTGCCGCCCGCCGTTCAGCTCCTTCTGCACCCGGATCGCGTTCCAGCTGGTCGTGGGTTCGACCTCCACGTTCCCTGGCACGCCGTTCACCTGATAGTCGGCAAATTCCCGCCGGGTCAGGGACGACAGTGCGCCGATGTTCCACCCGCCCACCTTGCCCGACAGCTTGAGCGCGCCGATGATCTGCGTGCCCCCCGGCTCGTCCACGTACGACGCATCATCCGGCGTGGCGCCAGTGGGTGCCCGCCCGATGCGCCGCGTGTAGAGGAAGTCGTGTGATGCCCAGTTGAATCCCCAGTAGTTGTTCGAGCCGCCGTACCCGAAGTTGAAGGTGTTGGCACCCTCCACGAAGAACGGCCGCCGCTCGGGGAAGAAGATCTCGACGTCGCTCAGGTTCACGACCGCCGGGTCCAGCTCCACCTGCCCGAAGTCGGGATTGATCGTGCCGTTGATCGTGAGGTTGGACCCGAGCCCGACGCGGAAGTCGCCGCCGACGCCGATGCCATACACCGACCCGTCGTTGTACGGGTCGCCGGGATCGTGCGACACGAACTCGGCCCGCGCGGTGGCGTACGGCAGCAACTCGAGGCGGCGCGGCGGGTTGAGTTGCGCGAGGCCCTGCAGCTCGGGGAAGCGGGACACGAACCCGCTGGCATTGCTCGGTGAGTAGACCAGATAGTCGCGCTCGTTCCGCCGCGCGATGTCCCGCCGGAAGTTGACGCCCCATACCTGGTCCGCACCCGGCTTGAAGCGGAGTTGCGAATAGGGTATCCGCATCTCGGCCGTCCAGCCTGTCGGCGTGCGGTGAACCGCGCCCTGCCACACGCCATCCCAGGTGTTGTCGTCCCAGTCGTCGTTGAGGAGGGTGCCGTCGTACTGCACACCCGATGCGTTGAGCGCAAAGTAGAAGCCAGTGCGCTTGTCGCGGTAGGTATCGAGGAACACCCAGAACCGGTCGGCGGTGACGAAGTTGTCGCGCCGCGCCAGCTGGCCCGTGATTGAATCGGGCGCGGCGTCGAACATCTCGGCGCCGATGTATACGGCGCCGTTGTCGAACACGACCCGCACGTCGGTGCGCTCGGTGGCCGGAGCTCCTTCCTTCGGCTCCCGCTGCAGAAAGCCCGACACCGGCGTGGCCCGGCTCCAGACGCTGTCATCCAGGACGCCGTCGATGCGCACCGGCTCGCTGGCACGCACGGCATGCACGTTCAGCGCGTCAGCGCTTGCTGCCGGATCGGGCGGTGCCCCACCGCCCTGGGGCGACGCAACAAGTGCAACCTGGAGCAGCACCGCAACCAGCATATCGAAGGCAGTCCCCGGCGTCTGTTGGCGAACGTGTGCGGCTTAGATGGCGGCCGCCGGGAAAGGGTTGCTCCGGGCCCCGGCTCACTGTCCGCTGGCCGGCCCCCTTGCCAGAACTTCTTCGAAATACGCCAAGGCCCGAGGGTCGTCCGACTGCCCGAGCCAGAAGATGGCACTCCGGCGGATCTTTCCGTCCTTGTCGGTCCGGGCTGCGGCAACCAGCGCCGGCACGCCTTCGTCGTTCGGCCGCTGCGACAGGGCGAACACGGCCGCTTCGCGCACCTCCCGGTCCACAGCCTCGTCGCCCACCACCTCCACCAGCCCTGCCGTGGCCGCGGCGGCGGCCGCCTGGCCCACCCAGAACACCGCCGAGCGGCGGACATCCGTGTTCACGTTGCTGTTCTTTGCGAGCTTGACCAGGTCGGGCCAGATCTGGACGCTGTCAGCCAGCATCGCCGGCATGATGGCGTCCTCGGCGGCCTTCCCGCCCCTACGGGCGATGGCCAGCATGAGTTGCGAGGCAGCGGCCGCCGGCACCGTGCCGAGGTCCGTCACGCCGCTCCGGGGCAGCCAGCGCCCCCCGACCCGGGTCGTTACCTGGGTGACCCTGCCCTGCCTGATCGTGATCGCCACCCGCACCGGTCCCTGCTCGCAATCCGACGTCCAGCCGTCACGCTCATCATCGCGGTCGGTGAAGCTGATGTTGCCGTTCTGCCCGCCGCAGACCCCGGGGCGGCTCGCATAGCTGAGCCGCACCACCGCGTCCTGCTTCGCGAACACCCGCGACTCGAGGCTCTGCGCCTGGAGCGCGCACGGCAGGACCAGCACCACCATCGCCCCTCTGATCGCACCGCCGACAGCACGTGCCATGATCGGCCTCACCTGGTTCCGGTCAGGATCGACTCCAGCGCCTGCGCCGCGCGGGGATCATTCGACTGGCCGAGCCAGAAGATTGCGCGCTTGCGCATCTCCTTGTCGGGATCGGTCCGTGCGATCTCCAGCAGCTTGGTCACCGCCGCGGGATCGTTGCTCTGCCCCAGGGCGAAGATCAGTTGCTCCTTGAGTTCCGCATCCTGCAGCTGCCCGTAGATCCTGCTCAGGCTCGCGACGCTCGCCCCGTTCTGCGCCGCCCAGAAGAGCGCCTGCTTCCGCGCCTCGATCGACTCCTTCGGGTTCTGCGCCACCTCGAGCAGCCACGCCTGTCCCGTGGCGTTGTCCGACTGCGCCACCGCGAAGAGGATCCGCTCCTTGAGCTCCGCGTTCGTGGTGCGCCCGTAGAGGGTGCGCAGAAAGCCGATGCTCGAGGTATCCCCGCGCTGGCCCAGCCAGAACACCGCCTTCTCCCGCATCTCCTCGGGCGCGCTCTCCTGGGCCGCGTAGGCGCGCAGCGCCTGGGTGGCCTTCGGGGCGTCCTGCTGCGACAGCGCGAACAAGGCCTTCTCCTGCAACTCGGGATCCTTGGACGAGCGCAGGATGGAGTCGAGTGCCGCCACGGCCGTCGGGCTGTTCACCTGGGACAGCCAGAAGACCGCCTGCGCCCGTACCTCGGGGTCGGGATCCGTGCGCGCCACGTTGAGCAGGATGTTCTCGGCCCCGGCCGTCTCCTGCTGCGCGACGAGGAACACGGCCTTGCGGCGCAGGCAGGCCGATCCCGAGTCCCGCCGCGCCAGCACCTTCTGCAGGATCGGCGTGGCCTTGGCGGCATCCATCTGCATCAGGCCATTGAGCGCGGCGACCTGCACGTCGTCCTCTTCGTCCGCGCAGTCATCGCCCCGGGGCGCGCGAGGTGCGCGCGGCGCGGCCGGTGGTCGCGTGGTGCGGCTGCTGCGCGAGACCGTCGGCGGGAGCGGTGCCATCGGAGGCGCCGTCATCGGTCCCATCGGGGGCAGGGGAGCTGGCATCGCGGCAGGCGCGGCACGCGGGACCGCCGCCGCCGCCGCGGTCTCCGCAACCCGCTCGGCAGCCGCAGCATCACCCTTCTGCGCCAGCGTGGCGTCGATGCGCGCCTGGAGCGCGCGCGCGTCACCCGATGTCGCCGCCCTGGGGTACTTGCGCCCCTGTGTTCCGAGCAGGCTTGCGGCCTGCCGCAGGTCGGCGTTGCTGCCGGTGCGGTACAGCGCGAATGCCTCGTAGTAGTAGCTGTCGGGCACGTACGCCGACCTGGGATAGCGCGAGCGCACTTCCCTGAAGAGGTCGACCGCGGCCCTGTACTGCTCCCGCGACAGCGCGTTGCGCGCGGCCTTGTAGAGCGAATCCGCCGGGTCGCCCTGGCGCCATTCAGTCTGCGACATGGGCGGGGCGACGGACCAGCCCGGTGCCGGCGCCGGCAGTGCGATGGTCGACATGTAGGCGGACTTCGCCACCGGCGCGATGCCGGGTGCGGGCGTCGGCCGCAGCTGGGCGGTGGCCGGAGTGGACGCCACGAGCAGTGCTATCAGGGGAACGCGCATCAGAGCACTCCAATGGGAAGCGAGCCCCGGACCGGCGTGACGCGCAGGCGCGTCATCACGTCGCCGTGATCGAGGCCGTCGGTGATCAACTGGACATCCGCCTGCCGACCCGTGCTACCGAGCTGCGTGATCTCGGCGAGTACGAGCTCGAGGTCGAGCAGGAGCGGGCGAAGCTGCGCACTCGCGACTTGGGAATCGAGCAGGAGGCGGTTGGTGGCGAGCAGCTGCCGCGCGGCGGCCACCGGCAGGCTGTCTACCTGCCCGGCGCGTACCGACGCGCGGAAGAGGGTGAGGTACGCTTCCGCCTGGCTCAGGTGCTGAGCGGCGGCCACCTCGAGTGCTGTGGCTGGCACCTTCG
>JAGGAG010000075.1 GCA_017889745.1 Gemmatimonadota bacterium | reverse complement strand
GGATCGACCGGACAAACCGACCGATTTGGCGCTCCTGCACATAGAACGCCTCGCCTTCATGCTCCCGCTTGATCTCCCGATGGCCAGACACCGTGAGCACCTGGCCGTTGAGGTTGAGGTCCAGGTTCTCCTTCGGGATGCCCGGGACTTCGAGACGGCACACATAGGCCTTCTCGGTCTCACTGTAGTCCAGCGCGGGGACCCACACAGACTCGACGGGCGTCATCGGCGTGTTGAACGGCACTCCAAACACGCGATCGATGAAGCGATCGATTTCCGGGGTGAGCGCCATCGGCGCCGGAAGCTTCGTGGTGATGAGTTTCATATGACCCTCCGGTTCAGTCCTGCCCTCTTGACCCTGCTACATCGAACCGGCCTCAATATGCAACAGGCCCGCTTAAGCGGCCGTGAAGGACTTGCGAACCTTTCTTGAGCGACCGCCGCGTCAGCCGGCACGCCGGCGCGCGAGATATCGCTGGCGGTCCTGCAGCAGCGCGTCGATGAGGGGCGCGGGGTCGAACCGGACCGGATCGGTGCACGGCAGGCCCGTCTCGACCTGCGCGGCGTCGCAGGCCCGCCGGGCAGCCACGTCGTCCAGGTCGTAGGTGTTGAGCGCGATACCCACCACCCTGGTGGGGTGCACCGCCGAGCCAATACGCTCGTACAGCCTTACGTACTCGCTGAGCGGCGGGATCCGGAGCCAGGCCGCCTGCCGGTAGTCGCCGATGTACTCGCGCGTCGCCTGGTGGCAGAGGATCATCGCGTCGGGGCAGGAGCCGTGCAGCAGGCCCAGCGTGACGCCGCTGTATCCTGGGTGGTTGATGCTCCCCTGCCCCTCCACCAGCACGATATCCGCGTCCGTGGCACCCTGCACCGTGATCCGCTCCGCCGCGCCCGCGATGAAGTCGGCCACCACCGCGTCCACCGCGATACCCCAGCCCTCGATGAAGATGCCGGTCTGCCCGGTGGCCACGAACCGGGTCCTGACGCCCCCCGCATTGAGCTTGTCCACGAGCTGCAGCTGTGCCGTCATCTTGCCCACGTTGCAGTCGGTACCCACCGTGAGCACCACGTAGGCGTCCACGTCCTTGGCCAGCCCGCCCGCCACCTGCAGGTCGGCGGGCGGGCGCCGCACGTCGTGGATGGCCACCCCCATCGCCTTGGCCCTGGCGGCGAGCATCGGATCGTCACCCAGGAAGGTGTGCAGCCCGCTCCATAGCTCGCACCCTGCATCCAGCGCCTCGGCCAGCCACGCCCGCCAGGCCTCGGGCAGCCGGCCGCCCGACGGCGCGATACCGATGAGAACGGCCGTCGGCCCCAAGGCGAGCCCTTCCGTCATCGACGACACCACCGGGATGGCGCCGCCGAACCCGAGCACGTCCTGCGACGTGCGGCCGGCCAGCTGGCGGTCGAGCACGCCGACCACTTGCTGCGGCCGGTACCGGATGACCGAATTCGCGGTCTTCGAGGTCATGGGGCCGAAGTCACCGTCGGCGAGGATCAGGAATCGAGGCTGGGACATGAGCCGGAAGTCGGGAGTGGGGGTCGGGGTTCAGGAGGCACCAATATCGCCCGGCGACGCACGCGCTGCCAAGCAGATCTGGCTGGTGAGCGGCCCGTCGCCTATTCTCCGTCCGACACCCATGACGGCGAGCAGCTTGAGCTCCCTCGGCGACCTACTCGAAACAGAACTCCGTGACCGCTACACCATCGAGCGCGAACTCGGCGCGGGTGGCATGGCGCGTGTGTGGATCGCCACCGATGTCCGTCAGAATCGCACGGTCGCCCTCAAGGTGCTCCGGCCCGAACTGGCGTTGTCCGGCGTGGCCGACCGGTTCCTGCGGGAGGTGCGGGTCCTGGCGGAACTGCAGCACCCTCACATCCTGGCGCTGCTCGATTCCGGGCTGGTCCCGGTCACGCCAGGCGGCGAGAAGATGTGTCCTTTTTACGTCATGCCCCTCGTTCGGGGCGAGTCCCTGCGCGAGCGACTGGCGCGCGAAGGCCAGCTCTCTCTCGACACTGTCACTGCCATCACGTCGCAGGTCGCCGCGGCCCTCGACTACGCCCACAAGCGAGGCGTCGTCCATCGCGACGTGAAGCCGGACAACCTCCTCCTCTCAGATGACCAGGTCTACCTGGCCGACTTCGGCATCGCATCGGCCCTGGAGGACGCGGCGGGGAGCCGGCTCACCGAGACCGGCCTGACGCTTGGGACGCCGGCCTACATGAGTCCCGAACAGGCCGCCGCGGAGCGCCGTATCGACGGGCGAAGTGACCAGTACAGCCTGGCGTGCGTGGTCTACGAGATGCTCGCAGGAGAGCCACCATTCTCCGGCCCGACGGCGCAGGCCATCATCGCCAAGCGATTGGCGGGGCCGGCGCCGTCGATCGGCACATTGCGCCCCTCTCTTCCGGCGCACGTTTCGGCCGTGATGGCGCGCGCCCTGTCCCAGGCGCCTGCCGATCGCTTTCCCACATCCGCCGCTTTCGCCGCGGCGCTCGACGCCCGGGTGGCCACCACTCCAACCGGGCCAGTACCGGCCGTCTACCCCCGCACCCGCGGGTGGGCGTTAGGGGGCGTCGCGGTGGCCGCGCTGGGGCTGGTCCTCGCATTCGCGTACCTGGGCCGGGGGCGGGCAGCCGCCGCGCCGGCGCGAGTGGCAACCCCGGATTCCGCGGTGATCGAATTGCGGGAGCGAGCGGACCGGGCCTATGCACAGCGGACCCAGGCGGGGATCAGCAGCGCGGTTGAGCTCTACTCCAGGGCGATCGCCCGCGATTCCAGCTACGCGCCCGCATGGAATGGACTCGCACGCGCCTATGTGTTCGCGAACGGCTGGGGCTTCACGATTCCGGGTGTGCCGAGCGACAGCCTGCTCACCATGGCCCTGCGGGCCAGCGACGGAGCCTTCATCGCTGACAGCGGCCTTGCCAGCACCTGGGTCGCGCGGGCAATCGTGATGCGCCAGGTATCACCATCCTCGCGCGTGGACGTGTTCCGGGCCGTGCACCGGGCTCTCGCGATCGACTCACTCAACGCCGATGCATGGCACGCCTATGCGGGCGCGCTGGTCGACACCGACAGCGTGGACCGGGCGCTCGAAGCCTGGCGCCGCGCGGTGCGCCTGCGACCGTCGTTCGTAGAAGCGGTGGCATTCCTGTCGCTCGCGCACCTGTGGGCCGGTCAGTTCGACAGTGCCGCCGCGTGGGGCGACAGTGCGATCGCCCTGGGGCCGACCATGATCCAGGGCCATCATTCGGCCGGCTTTGCCGCCCTTGCCCGAGGCGATGCCGCGCGCGCCGAACGGGAGTTCGCCGCCGCCGAGCGGCTGGGAGGTGGCAGGGAACACGTCAGTTCGCTCGCAGGCCTGGCCATGGCGCGCGCCGCGGAGGGTGACCGCCAGGGCGCACGCCGGCTCCTGCTCACCGCCGAGGCCCCCGCCGCTGCGAGCGGGATCTACCCCGTGCACTCCGTAGTCTGGGTGGCGGAAGCATGGGGTGCCCTGGGTGAGCGCGACCGTGCCATCGCCCTGCTGCGCCGGTTCGTCGAGCCGCGTGACCTGCACTTCCAGTTGCACCTGCGACACGACCCTGCCATGAGCACGCTTCGCGACGATCCGCGCTTCGCCGCGCTGCTGGCGCGGAAGTGAACGCTCCTGGCAGGCAATATCGCCTCACTCTCGAGACGACCGACGCGTGAAACCCCTCGACCAGGTCCTCGCAACAGAACTGCATGACCGCTACACCACCGATGATCAGGTCTACCTGGCCGACTTCGGTATCGCGTCGGCCCTGGAAGACGCGGCGGGGGGCCGCCTCACCGAGACCGGCCTGACGCTCGGGACACCCGCCTACATGAGCCCCGAGCAGGCCGCCGCCGAGCGCCGCATCGACGGGCGCAGCGACCAGTACAGTCTCGCCTGCGTGGTGTACGAGATGCTGGCCGGGGAACCGCCGTTCACGGGGTCGACCGCGCAGGCCATCATCGCCAAGCGATTGTCGGGGCCGGCGCCGTCGATCGGCGTGCTGCGGCCCTCGCTTCCCGCGCACGTCTCCGCCGTGATGGCGCGTGCCCTGTCGCAGGCACCCGCCGATCGCTTCCCGACGGTCAGCGGCTTTGCTGCCGCGCTCCAGCCTCTCCTTTCCGCAACACCGTCCCCACCGGTGCCCGCCGTCCGCCCCGGCGCTCGCTGGCTCGCACCGGTTGCCGCGGCATTGGCGGTGATTCTCGCGGTGACCTGGTTCAATCGCTCAGGCACGGTGGCGCCTGCCCCAAGTGCCTTACCCAATCCGGCCGCCGTCGAGTATCGCGAGCGCGCGGACCACGAGTATTCGGCGGGGACCCAGGCAGGCACCGCCGCGGCGGAGCGTCTCTACTCCCAGGCCATCGCGCTTGATTCTGGTTACGCAACGGCGTGGAACGGGCTCGCCAGGACGTATGTGCGCGCCTACATCTGGGCTTTCGTCATTCCCAGCGTGCCGCGCGACAGTCTGCTGACCCGCGCCCTGCGTGCGAACGACCGCGCATTCGTGGTCGACAGTGGCTTGGCCATGACGTGGGTGACGCGGGCGGTGGTGATGCGACTGGTGTCCCCCACGTCGATGACTGATCGATTCAGGGCAGTGCGGCGCGCGCTCCAGATCGACCCGAACGATGCCGACGCCTGGCACGAGTACGCGCTCGCCCTGGCAGAGGCTGACAGCCTGGCCGCGGCAACCGAAGCATGGCGCCGGGCCGTCCATCTGCGCCCGGCGTTTGTCGAGACGCTGAGCTTCCTTGCGATCGCGCACCTCTGGTCCCGGCGTTTCGACAGTGCGGCTGCCTGGGCCGACAGCGCCATCGCGCTGGGACCGACCAACGTGCAGGCTCGTCATGCCGCGGGCTCCGCGGCGCTCGGCCGGGGCGAACCCGCGCGCGCCCAGCTCGAGTTCAGGACCGCCGAGCGCCTCGGTGGCCCTGGTGCGGAGCACGTCGGCTCGGTGGCCGGACTGGCGATTGCGCTCGCCGCGTCCGGCGACCGGGCCGGTGCCCGGCGTCTCCTGCTGAGCGCGGACAGCGAGGCCAGCCAGGACAGGTCCTTCCCCGTACACTCGGTGTTGTACCTCGCAGAGGGGTGGGGCGCGCTGGGCGAACCCGACCGAGCCTTTGCCTGGCTGAGGCGTTTCGAACAACCGCTGGACCTCCATTTCCAGCTGCACCTGCGGCATGACAGGGAAATGGACACCCTGCGAAGCGATCCACGCTTCGCCGCGCTGCTGGCGCCCCTGGGGCACTGACGCACCGACGGGCGGCGAAAGCAAAGGGCCCCGGTATCCCCGGGGCCTTCGCCTTCCTGCAGTCGAGACCGTCAGCCGTGCGTGGTGCCGTCGGCCTGCCCGGTGTCGTCGACCAGTTCGGCCTCGTGCACGTCCTCGCCGCCCCGGCCCAGCTGCTTCGCCTTGTCGGCCGATGCCGGCGGGAGCACGCCCATCTTCCGCTTGAGCTCGAGCAGCGCCTGGTCGGCAGTACCGTGATACTCCAGCACTTCGAACTGCTTGATCAGCGAATCGCCCTCGAACTCCTCCTGCAGTTCCGCCGAGGCGATGGCCTTGCGCTCCTGCGCCTCGATCTTCTCGGCCATCCGCTCGAACGACTCGAACGCGCCCTTGTCGGACATGCCCGACATCGTTTCCTGGATACGCTGCTGCGCTTCCGCGCGCTTGGCGCGGGCCACCCTGCAGCGCCTCGTTGTAGCGCATCAGCGCCTGCTTGGCGAGGTCGTCCTTCCCCTCCTGCACCGCCAGCATCGCGCGCCGCTCCCAGTCCTCCGCCTGCTTCCGCAGCGCCTCGGCGTCGGCCTGCAGCTTCTTCTCGTCGGCAATGGCCGAGGCCACCTGCTGCTTGGCCTTTCCCAGCTGCGTCTTCATGTCGACGATCAGCTGGTTCAGCATCTTCTCAGGATTCTCGGCCCGGCTGATCAGGTCGTTGAGATTCGACCGGAACATGGTGGAGAAGCGATCCCAGATCCCCATGGCGACTCAGGCCTCCTTGAAGGGTGCGAGCGCCGAGTAGTGCGAGGCGAGCGCCAGCGTAATGGAGTCGAAGCTGGCTTCGAACTCGTTGTAGTCGAGGTTTTCCAGCTCGAGCGTATCCGTGAGCACCACGTGATCGCCCTCGAGCCCGTAGGAACCGTGCACCAGGTCGCGCGCATTGAACTCCAGCAGCTGCCGGAAGAGCTCCGAGCGGCCGGGCTCCTTGTTCGGCAGCTCCATGACCCGCACCCGGAGGATGACCACCGGCGGTGCGAAGTTCACCACGACTTCGGCGCCATCGGGCGAGCGGGCGATCCACAGGCCCGGCTCCACCTCACGCACGTCGAGCGTTCCCGCGTCCAGCCGCTCCAGCCAGTTCTGAACGTCCTCACGCGTCACCATGTCCCGAGCCTCCCTGTGGCCGGCACTCCCGTGCCAGGCGATAAAACTAACTGCGCACTCCGGACGCCCCTCAGCCCTGCGGCCCGTTGACCCGTTCGGGCTCGCGCGCCTTGCTGAGCATGCGCTCGGTGAAGTCCAGTCGTTCCTCCAGCTCCAGCAACCGCCCCCGCATGTCGTCCATCTCGGCCATGAGTTCGGGCGACGGTTCGGCGGCGGGACCATTCTCGATGCGCCGCGCCAGCCCCTTGCCCACCGGTCCCTTGAACACCACCGCCCCCACGATCCCGAGGGCGATCAGGCCGGGGACGGCGAAGTCCTCGCCCATTTCCATGGCCATCGTGACGAAGGCGCCGATCGCGGCCAGGCCCAGGATCGTGGCGACGATCAGGTACCGGTTGTCGATGCGGCCATGGCTCATGAACCGGCACCTCCCCGTGGCAGCTGTTCGGCGTCGCGCTGCTGGCCCAGCATCCGCTCGGCAAAGTCCACTCGCTCTTCCAGTTCAGCCACCCGCTGCGCGCACGCTTCCAGGTCGGCGATCCGCTGCATGAGCTCCTCGGAATGCGGTGACCCACCCGATATCCGTGCCTCGATCCGCCGCCCCCAGGCGCGCCCGATCGGCCCAAGCGTCGTGCCGAGAAGCCCGGCGCCGACGGCCAGCCAGGATGCGAATTCACCCGCCTCAGTCACGGGTCAGTTTCGCGGCAATTGTTCGACGTCGCGCCGCTGCGCCAGGAGCCGCTCGGTGAAGTCCAGCCGCTCCTCCAGCTCGGCCACGCGATGCTGCGAAGCCTCGAGGTCGCGGACCCGGTCGCGCAGCTCCTCCACCTGCTGGAGCAACTCCTGGCTGACGCCCCGGCCCTCGAGCCGGCGGGCGATGGCCCGTGCGATGGGAAACAGCACCAGCGCCGCGCCCGCGACCATCGCGATGCCGATGAGGCCGATCACTTGCGGCGGCAGCACCATCCAGGGCGGCAGTACCTGTATCTCCGGTATGGGCGGGATCGGAGGAATCGGCGGAATCTCCGGGACCTGCACCGTCACCGTCGTGCCCTGCAAGAGATGCATCATGGCCGCCGTCCCTCCGCCGGGAGCCGGGCGGGCTCGTCGCGCTGTGCCAGCAGCCGCTCCGCGAAATCAAGGCGCTCTTCCAGTTCGGCCACGCGCTGCTGCAGGGCGTCGGCATCCGCGAGCTGCTGCTGGAGTTCGTTGACCCGCTGTTCCAGCACGGGGCTGGCGCCCCGGCCCTCGATGCGGGCGGCGAACGCGCGCACCAGCGGCATCAGCAGTTTGTAGGCAACGAAGCCGAATGACACGGCGATCACGCAGATCGAGATCGCCTCGAGCACGCTCGGGCCGCCACCACCCGACACGATGATGGCCTCGGGTGCCGGCGGCGTGGGCATCGGTGTCTGCAGCATCAGTCGTCCCTCCCACGAGGCAGGCGCTCGGCGTCGCGCTGAGCCAGCAGCCGCTCCGCGAAATCCAGGCGCTCCTCCAGTTCGGCCAGCCGGGCATCTCGCTGCTCCAGCTCGGATACGCGCTCCGCGATCCCGGCAATTCCGGCGTTTGTCGCTTCGCCCTGGCCCGCATTGCCCTCGAGCCGGCGCGCCAGGGCCCGTCCCAGCGGGCCGCGCATGATCAGCACTGCGGCCGCCGCCACGATCGCGATCACCATGATCAGCACCGGCGCGACATCACCTGGCGGCATCGGGTCCTCCCGGCAGGCGCGCGCCTTCGCGCTGATGCGTCAGCATGCGCTCGGCAAAATCCAGGCGCTCCTCCAGTTCAGCCATGCGTTGCGGAAGGTTGCGAAGTTCGTCGATTTCGGATCGCAGCCCCTCGAGTTCACCGCTTGTCTCCCGTCCAACCATGTTCGCCCTGCGGAAGTTCCGGAGCGCGACCGGGATCATGAGCATGACGAATGTGCCAACGGTGAGCAGCATCATGACCAGGAACCCCAACTTCACGAAATCGTCCATCGGGACCTACCCCTGTCCCCCGGGAAGCTGCTCGCTGGCTTCGCGCTTCGCGGCGAGGAGCCGTTCCGCGAAGTCCAGCCGCTCCGCCAGCTCGGCCACGTCGTGCCGCAGCCCGTCCACCTCCGCCAGCAGTTCGGGGTCGACGGCCGGCCCCGGTCCGGAATTGCGGATGCGCTCGGCGATGGCCTTGCCGATGGGGCTCGTGGCGAGCAGGAAGAGCGTGCCGCCCCCGAATATGAAGATGATGGCAAGAATGCCTTCCATCGATCCGCCTTGCTGACGAGTCTCGGTTCGCGGGAATGTCGAAGATTCTGTCCGCCCCCACGTTACGGGAGGCATGTTTCAAATGTTTCAGTCCGCTACATAGCCCGGCGCTCGGGCTGAACAGCCACCCCCCTCGCCAAGCTACAGCAACTGGACCGAACGGATGGCGCCGAGGGAGATCGCGATCTCGGTATCATCGGCGCCGGACGGCCGGAGATACACCTCGTGCGCGGTCACGTGGTCATCCACGCTCGTCGGCACGCCGATGACCTCGGCGGCTCCGTCGGTGGTTACCCGCACCGCATGCCCATGATCGCCGGCATAGGACAGCAGCGCGAGGATCTCCTGGTATTGCATGCCCCACCTCCTGTCAGAAGGTGTAGTTCTTCGCCGCCGGGGCGAGCAGGTTGTCCTGCAGGTAGCGCGTCATCAGGTCGAACAGGTGCTGCCGCGTGTTCCCGCCGAAGATGCCGTGATTGCGGTTGGGATACTCCATCATGGAGAACGGCTTGTTCGCCGCCACGAGCTTGTTGACCAGCGCCTCGGTGTTCTGGTAGTGGACGTTGTCGTCGCCGCTGCCGTGGATGACCAGGAGGTTGCCCCGCAGCCCGTCGACATAGGACAGCGGCGAGCCGGCATCGTAGCCCTTCTGGTTGTCCTTCGGGAGCCCGTTGTACCGCTCGGTGTAGATGTTGTCGTAGTACTTCCAGTGCGTCACCGGCGCCACGGCCACGGCGGTGCGATAGACGTCGGGGTGCCGGAAGAGCACGTTCAGGCTCATGAAGCCGCCGTAGCTCCAGCCCCAGATACCGATGCGCGTTGAATCGACGTATGACCACCGGCCCATGGCCTTCGCGGCGGCAGCCTGATCCTCCGTTTCCACCACGCCGAGCTGGCCGTAAACGATCTTCCGCCAGGCCCGGCCCCGCGCGCCGGTGCCCCGATTATCCACGCTCGCCACGAGGTATCCCTGCTGCGTGAGCAGCGTATGCCAGAGGTACTGGCTCCCGCCCCAGGCGTCGAGCACCGTCTGCGATCCCGGGCCGCCGTACACCTGGAAGAGGATCGGGTACTTCTTCGCCGGATCGAAGTCCGCCGGCTTCATGACGTAGGCGTTGAGCGTGATGCCGCTATCGATGGGCACCTTCACGAACTCGGTCGGGCCGCGCTGCAGGGCGGCGACCTTCGCCTTGAGCTTTTCATTGGCCACCACCGTCCGCACGGGGGCGTGCGTCGGGAGCCGCACGAGGTCGATGGTCGGTGGCGTGCTGATGTTCGAGTAGGTGTGCCACGCGTGGGCGGCGTCGGGAGCGATGTTGTAGGCGTGCGTACCGGCCTGTGCCGGCGGCGTGACCTGCTGGGCCTTGCCCTTGCCGTCGAGCCGGGCGCGCCACAGGTAGCGTTGCGTCACGTTGTCGGGTGAGGCGATGTAATAGAGCCAGCCACCCTTGTCGTCGATCGTCACCACGTCGATGACGTCGAATGCCCCCGGCGTGAGCAGGCGCACGGACTGCCCGTCGCGCGACACGAGGTACACGTGCTCCCAGCCGTCGCGCTCGCTCACCCACGTGAAGCTCTGGCCATTCTTGAGCCACTTGAGGTCGTTGACGACGTAGACCCAGGCGCTGTCGCGCTCGATCAGGATGGTGCGCAATTGTCCCGTCGTCGCGTCGGCCAGGAAGAGCTCGAGGGTGTTCTGCAGCCGGTTGAGCCGCTGAACCACGAGTTCGCTCGAGTTGTTCGCCCACTCCATCCGCGCCGGATAGTGCTCCCGCGGGTCGCCATCGAAGGGCAGCCATACGGTGGCGCCACCGGCGGCACTCACCACGCCGACCCGCGCCGCGGAGTTGGACTCGCCGGCCTTCGGGTACTGCACCGGCGTCACGAACGAATAGAGGGAATCGGTATCGTTGATGAGGTCGAAGCTCAGGACGCCATCGGTGTCAAGCTGCCAGTAGGCGATGCGCTGCCCGTCGGGGCTCCAGCGCCATCCGTCGCGCAGGTCGAGCTCCTCCTCGTACACCCAGTCGAAGGTGCCGTTGATGAGCGTCTTCGAGCCGTCGATGGTGACCTGGGTGATCGCGCCGGTGGCGAGATTCTCCACGTAGATGTTGTTCTCGCGCACGTAGCCGATCCGGCTGCCGTCGGGCGAGAACTTGGCGAACAGGAGCGTCGAGGGCTTCGCCTCGGGGCCGCCGAGCTTGCGGAGCCTGGCGGAGGGGCGATCCAGCACCCAGTAGTCGCCCCGGTTGTTCTCCCGCCACACCGGCTGGGAGTTGGTGAACATCAGGAGCTTCGTGCCGTCGGGCGACCAGCTGTAGTCCTCCACGTCGAGCGCCGTGGTGTCGCCCGGCGCCGTGATGGCGGCGGCCGGCACCAGCACCGTCCGCTCGCCCGATTCCGTGGCGTAGCGCACGATGTCGCGTCCCTTGCCGCCCTCCGACTTCTCGAGCGTCGTGTAGGCCGCGCCATTCTCCAGCCACCGCGCGGGCCCGAAGCGCTCGCTGGCGAATTCGGGCGACGCATAGATGCCGCGGACGCTGAGGAGCGATGGATCCTGCTGCGCCGGGAGCGGCGCGGCGAGGCCGGACAATGTGCCGAGGGCAAGCGTGAGGCGGAGGGTGCGGTGGAGTCGGATCACGGGTTCTGGCTCACGGGGTTGAGAACGGGAACGGCGATCGGCGGAACGCTAACGCGGCGTGCCCTGCCGCGCGAGGACGCGGCGGAGGTGCTGCCCGGTGAAGCTTGCAGGGATGTTCGCGACCTCTTCGGGCGTGCCGGCGGCCACGATCTGGCCGCCGGCCTCGCCGCCCTCGGGGCCGAGGTCGACCACCCAGTCCGCGGTCTTGATCACGTCCAGGTTGTGCTCGATGACGATCACGCTGTTGCCCTTGTCCACGAGGCGGTGCAGCACTTCGAGCAGCAGTCGCACGTCCTCGAAATGCAGCCCGGTGGTGGGCTCGTCGAGGATATAGAGCGTGCGGCCGGAATCGCGCTTGGCCAGCTCCGTCGCGAGCTTGACCCGCTGCGCCTCGCCACCCGACAGGGTGGTCGCCGCCTGGCCCAGGTGGATGTAGCCCAGCCCCACGTCGTTGAGCAGCTCGAGCCGCTCGGCGATGCGGCGCTGCGGGCCGGTGAAGACCTCGCGGATCGGGGTGAAGAGGCCGGTGTAGGTGGCCGGGTTGCTGCGCGGCGTGCGGCCGATGGGACTCTGGTCGACGTCGATGACCTTGTCGAGCAGGTGGAGCCCGTCGATGCGGGTGTGCTCCCCGGGAATGACCCGCGCGCGATAGAAGTGCCGCGCCAGCGACTGGTAGAGGATGTCGGTGACCAGGGTGGACTTGCCCGAGCCCGACACGCCAGTCACCGCCACGAACAGCGCGAGCGGGAACTCCGCCGTGAGGTTCTTCAGGTTGTTGGCCCGGGCGCCGACCACACGGAGCGCCCGGTCCGCGTCGCGCGCCCGCCGTCCGGCCGGCACCTTGACGCGCAACTCGCCGCGCAGGTAGCGCGCGGTGAGCGACGTGGGATGCTCGAGGATCCTCTCGATGGGCCCCTCCGCCACCACCTCGCCCCCGAAGCGCCCGGCGCGGGGGCCCAGGTCGATCACGTGGTCGGCGGCGCGGATCGTGTCCTCGTCGTGCTCCACGACGATGACCGAGTTGCCGAGATCGCGCAGGCCCTTCAGCGTACCGAGGAGCCGCTCATTGTCGCGCTGGTGCAGGCCGATGCTCGGCTCGTCGAGGATGTAGAGCACGCCGACGAGCCTGGAACCGATCTGCGTGGCCAGGCGGATCCGCTGCATTTCTCCGCCGGAGAGTGACGAGGCACCCCGCCCCAGCGTGAGGTAGTCGAGGCCGACGTCGCAGAGGAAGCGAAGCCGGTCGCACACTTCCTTGAGGATCGGCCCCGCGACGTCCGCGTCCAGCCCCGGCCCGCTCGCGCCCTGCGCGCGCAGGGGGATGGAGGCAAAGAAGTCGGCGGCACGGCCGACCGACATGTCGACCACGTCGCCGATGCTCTTGCCTGACACGAGCACCGCGAGACTCTCCTGCTTGAGGCGCCGCCCGCCACACGTCTGGCACGGCTGGGCCGTGAGGAACTGCTCGAGCTGCCCGCGGATCGCGTCACTCGACGACTCGCGATAGCGCCGCTCGACGTTCCTGAGGATCCCTTCCCACTCGGCCTCGTGCTCGGTTCGCACACGACCCGTCTCGGGGGCAAACTTCAATTTCCCGGGGGCGCCGTACAGGAGGGCCTTCTGCGCCGCGGCCGGGATCTCGCCCCAGGGCGAGTCGAGGTCGAACTTGAGCACCCGGGCCAGCGTCGGCAGGACCGCCTTCCGCAGGTAGCCCGACGGTTCGCCCCACGGCAGCACGACCCCTTCCAGGATGGCGATCGTGGGGTCGCCGAGGATGAGGTCGGGGTTCACTTCCTTGCGGGTGCCCAGGCCGTTGCAGTCGGGGCAGACGCCAAAGGGACTGTTGAAGGAGAACTGGCGCGGCTCGAGCTCGGGAAAGGACAGGCCGCACACCGGGCAGGCAAAACGCTCGGAGAAGAGCTGCGACTTGCCCCCGCCCTTCCCGTCGTGCCGCGCCACCTCCACCACGCCGTCGGCCAGTTTCAGCGCCGTCTCGATCGAATCAGCCAGGCGGCCGCGGTCCTCGCCCCGGACGACCAGGCGGTCGACGACCACGGCAATGTCGTGGTTCTGCCGGCGATTCAGCGCGGGAACGGCCCCGAGGTCGTAGGTTTCGCCATCGACGCGCACCCGCACGAAGCCGCGCTTCTGGACGTCCTCGAAGAGATCGCGGAATTCGCCCTTCCGGCCGCGGACCAGCGGCGCCAGCACCTCGATACGGGTTCCCTCCGGCCACGCGACGACCGCGTCGGTGATCTGGCTGGCGCTCGAGCGGGCGACCGGACTGCCGTCATTGGGGCAGTGGGGCACGCCGGCGCGGGCCCAGAGGAGCCGCAGGTAGTCGTAGATCTCGGTGACGGTGCCGACCGTCGAACGCGGGTTCTGCCCGGTGGTCTTCTGCTCGATCGAGATGGCTGGCGAGAGGCCCTCGATGGAGTCCACATCGGGCTTCTCCATGAGGCCCAGGAATTGCCGAGCATAGGCCGAAAGTGACTCGACGTAGCGCCGCTGACCCTCGGCGTAGATGGTATCGAACGCCAGGGACGACTTGCCGGAGCCCGAGAGCCCGGTGATGACGGTCAGCTCGTTCCGCGGAATGCTGACGGAGATGTTCTTGAGGTTGTGCTCGCGGGCACCACGGACGACGAGGAATTCACGGGCCATAAGCCCCGAAAGCTACCCGAACCCGGCAAGCGCTTCAAGCGGGTAAGTTTCGGGTGAACACACACCCAGCAGTCGGAGCACGCCACAGCGAATGCGCCGTACCCGTCACAGCCGCAGCAGTGGTCGCGAACACGCCATCGACGAGTTCTTCGGCACGGAAGGCCTCGAAGCGGATCCCTTGCCGCGCCAGCCCGACGCCAGCTTTCCGCTGCGGCCGTTCGCCGCGAGCGCCACGCCCGATGCCCGGGTGGAGGCGCCCAGCAGCGAGCCGATCGATCCCGAGCGGGTGTACCAGCGGGCGCTCGAGGCCGTTGAGCAGGCCCGCGCGGCGGAGGCCGACGCGCTCTTCCACGAACTGCTCGCCCTCGATCCCGCACACGTCGGTGGCGCCCTTGGCCTCGCGGGGCTGCTCGAGTCGCAGCAGGACGTGCCCGGCGCGCTGGACGCCCTCGCGGCCGCGCTGAAGCTGCACCCGGACCATCCCGAACTGCTGCTGGCTCGCGCCGGCGTTCGGCGGCGGCGGAAGGACCTGGCCGAGGCCGAGTCGGATGTGCGCCGCGTGCTGCGCGCGAGTCCGTCCAACCCGGACGCGCTGATGGAACTGGGCCTGGTGCTGCTGCGGAAGGGCCTGGCCGCCGAAGCCGGCCAGGTGCTGATGCGCCGCGTGGAGCAGCGGCCGGACGACGCCGAGACCTGGCTCTACGTTGGCGAGGCGCGGAACCAGGCCGGCAACCTGCCGGCGGCATTGGAAGCGCTGCGCAAGTCGGCCGAACTGGACGACCGGAACGACCGGGTCTTCTACCTGATGGGCCGCGTGCTCGACCGGATGGGACGGCCGGACGAGGCGATGCCCATGTATCGCCGCAGCAAGGAACTCAGCGCACCATGATCGAGGTGGTGGTCGACGACCTCGCCTTCGTGGAGGCTGATGCCATCCTCCGCCCCGCCGACGACACGCTCGCTCCACTCACACCGGCGATGAAGCGTCTGGACCTGCAGGCTGGCGCGCGCTTCGCCGCGCTCTGCCAGGTCCAGACCCCGCTCAATGCCGGTGCCGCGGTGGTGACGGGTGGCGGCGACCTCTCGGCGCCCCTGGTGGTGCACCTGGTGCTGCAGGACGCGGAAGTGTCGGGGGGCCGTGAGGTCATCCGGCGCGCGCTGCGTTCGGCCTGGCAGCAGGCAGCTGCGTGGCAGCTGGAGCGGATCGCCGCGCCCCTCATCGGTGTCGGGCCGGGGCGGCTCTCCATCGAGGATGCCGCCGAGCTGCTCGGCGAGAGCTTTCCCGGCCGGGGACAGGGAGCGGATGCGCCCCACACCCTCCGCATAATCGTCGATACGGACGAGGAGCGGACGACCGTGGACGCGGCGATCCGAAAGTTCCGATCCTGAACCGGCGGGCCGTCGGCACGATCATCTTCGTGGCCTGGATCGGGTCCCTCGCATGGCTTGCCCAGCGCACCTGGTTCCCCACGGCCAGCCGGCGCGCGGTGCCGGTGATCGCGAGGGTCTCGCCCGCCGCCGCGTACTACACCGTCAGCATCGCCGGCAGCACCGTGGGCTTTGCCTCGCTCACGCTCGACACCACGCTCACCACCGTCGACGTCACCGAGCTCATCGACCTGCGGCTCCCGGATGCGGACACCGTCCTCCGGATCGTCCAGCGTTCCCGCACCACGTTCGATCGCAGCCTCGGCTTCCTGGGCGTCGTGGTGTCACGCTCGCAGTCGGGCCCCCGGACCGAGGTCCGGGCCACCCGGGTGGGCGATTCCGCGATGGCCTGGCAGTCGGGGCCGGAGGGGCGGCCCGGCCGCGCGGATACGGTGCGCGCACGGAGTGGCACCGAGGCCCCGACCTCGGCGCTGCCCCTCCTCGTGGTTGCGCTCCGCGCGCCCGGCAAGGGCATGCTGCGGAAGATCGACCTCGTCGATCCGCTGCGGCGTACCCTGGTTCCGGTCGACGTCGCGGTACTCGCCGATTCGACCCTGGTAGTGCCGGACAGCGCCGCGATGAATCCGGAGTCGGGGCGCTGGGAGCCCGCACGGTATGACACCCTGCGGGCCTGGCAGCTGGGGCGCCGCGGGGATGGGCCGCCGGTGACGCTCTGGGTCGACGAAGACGGGTTGCCGGTGATGGGCGAATTGCTGCCGGGCCTGGTCGCCGAACGGCAGCCGTTCGAGATCGCCACCAATGCGTACCGCCAGCAGTTTGCCAATGGCGCACGCGGCGACGCCCGCAGCCCGGCGAGCGCGGTGCTCGCGTCGAAGCCGGCGGCCATTCCGTCGATGCTCGTGCGGCTCGCGCGGGTGGACCAGGACAGCGCCGGGTGGGCGCGCGCTGACCTGACAGGCGGCAGCCAGTGGCTGTCCGGGGACACGCTCTTCCTGTCGCTGGACACCGCCGCGATGGACCGCACCATGGCCCGGGCCGAGCCGATCGAGGCGCTGGTGCCCGGCGATGACCGGGCCGTGCGCATCCAGGCCGAGCGGATCGTCGCGGGAGAAAGCGACCCGCGCCGGATGACCGAACGGCTGCTCGCGTGGGTTGCGACCGAAGTGGCAACGGCGCCGAATCCCGGCTTCCCCAATGCTCGCCGGGCGCTGCGGACGCGCAAGGGAGACGCCTCCGACCGCGCGATCCTGTTCGTGGCCCTGGCGCGCGCCGCGGGGCTCGAGGCGCGACCTGTTGCGGGGATCGTAGCACAGGAGCGCGGATGGGGCCGGCACGCCTGGGCGGAAGTGAAGCTGGGGGGCTGGGTTCCGGCCGATCCGAGCTTCGGCACGTTCCCTGCCGGGGCGGGATATGTCAGATTGGTCGCGGGAGCACCCGCCGATCCACTTAACCTCGTGCCGCTCGCGGCATCGCTTGCGCCCGAACGGCTGACCCGGCAAAAGACTCGATGATACGCCTCACGAACCTGACCAAGCGCTACGGCAGCTTCACTGCCGTCGACGGCATCGATCTCGAAGTGCCGTCGGGCGAGTTATTCGGCTTCCTTGGCCCCAACGGCGCCGGCAAGACCACCACGCTGCGCATGATCGCCGGCATCCTCAAGCCGACGAGTGGCGTGGTCGAGATCGGCGGCGACGACCTGGAACGCAAGCCGCGCAAGGCGAAGACGCGGATGGGCTTCATCCCCGACCGCCCGTTCGTCTACGACAAGCTCACCGGCGCCGAGTTCCTGCGGTTCGTCGCGGCGCTGTACGGCCAGGAGGGCCCGGCCATCGAGCGCCGCATGGACGAACTGCTCAAGCTGTTCGATCTGGCGCCGTGGAAGGACGAGCTCACCGAGTCGTACAGTCACGGCATGCGGCAGAAGCTGATCATCTCGAGCGCGCTGATCCACCAGCCCGAGGTGATCGTGGTCGACGAGCCGATGGTCGGCCTCGACCCGAAGAGCGCGCGATTGCTCAAGGACTTGTTCCGCGAGTTCACCTCGCGCGGCGGCACCATCCTCATGAGCACGCACACACTCGAGGTCGCCGAGGACATGTGCGACCGGATCGGCATCATCCAGGGCGGCAAGATCGTCGCCTGTGGAACCATGGCCGAGCTGCGGCACCAGTTCGCCGCCGGCGACGCGAGCCTCGAGGACCTCTTCCTCCGGCTCACCGGCGGCACGCCCGAGCTCGAACTGGGTCATGTCTTCGACCGCTGAGCTGCTCGTGGTGCCGGTGCCCGATCCGGGTGTCGGAACGGTCCTCCTGCCCAAGTGGAGGACCGCGCTGGCGCGCGTGCGGCAGGAGCATTCGGGCACCCCGCTCAAGCTCCTGCTGCTGGCGCTGGTGGCGGCGGGGTTCTGGTCGGCGGTATTCACCGTGGCGTACCGGGTGCTCAAGTACGCCCGGAGCGCGCCGGAAATCGGCAGCTTCCTGCCCCAGAAGATGCTGGGCGTGATCCTGCTCGCGTTCGCGTCCATCCTGCTGCTGTCCAACCTCGTCACGGCGCTCTCGACGTTCTTCCTTGCGAAGGACCTCGACATGCTCATCGCGGCACCGATCGACTGGATGCGCCTCTACCTCGCGAAGCTCGGCGAGACGGTGGCGCACTCGTCGTGGATGGTGGCGCTGCTGGCCATCCCGATCTTCACGGCGTACGGCATCGTCTACGACGGCGGTCCCTGGTTCTGGCTCGTGGCGCTGGGCGCTTTCGTGCCGTTCCTCCTGCTGCCGGCCGTCCTCGGCGCCGTGATCACCCTGGTGCTGGTGAACGTCTTCCCGGCCCGCCGTACACGCGACCTCCTGAGCCTCGTGGCCATAGGCGCCATGGCGATCGTGGTGGTGACGCTGCGCGTGCTGCAGCCGGAGCGGCTCGCGCGGCCGGAGGGCTTCCGGAACCTGGTCGACTTCCTGGGCGCCTTGCAGAGCCCCACGAGCCCGTTCCTGCCGACCGAGTGGACGGCGGACATCATCATGAACTGGCTCAACCGGGTGGCTGACCCGCTGCCGATCGCGCTGCTGTGGAGCACCGCGGGCGCGTTCGTGGTGCTCGGCGCTCTGGCCCACAAGCGGCTGTACCGGAACGGGTTCACCAAGGCGCAGGAGGGCGCCGAGCAGTACGTACGCGGCAAGCGCTGGCCGCGCATCGCCTCGCGACTGCTCGGGGGCCTGCCGGTGGCCAAGCGCGAGTTCATCATCAAGGACGTCCTGCTGTTCTTCCGGGATACGACCCAGTGGAGCCAGCTCATCCTGCTCGCTGTGCTCCTGCTGGTCTACATCTTCAACATTCGCGCCTTGCCGCTCTTCACCGGTGAGCGCGTCTCGGTGCTGCTCGTCACCATGGTGGTCTTCCTCAACCTGGCGCTCGCCGGGTTCGTGCTTGCCGCCATCGCCGCGCGGTTCGTGTTCCCGTCGGTGTCGCTGGAGGGCAAGCAGCTCTGGCTGCTCTGTTCCAGCCCGCTGGACCTCGAGGCCCTGATGTGGAGCAAGTACTGGACGGGCACGGTGCCCCTGCTGGTGCTGGCGCTGCTCATCACCGGCGTCACGAACGTGCTGCTGCAGGCCTCGCCGTTCATGATGGCGGTGAGCATCGGGACGATTACGCTCTACACCCTGGCGACGAGCGCGCTGGCGCTCTGTTTCGGGACGCTGTTTCCGCAGTTCGACACCGAGAACGCCGCCCAGATCCCGACGAGCTTCGGCGGCCTCGTGTACATGATGGCGAGCGTGTGCCTTCTGGGCGTGGTGATCGCCCTCGAGGCGCGGCCGGTGCTTCAGTTCGTGCGAGCCAACCAGGCCGGCGTCCCGCTCGAGCTCGACCTCCCCATGGCCGTGATGTTCGGGGCCTCGGCCGTCCTTTGTCTCGCGAGCACCCTCATCGCGCTGCGCATCGGCCTCCGCCGGATCCGCGAGATCGACGCGTAGCAGCGCACCGCCGGCGCCCGTACCATCCCGAACCGCCACCCGGCGGTTTTTTCCGTTCCGCCCCGCACTTCCCCGATGCCGAAGGGTTCGCGCCCTCCACGCACTGTGTGCGCGCCTGCGCCATGCCGGCGCCGGCCCACTCCCTGGAGGTGCCTATGCAGTTCACACGCCTGTGGCCGGCGCTGGTGGTCGTGGCCGGTCTCACCGCCTGTTCCGAGCGACCTTCGGCCCCCACCCCGCCCGACGAATCACCGCCCGGCGCCGCCGATCCGGTCATTGTCCAGGGCGGCCGCATCGGCCAGGCACGGCTCGAACGCCTCGCCCGGCGCACCGCGCGCGCGTTGCGCAACCCGTCCTTTCGCGCCGACCTGAAATCGGCGCTGGATCGCTCCACCTACCGCGAGGGCAAGGTGCACTTCCAGCGCTACCTGAAGGAGAACGGCGGGCGCGGGCTGCGCGAACTGGCCGCCAGTGACGGGGAGCCGGAAGCGGACGTCGATGGTGACGCGACCCGTTCGGGAACACTCGAGATGTACTTCCCCGTCCCGGCGCACCGGGCCGCCTGGACCGGCGGCGAGAACCTCCTGGTGGCCACCGCCGAGCGCGATGGCGAGGCACCGGTGGCGTACGACCTCGCGGGCCGGCGAATGGTGCTGAGTCCCGACACACCGCCGTCCACACCGGTCCTGGCGGTGGAGCCGGCGGAGCAGGATTTCGGTGCCCGTGGCGAGGTGGCGGCCGCGACCTGCAACGGGGACGGATGTGGCGGCACGGGCGGGGGGTACGTCACGCCGCCCACGCCGGGGCTGTACATGAGCCGCATCGAATTCGTGGGGTCATTTGAGAGCTGGTTGAAGGGCGACCCCGAGTATGAGATCCACATCATGGGGCCCGCCGCCAAGGGAGACGACGCGAATCTCGCCTCCTTCCAGTGCATCGGCGAGCACGCCACGAACCCGTACGCATGGGACAGCGACGAAAAGCTCTGGACCGGCAGTCAACTCCTCTTCTCCAAGGCACAAATCGACGCCATGGCAGTAGCCCACAAGGGCGTGCCGTTCACCATCATGGCCTACGAGGACGATGACACGGCGTGCCAGATCAAGACCGACTCCGACCGGGCCAGTGTGCTGTTCAAGGCGGTGAGCACTGCCGTGGGCCAGTGGAAGAGCGCGAACGGGATCAACGGAAAACTCGAGGCGGCACCGTCCCTGTTCAGGCTGCTCGCCGCGCTCTACAGCTTCTTCACCACGGCCGACGACATCATCGGCGTCGCGGTGTCCGACTCGGTCACGGGGCGCTATCGCAGCGGCACCAACTGGACCGTGCTCAACGACAAGGCCGGCGCCAGTGCCTGGGTCAAGCTGGAGATGAAGTGACGTCCACCCAAACCGGACTTAACCAGGAGGTCCCGTGCGCTACGCGCATCCCCTGTTGCTCTTGGCGGTGCTCATGGCCGGCACCGCGTTGCCGGCACAGGCCCAGGGCCCCTGGTCAGTCTTCGTGGGGGGAGGCGCCGCCGGCTTCGGCGGCGCCTCGAAGCCCGCGGCTGGCGAGGAGGGCGACGTGCAACAGTTCAAGCCGACACCGACAACCCGGCTTCATCTCGGTGTCGCGCGGACACTGGGACCGGGTGGCATCGCGCTCGATGTGTCGTACGCAAAGGCGGGCCTGGGCGGCTACGCGGACGGTACGTCCTACAGCCTCAATCCGGCCCTTAGGCTCTACGACGTCCGCCTGCTGGCGAGCTATGAGGTTCTAACGCTCGGACCGGCGACACCGGTGCGCCTCGCAGTCGGCCCGATGCTGCAGGTCTGGAGCGGTGATGCTATCATCGACACCCAGACGCGCCTCGGTGGCGCGGCGACCATCACCATGGGCGTGCCGATCTCGGGGAGCGTCGGCGTCATCGTCTCGGGAAGCCTCGGGGTGGCCGGAAGCCCCTTTGATGCGGAGACCTTGAGCAGCGCCGGGCTCTTCGAGCCGGTCACCACCTGGACCCGGGAGTTGGCCGTGGGACTGCGCCTCTCACTGTAGCGACACTGCGCAGGTGGTGACCGAAGCGTCATGCGTCTGGCGGTGTATTACAGGAGTGAAATACGCACACGTGTCACTCGGTCATGATGTATCGATGCAGATTGGGCCCGCAGCGGCATGGTAGGCCGGTTACGCCATCTCTTCGGCCCGCGCCGCCACACCCGGGGTGAAAGCCCGCTTCGCGCCGAACTGCTGAGCATCGAGCGCCTGGAGGAGCGTGCCCGGGGGCTGGCCGCGAGCTTCACCCTCGCGCGGGCCCGCGACGACACCGGGCACCAGTTCTTCGGCCGGGTGGACGAGAACGCCCGGGTGCTGCGCGACGCCTACCGCATCCTTGCAGACGACGTGCATCGCGGCGAGTTCCTCTCCCCAGCCGCCGAGTGGCTCCTCGACAACTTCCACCTCATCGAGTCCGAGATCCGCGGAGTGCAGCACGACCTCCCGCGGCGGTATTACCGCGAGTTGCCGAAGCTCGCGCCGCGCGAGATGGCGGGCATGGCCCGGATCTATGCCATGGCGCTGGAGCTGATCCGCCATACCGATGGCCGGCTGGATCGGGTCCAGCTCGTGCGGTTCGTGTCCGCCTACCAGACGGTGGCGCCGCTCACCATCGGCGAGCTGTGGGCGTGGCCCAGCATGCTCAAGCTGGCGCTCATTGAAAACCTGCGCCGGCTCGCAGAGGAGACGCTGGAAGGGCGTGCGTCGCGGCTGCAAGCCGACCGCTACCTGGACCAGATCGTGGGGGCAGGCGCCGCCGGTCCGCTACCCCAGCAGCTCGAGACGGCCTTCGTGGTCCGGCTGCTCCAGCGGATGCGTGAATACGGCCCCCTGGTGTCGCCCGTCCGTGCCGAAGTCGAGGCGCGCCTCACCGGCCAGGGCATGGCGGCCGAGGATGTCATCCGCACGGAGCATCAGTCCCAGGCCATGGGGCAGGTCTCGGTCGGCAACGCCATCACCAGCCTTCGCTTCTGCTCGTCGCTGGACTGGACGCTGTACTTCGAGAGCGTCAGCCTGGTCGAGCAGGTGCTGCAGCGGGATCCCGCCGCCGTCTACGGCGCCATGGACTTCCAGAGCCGCGACCGGTACCGGCAGGCCGTGGAAGAACTCGCGGAGCCCAGCGGCGAGGCGCAGCTGCGCGTCGCCCTGCGCAGCGTAGAAAGCGCGCGCGAGGTCGCCGAGCGGAAGTCGGCCGACGACCGCGCGGCGCACGTGGGCTATCACCTGATCGGCAGGGGCCGGCGCGATCTCGAGATCGACGTGTCGTACCAGCCCGGCGTTGCCGGTCGGGCGCGCCGCTTCGTCTTCGCCCACGCCACCACTGCCTACCTGGGCTCCATCGCGCTCCTCACCGCGGCGCTGCTTGCGCTCGGCGCTGCGTACGCGCGCCAGGCCGGCGGCGACCGCTGGTGGCAGGGGGTCGTCGCGCTGCTCCTGCTGCTCCCGGCATCCGAGCTCGCCATCGCGGTGGTACAGCGCACCCTGGCTCACCTGTCACCGCCGCGGCGCCTTCCCCGCATCGAGTTCCTGGGCGGGGTACCTGCCCAGCACCGTACGATGGTCGTCATTCCCACACTGTTGACGAGTGTTGCAGGTGTCGAAGCGTTGCTGGAGCACCTCGAGGTGCTGGCGCTTGGCAACAGCGACCCGAACATCCACTTCGCCATCCTCAGCGACTTCGCCGACGCCCCGGCGGCCGTGATGCCGGACGACGACGGCATCCTTGCCGCGGCGCGCCAGGGCATCGACGAGCTCAACGCGCGCGCCGAACCGGGACGCACCGGCACCTTCCACTTGCTGCACCGCGTGCGGCAGTGGAATGCAGGCGAGGGATCGTGGATCGGGTGGGAGCGCAAGCGCGGCAAGCTGGAGGAGTTCAACCGCCTCCTCCGTGGTGCCCGCGACACCAGCTTTACGGTGCATGTCGGCGATCCGGAACTCCTTGCCGGGGTTCGCTACGTCATCACGCTGGACAGCGATACGCGCCTTCCGCGCAATGCGGCGCGGGAGCTGATTGGCATCATCGCCCATCCGCTGAATCGCCCGCACTTCGATCCCCGGCTCCGGCGGGTCACGGAGGGCTACGGCATCCTGCAGCCCCGGGTGAGCGTGACCATGGCGAGTGCGGCCGGGTCGCTCTTCGCCCGCGTCTACTCCGGCCATACGGGCGTGGATCCGTACACCACGGCCGTGTCGGACACGTACCAGGACCTGTTCAGCGAGGGCATCTTCGCCGGCA
>JAGGAG010000182.1 GCA_017889745.1 Gemmatimonadota bacterium | reverse complement strand
CCACCGGCTGCAGCAGGCCCGCCGGCCCGATGCGGTTCGGGCCCAGCCGGTTCTGCATCCACGCCGACACCTTCCGCTCCATCAGCGTCATGTACGCCACGGCCACCATCGTGATGGAGAAGATCACGAGCAGCTTGAGCACCGAGACGAGGATGAACCCCTTGAGTTCCGGCGTCATCGCGTCGCCTCCGCGAACTGCGGCTGCAGCACCCGTCCGGTGAACCCCAGGTCCACGTGCGCCAGGCCGGCGAACACCGGGTAGTACTGCCCCAGGGCCGCGAAGGCCTCCGAACCGGTGCCTGGCGCGTCGCTGTCGGGGCCCGGGCCCGCCAACACCTCGCCGGCCACCCACCACGCCGGCCGCGCCATGCCGGGGGCGCCCCTGGCCTGCTGGAAGAGCTGCACCCGGCCATCCCGGTTCACATAGGTGCCGTTCTCTTCCGCCATGGTCGTGAGCGGGAGCACCAGCTGCGCATTCCGGTACGCCTCGGTCGCCACCGTGCCCATCCACACCACCGCGGCCCCGGCCCCGGCAATGCGGGCCTCCTCGTCGGGCGTGAGCTCCGCGTCCAGCACCATCACCAGCGCCGCGCGCGGAATGGCCGCGAGCGCGCGCTCCGTCCCGGCGACGTAGCCGGTGAGCTCGGCACCCCTGAGGTTGGGTACCCGCTCCCGCCGCAGCGCCAGGTTGGGGATTCCGGCCAGCGGCTGCTCCTCGCCCATCGGCACCCGGATCGCCGCCGCGACGTCGCGCCCCGCCACGAGCTGGCGTGCCAGACCGAGCGACTCGGTGCTCAGGCGGCCCGAGGCGAGCAGCACCACCGAGCCCGTCGCCTTCGCCAGCAGGTCTCCCAGCCGGTCGAGTGCGCTGTCCCAGTCGGTCGCCACCAGGCGGGTGCCCTCGCGCATCAGCGGTGCCTCGATCCGGTCGCCGCGGTTGAGCCAGCGGTAGTCCTGCCGCCCGGTGTCGCACATGAAGTGACGGTTGACGTCCAGGTTGGGCCGCGGCCGGAACCGCACCACCACGTCGTCGCGCGTGTCGATGTTGATGTTGCAACCCTGGGTGCAGCCAGGGCAGACGCTCGCCGTCTTGTCGAGGTCCCAGGCACGGGCCTTGTGCAGGAAGTCCTTCGACAGCAGCGAGCCCACCGGGCAGAGGTCCACCACGTTGCCGGCCCAGGGATGGTCGAGCAGCTGCTCGTCGGCGATCCCGATGTAGGCCCGGTCGCCGCGCTCGGAGACGTTCAGCACGGGCGTCCCCGCGACGTCGTCCATGAACCGGACACAGCGGGTGCAGAGAATGCAGCGATTCTGTACGTACAGGATGTCGGGCCCGAAGTCCTCGACGGGGTTGTAGCGCTTCGCGTACTCGCCATACCGCGTGCCGCTCCGCCCCTCCTGGAACGTGTAGTCCTGCAGCTCGCACTCGCCCGCCTGGTCGCAGATCGGGCAGTCGAGCGGGTGGTTGATCAGCAGGAACTCGAGCACCCCCTGCCGCGCCTCCTTGGCCTTCTGGCTGCCGACGTGCACCACCTGGCCGTCCGCCACCTGGGTGACGCAGGCGGGCACGAGCTTCGGGCTCTTCTCCACCTCGACGAGGCACATCCGGCAGACCGCCGGCGACGGCAGCGACGGGTGGTAGCAGTAGTGCGGCACCAGCACGCCCGCGTGCTTCGCCGCCTCGATGATCATCGTGCCGGCGGGCACCGTCACCGGCATCCCGTCGATGGTGACGGTGACGTCGGCGCTCATACGGCGGCGAGGACGGGGCGGCGCGCCCCCGCGATGTAGGCGTCGAACTCCTCGCGGAACTTCTGGATGCCGCTCACCACCGGCGCCGCGCAGGAGTCGCTCAGCACGCAGATCGTCTTGCCCGTCATGTTGTCGGCCAGGTCGAGCAGGAGTTGCAGGTCCTCCTGCTTGCCCCGTCCCGAGAGGATCCGCTCGAGCACCTTCGTGGTCCACGCCGTGCCCTCGCGGCACTGGGTGCACTGGGCGCACGACTCGTGGGCGTAGAAGCGGGTGTAGCGCCAGATGGTCCGCACCATGTCGGTGCTGTCGTCCATGACAATGACGCCGCCCGACCCGAGCATCGAGCCCTTGGCGACGATGCCCTCGTAGTCCAGCGCGCAGCCCTCCACCTCGGCCGCCGTCATGATCGGCACCGACGAGCCGCCGGGAATGAGCGCCTTGAGGGTCCGGCCCGGGCGCATCCCCCCGGCCATGTCGAAGATGAGGTCGCGCATCGGCGTGCCCATCGTCACTTCATAGTTGCCGGGTCGCTGCACGTGCCCGCACACCGAGAAGAGCTTCGTGCCGGTGCTCTTCGGGCTGCTCAGGGAGAGGCCCTTGTACCACTCGGCGCCGCGCGTCAGGATGTGCGGCACCGCGCTCAGCGTCTCCACATTGTTGATCGTGGTCGGCATGCCGAAGACGCCCGCCTGCGCCGGGAACGGCGGCTTGATCCGCGGGTTGCCCCGCTTCCCCTCGATCGAGTTCATCATCGCGGTCTCTTCACCGCAGATGTACGCCCCCGCGCCCCGGTGCAGCACCACGTCGATCCGCGTGCCGCTCCCGAACGCGTCGGCGCCCAGCGCCCCGTGGGCGTAGGCCTCCTCGACGGCCTTCGTCATGATGCGCCACGGCTCGGTGAACTCGCCCCGGATGTAGATGTAGATCGTCTGCGCCTGGATGGAGTACGCCGCGATGGCGCAGCCCTCGATCACCGCGTGCGGCGTCCAGCGCAGGAGCTCGCGGTCCTTGAAGGTGCCCGGTTCCGATTCGTCGGCGTTGCACACCAGGTAGTGCGGCTTGCCCTCGTCCTTCGGCATGAACGACCACTTGAGTCCCGTCGGGAAGCCGGCGCCACCGCGCCCGCGGAGCCCCGACTGTTTCACCATCTCGATCACCTCGGCGCGGGGCATCGCCAGCGCCTTGCGCAGGCCCTCATAGCCGCCGCGCTCGATCCAGCCGGCATACGTGCGCGCGCCGGGATCCCCGAAATACTTCGACAGGAGGACGGTTTCCTTCGGATGACTCGGGTGCGGATAGCCCATGGTCTGCGTCTGCCCTTACTTGTAGGCGGCGAGAATGCCGGGGACGCGCTCGGGGGTCACGCCCTCGATGAAGTCGTCGTCCACCAGGATCGGTGTCGCAAAGCCGCACGCGCCGAGGCATTCCACCTCGATCGCCGTGAAGCGGCCATCCGGGCTCGTGGCCCCCAGCTCGCCGCAGCCCGACTCGCGCAGGATCGCCTGCATCGTCTCCTCGGCGCCGCACAGGCCGCAGGGTGACGTGGTGCACACCTGGATGAAGTGCCGCCCCACCGGGTGCGTGTGGTACATGGTATAGAAGGTCACCACGCCCCTCACGAACGCCGGCGTCACCCCGAGCACCTCCCCGACCTCGGCCATCGCCGGCTCCGAGATCCAGCCGCGCGCCTCCTGGACCATCCAGAGCGCCGGCAGCAGGCAGGCCTGCCGGGTGGGGTACTTGGCGAACAGCGCCTCGAGCTGCGCCCGGCGCTCGCCCGTGAAGATCTTCTCGTGCGAGGTGACGGTCCCGTCGCCCTGCGCCGCTGCGTGGCTCATCGGTCGATCTCTCCCATGACGATGTCGACGCTCGCGTTGATCGCGATCACGTCCGACAGGAGTGCGCCTTCGCACAGCCGCGGCAGTGCGGAGAGGTTGAGGAACGACGGCGGCCGGATGCGCCAGCGCACCGGCTTCGCCGTGCCGTCGGAGACGAAGTAGTAGCCCAGCTCGCCCTTCGGGTTCTCGATGCCCAGGTAGGCCTCGCCTGCCGGCGGCTTGATCCCTTCCATCACCTGCTTGAAGTGGAAGATCATCGCCTCCATGTCGCTCATGGCGCGCGACTTGGGGGGCAGGATCACCCGCGGGTCGTCGACATTGACCGGACCCGGCTTGAGCTGCGCCAGGGCCTGCTCCAGGATCCGCACCGACTGGCGCATCTCCTCCATGCGCACCAGGTACCGGTCGTAGATGTCGCCGTGCTCGCCCACCGGCACGTCGAAGTCGTACGTTTCGTAGCCCAGGTACGGCCGGTCCTTGCGCATGTCGAACGGCACGCCGCTCGCCCGGAGCATCGGGCCCGTGAGCGAGCAGTTGATCGCGTCGTCCGCGTTGATGGTCCCCACGCCCTGCGTCCGCCCGCACCAGATCGAGTTGCGCGTGAACATCGAGTCGATCTCGGCCAGCGTCGCGGGAAAGGTGCGGCAGAAGTCGCGGAGCCCCGCATCCCAGCCGTCGGGGATGTCGGCCATGAGCCCGCCCACGCGCGTGAGGCTCGTGGTGAGCCGGGCGCCGGTCCACGCTTCCTGAAGGTCGTAGATCCGCTCGCGCTCCTGGAACGCCCACAGGAACGGCGTAAACGCGCCCAGGTCGATGCCGGTGGTGCCCAGCCAGACCAGGTGGGAGATGACGCGGCTCATCTCGCAGGCAATGACCCGCAGCACCCGGCAGCGCTCGGTGATCTCGATGCCCATCAGCTTCTCGACCGCCAGTGCCAGGCAGACGTTGTTCGCCATCGGCGACAGGTAATCGGTGCGATCGGTG
>JAGGAG010000074.1 GCA_017889745.1 Gemmatimonadota bacterium | reverse complement strand
TGGATGCTTCCCGATGAGCGACTGGTAGCCCTCCGGGGTGAGCCGGAGCAGGCGGCAGGGTGTCACCGCCTCGACGGACGACTCCCGCGGTTCCCCCTTGAACACCGACCGCTCGCCGCAGAACTCGCCGCGCCGCAGGAACGCCACGTTGCGCCGGCGGGCGCCGATGCCGATGTGCACGCGGCAGCGGCCCTCCTCGATGATGTACATCGGGCCGGGGGGGTCGCCCTCGGAGAAGAGCACCTCGCCCTTTTCCACCTCGACGGGCTCGAGTTCGCGGAGCAGCGCGCCGAGCGCCTCGGGCGGAAGCTTCGCGAGATCGGTGAACTGACGGAAGAAGTGCTGGAGATGACGGTGGCGGGCCTGGAGGTCGAAGAATTCGCGGACCTCGGGTCGCCGGCGGAGCAGCGCGTCGAACACGGAGCGGTCGAGCCGCAGCACCTCCACTTCCCCACTGGCGCGCACCGTGGCGGGATGGACGCCGCGATCGACGAAGCCGCCTTCGCCGAAGGTGTCGCTGGGGCGCAGGGTGCCGAGCGAGATCTCATCGCCGTTGTCGCCGCGCTTGACCATGCGGGCGCGGCCCGAAACGAGCACATAGAGCGCATCGGCGGGGTCACCCTCTCGCACCATGACCTGGCCGAAGCCGAAAGTGGCTGGGACGAAGCTCCCGACCACGAGGTCGCGCACGTCGGCGGGGAGGTACGAAAGAACCGGGATCCCCTGGAGAACGAGGTCGGCCGCCTCGACCCCGCCGCTGCGACTAGAAGTCCGCATGCCAGCGCACCCTCCGGTTCACCTCGGCGGCGAGGAGCCGTGTCAGCACCCCCTTCTCCGCCCGCCGCGCGATCTCGGGATCCTCGATGGACGGCATCACCTTGGCCACCACCTGGTACACGGTGAAGCCATCGTCCACCGGCATCGGGCCGATGACGTCGTCCACGGCGGCGCCGAGGAAGCGGGAATGCTGCTCCGGATCGAGCTGGTCGAGGTACAACGCCACCTCCCGGATCGGCACGTCCGCCTCGCCCGCCACCTCCTCGATTTCGAGCCCGTCCTCGCGCAGGCAGAGGGCGGCCTCGCGCGCCGGACCCTCCCCGGCGAACGCGATGGCCCGGCAGTCGACCCGCATCCACTCCATCTGGTTGGACGCGATCTCGCGGGCGAGTGTCTCGGGCGCCATGGCATCCTGGCGGAATCGCCCGGCCTGCTCGCGCAGCGCAGCGAGGCGACCTTCGCGATCGGCTGGCGGCCCCGCGGGGCTGGCCTCGCCGCGGGCGGCGGCGGCGGCGGCCTCGACCGCGAGTTCCTCGGCGAGAATGCGCTGGGTCCCGGAGCAGAGCAGGTCGATGCGAAGGGCCTCCTCTACTTGCCCGTCGCCGACGGGATGCTCCGCCGCGATGTCGTCGAGGTCGTCGGCCCAGAGCTGGCGGAGGACGGTGCGGCGGATGTAGCCCATCCACTCCTCGGGGGTGAGGCCCCGGGCCTCGAGCCAGGCTTCCATTTCCTCCGCGGTGATGAGTTCGCGCTCGTAGCGAAACTCCGCCGCCGCCTCGTCGATGGCCTCCTCGGCGCCCTCCTCTTCGATGGTCTCGAAATGCGCCTCGCAGGCCAGGCCCTGGCAGGCCAGGGCCTCCAGCTCGTCCCAGCGTCCGCTGGACCGTGCGTGCCGCACGACGTCGCCCCAATGAAAGACCTCGCCGTCGACGGCGAAGACCGGGCGCTCGGACAGGATGTTCATGGAAACCATGGTAAGGGGGCTCACCAGAGTATGCGGTCCGGAAGGCGACAGCGGAAGAACCACTGGCGAAGGGAACTGCGTGAGCGGTAAGCCGTGAGCGGGCCCGAGACTGGGTGCTTCATGAGGGCGGTGGGACTCGAACCCACAACCTAGGGATTAAAAGTCCCTTGCTCTACCAATTGAGCTACGCCCCCCGAGCCTGAAATAAGCTAAACGGGCCCGGGCCGTCCCGCATCGCGCACGGGCTGGATCGCTGGCGCGACGCGCCGAGGAGCCGTACACCCGCCCGATGCGCACCGTTGCCCTTCGGCTGGTGGGGCTCGCGCGCTTCGATGACGCCCCACCCCCTGCGGACCCCCTCCGCGCGGCCGCGGCCGCGGCACTGGCCGCAGTCGAGGGGGATTCCGTTGACCAGGTCCGGAGGCGCTTCCAGGCCCAGCTCCCCGGATCAACCGACGGCGCAGCCCAGCTTGGCCTCGCCTACCTCGCCTTCTACACCTATGACTACCGCGACGCCGACGCCCGCTTCCGGTCGCTCCGGGACGCCAGTCCGGCGGGGTCCGCCGCCGCCTATTCCCGTCTCGGGCTGGCGCAAAGTGCACTGACGCGCGGGCAGGTCGCGCGCGCCGACACCTTGCTGAGCGATGCCCTCGCCGTGGCACGCGCCGCGCGGGCCCCGGTGATGGAGGCCGAGGTACTGCTGCTACAGACGGTGGCCGCGGCGAGGCTCCGTGGACCGGCCACGGCTTGGCCGGCGCTGGCCCGGGCAGAGGCCCTCCTGCCAGCCGACGCGATGGCGCTGCGCGCCCTGGCAACCTGTGTGCGGGCACAACTCACGACGTCGCGCGACCTGGCGGCCGCGCTGGCACTCGCGCTGAAGGGATCACGGGCCGCGCGCGCCGCCGGCAGCCTGCGCGGCGAGGGCCGTTGCCTGTTCGTTGCCGCGGGGGCCATTGGCAACGCCGGCAACGTCGACTCCTCGATCGTGCTGTTCGGCCGGGCCGCAGCACTTCAGCGACGCGCCCGTGACCGGGCGGGACTGGCCGCGACGCTGCAGTGGCACGGCTACGCCCTGCTCGACCTCGGCTCGTATGGCGAGAGCCGTGCACTGCTGACGCAAGCCCTGGCCGAGGGCGAGGCGTCGGGAAACATGTCGCCGGTTGCCTGGGGACATGAGATTCTCGCGATGCTCGGTTTGGCAACCGGCGAGTTTGACGGCGTGGCCACGCACGCGGCGCAGGCCGAATCGCTGTTCCGGCAGGCGGGGGACGCCAACGGCATCATGGCCACGGCGAACGTGGAGGTGCAGCGAGCCCGCGTGGTCGGAGACACCGCCGCCGCCCGCGCCGCCGCACAACGGTTCGCCGATGGCGCGGGCCGATTCGGCTGGCACTGGCCAGTCTATGCCGAGCGGGAACTGGCATTCGTCGCGATGGACGCGGGCGAGTGGGCCAGTGCGAGGAGCCACCTGGACAGTGCACTGGCCCAGGCGCGGAGGCTTGGCGCCGCTGCGCTCGCGCTCTCGGTGCAGCAGGACCAGGGCATCCTGGCGCTGCGGGAAGGAAACCCGGGGGCCGCGAGTTCCCTGCTTCGCCGGGTCGCGTCGCAGATTCCCGCCGATGAGGCGTCGTTCCGGCACTACACGCTGACGCAACTCGCCCTCGCCGAGCTGCAGCTGAACGAGGTCGACCGCGCAACGGCCACGGCTGTTGGGGCGGCCGACGAGCTGGACCGGTGGCGGGCCGGTCTCGACGACCAGCGACTGCGGCAGACCGCGTTCGATCTCCGGCGTTTCGAAGATCCGTCGTTCGCCGTGGCCAATGTGGTGACCGGCCTCGTGCAAGCCGGGCGGATCGAGCCTGCGTTCGACCTGGCGGAGCGCAGGCGCGCGCGTCACCTGCTCGACCGGCTGGTCGTGGCAGAGGGGATGGCGGCCGCGCCCGCAGACGTGCGCCGAGCCTCAGCGACGGTGCTCGGCTATCGCGAGGTCGCGCAGGCGATTCCCGACGACAACACGGTCATCATCGAGTTCGTGCGAGGCAGTGCCCGGTCGCCCACCGCCGTATTCGTCATGACCCGAAGCGGCCTCCGGGTGGTCGTGCTCCCGCCTTCCCCCGAACTCGGTCGACAGGTGCGGCGCTTCATCGGGCTGCTGGAGGCCGGAGCCGGCGCCGATTCGCTCGCTCGCTCCCTGGGGGAGGAGCTGGTGGCGCCTGTTCTCGCCACCATTCCCGCGACGGCCACCCGGCTGGTCATCGTGCCTGATCTCGAGTTGCACGGACTGCCGTTCGAGGCACTGCGCACTGGAGACGGGGTGTTACTGGAGCGCTTCAGCATCAGTTACTCCCCCTCGGCCTCGGTGATCGCGCGCCTCTGGCAACGGCACCGGATCGCGGGTGCTGTCACCATGCTCGCCTTCGGGGATCCGCAGTTCGCTGAGGAGGTCGAGCCCGGGTCGGCGGCTCAGGTGTTTCGAACCGCGTTCGACCGGGTGGGTGGCCTGCCGCGGCTCCGGGCTTCGGCCAGGGAAGCGCGCGCCGTGGCACGCTATGCCGACCGTGCCGCCGTGCGCCTCCGGGACGAGGCGAGCGAGGCCGCGCTCAAGCAGGCGCCGCTCCGGGAGTTTCGCGTGGTGCATCTCGCGACCCACGCGCTGGTGGACGAACGATCGCCGGGAGGCAGCGCCCTCGCCCTCGCCGCGGGTGACGGCGAAGACGGATTCGTGAGCCCCGCCGAGATCTCGGCGCTGGAGCTCGTGGCCGATCTCCTGGTGCTCTCCGGCTGCCGTACGGCGCGGGGCCTGGTGACCGGCGGTGAAGGCGTGGACGGACTGGCCGCGCCAGCCATGGAGGCGGGTGCGCGGGCGGTGCTCGCTTCGGGCTGGCTGGTCGCGGACGAACGCACGGCGGACTTCATGGAGCGGTTCTATCGCCATGTCGCTGGAGGACAGCCGCTCGGCGATGCGCTGCGGACCGCCAAGCTCGAGTTGATGCGCGCAGGTGTTCCCGCGGGAGCATGGGCAAGCTTCACGCTGCTGGGGGATCCGCATACCCGAATCGCACTGCGGACACCGGCGCCGGGCGTTCCCTGGCCGCGGCTGATACCTCTACTGCTGGTTGCGCTGGCGGCGTTGGCCTATGGTGCCTTGAGGGTGACCCGCCGTGGCCGGGACGCGACTTCGACACCCTCGGGCAGCAAGGCTACCACCACCCAGCGATAGCTCGAGTCGGCGCGAGCCACCCCGGCGAGCGCAGACCGGGCGGTGGTGTCGGGCGTCTCGATGGAGGTGACCAGCGTGCCGGCGTCGCTCAGCAACTCGACGCGGTAGCTTCGCGCACCCGGCACCGCCTGCCAGACGAAGTTGACCGGATCGGTGACGTGCGCGTCGGTCGCCGGCGCGACCAGCACCGGAGAACCATCGGCCGGCGTCGCGCGCGTCTCCTCCCGGGCGACATCGCGGCGCAGCAGCACGCCGACGGTTACCAGCAGCACCGAGGCGGCAAGGGCCAGCGGGGCGGTCGAGCGCCACCAGCGTCGGGGCTGGTCCAGGCGCCCTGCTTGTGAGATCGCCCGAAGCAACTCGAGATCGCGGGAGCCGCGTGAGCTGGACAGCGCCCGGTCGAGGATCTCCAGGCGCTCGTCGTCGGTGCCTTCGCGGGCGACAAGCCGCTGCAGTTCCTCTGGCGAGGGCTCGGCCGACGTACCTGGGTGCCGGGCCTGCCAGGCCTTCCGCAGTTCGTCGTCGTTCATTGCATTCCCTCCGGCCCGACCCCGCGACGCGAGAGCGCCTCGCGAAGGTCCGCCAGGCCCCGGTAGACAAGGTTTCGCGCGCGGGGCTCCGTCCATCCCATCAGCGCGCCGATTTCCCCCGACCCATACCCAGCCAGATACATCCGCACCACGGCGCGACGCGACACGACCAGGTCCGCGAGCGCCAGCTCGATCGCGTCGCCGAGCTCCCGGGCCTCGAACTGTTCGGGTGCGTGCACTCTTGCGTCCTCGATGTCGCGCCCCTGATCGATCGAGTCGGTGGCATCGTCACGGCGGGCGCGCCGGCGGCGGATGAAATCGAGCGCGGCCGACTCGGCGGTCCGGTACACGTAGGACGCAGGAAGGTCGGCGATCCTCTCGCTCGAGGCCACCGCAGTCCAGACCCGGATCCGCACTTCCTGAAAGACTTCATCCACCTCGGCGGGGTCAAGCCGGTGGGCGCGGCCCACCATCCGCACCTTGTCGGCGCAGCGGGCGATGAGGGCGTCGAGGGCAGCGGAGCCGGCATCGGCGGGGGCCATGGGGGGAGTGTACGGGGAGTTGGGCCGGGATGTCGAGTGTGGGGCGTCGGCAGTCGGCAGGGGAGTCGTCAGTCGTGGGTGGGGTGAGTGAGAGGGTGGCGGGGTGGGCTGCGTCATGGGAGAAGAGCCTGCCCAACCTCACCCGGCCCAACGGAGAACGACAATGTCATCCGTGCCCCTGTGTGCGTGCGCACGCGCCATCAGCCGAGTGGCCGTGCTCGCCGGCTTTCTCCTGCTCGCTTCAAGCTGCGGTGGCGACGGGAAGTGCATTGCCGACTTGTGCATCACCGAGCAACGGATCGGCCTGGATATCGCTCTGAGCAGCACGAGTACCGGATCGGGACGCGTGGATGCGACGTATCCGGAAGGCCACTCCTGCCAGTTCGCTGCTGGCTCGACTGGCAACCACCAGTGCCACACCTCGTTCAACGATGCCGGCGCGGGAGGCCAGGTGTTCCTGACGGCCACCCCTGATCCCGGATCAGCATTCGCCGGCTGGTCGGGATGCACCAGCGTGAGCGGGAATCAATGCACCCTGACGTTCTCGGCGGCGAGTGGTGATACCACCCTGAGTGCCGTGGTGGTCTTCGTCATCCCGTCCAACCTGATCCGGCTCACCGTGTCGGCTGCCGGCGCAGGGGCTGGCCATGTCGATGTCGACCAGAACGTCGGTGCGTTCCCGAGCTTCGACTGTGACTTCCCCTCCGCGTCCGCCTGTTCCCGCGAGTACCGCAATTCGGCGGGCAGTGGAATTGTCGACCTCGAGGCCAGCCCGACGTCGGGGAGCGTGTTCGTGAGCTGGACTGGTTGCACACCGTATCCCACGCGGCCCCAGCGCTGCCACGTGAACTACCCCGCCCCGCCGGCGGACACGGACTTCGCCGTGACGGTACGGTTTGACGTCGTGGCCGCCGCGTGCACCAGCCCGCTCACCATCCAGGATCAGTTCGACTCGGACGCCGGGTGGACCGCGACTGCCATCACCAGCGGTGGCAGTCCGACCCAATCCGTCAGCTTCCAGGCGACGGGCGGCAATCCCGGCGGCTACCGACAGATGCAGCACGTCTTTACCGGGGCGAGCGCCATCGCCGTGTATCACTACTACGGCACCACGACGTACGACCCCGGTGCGCAGGGCGCCATCGATCACATCAACTACTTCGAGGACCAGATCGAACTCAATCCACCGTCTCCCGGGGCAGCCGTGGGCACGGGGTTCAGCATGATGCAGGGCGGAACCCGCTACAACATCATCCTTCGGCCGCCCGGCGGCGCGTTCACGAACACCGCGTGGGAAACGACGTTGCGGGTGAACCTGACAGCGGCGGCCTTCCCCGGCGTCAACTTCTCGTCGACGGGGGGCCCCATCACGTTCGGCTACTTCAGGAGCAACACCAACACGGGGGGCGGCGCCGTCACCCTGACCCACGGCATCGACAACTGGCGGGTGGAGATCTGTCGCTGAACCGAAGGCGCACGAGCCCAGGTGAGAGGACTCGCCAATCGGCTGCGTCAGGGCAGTAAGTCCATGCCCAGCCGCCGGTCGCGCTGCGAAACCGGCGCCGCGCCGCACTTCAAACCGGGAGTGAGCCAATGCCACGCATACCCAATGCGCTCAAGCGCCCCGCGATCTACCTCGGCCTCGCCGTCGCGGTCGGATGGTCGGGCCTTTCTGCCTGCACGGAAAACATGGGCGCGTACGACCAGATCCACGTCTCCGTGACCGGCACCGGCACCGGCGCCGGCAACGTGTCGTCGAATGATCCCAACGTAAACATCGACTGCAATTTCCCCTCGAATGCGGGCTGCAGCGACACTTTCTCGGAGGCCGGCAATGGGGGACAGTTCAACCTGATCGCGACGCCGTCCACCGGCAGCGTCTTCGGGGCATGGACCGGCTGCAACTCGACCAGCGGCAATGTGTGCACCCTCTCCTTCCCAGCAGGCGAGGGGAACGTGAACTTCTCGGTATCGGTGCAGTTCGACCCGGCGGGCGCGTCCAACACCGTGACACTCTACAACAACTCCTCAGTGTCCGCATATCTCGTCGGGCCCTCCGAGACCGCGGGGGCGGGCAACCTCGTGGCCTCTCACGGGTTCCGCGACGTCGCCATCCCCACGACGGTAGGGAGCCAATCAATCTTCAGCGCCTACCTCAGCCTGGGAACGCTGGCGGTCTCGGCGACCTGTTCAGTCACGGCGACGGCCTGGCAGAACGGCACACATCCCCTCGTCATGTTCGACAACGCCGATGGCAACCGGCTCGTCTGCTCCGAAGGACTGGTCGGGCTCTAGTCGTCGATCAACCGGCCCCTGCATCCTGGCGCCCTGGCAGTCCCTGTCGGGGCGCCTCGGCGTCCGGCACATTACGGCCCGGTTCTGGTACTATTGGAGAGCGTCGGCGTCGAGCCCGCGCGCCACTTCTTTCCACCGACGGAGCACGCATGCGCACCCTCCTGGCGATTGCCGCACTGGCCGCATTGGCAGCTGCGCCTGCGCGGGCGCAGGCTCGGCCGGACCGCTGGCAGATCACCATGCAGAACGACTCGTTGCTGTGGGATATCCGGCTGGTGAGCCTCGACGGGGACAAGTTGACCTACCGGCAGGCCGACTCTACCGGGGCAGTGGCGGTGGGCGAAGTGAAGGAAATGCGGCTGTTCCAGGCGTCGGAGCTGCAGATGGGCACGGCGGGGGCCGCGTTCGGGGCGCTCTCGGGGAGCGACGACATCGTGTTCGACATGACGCTGCTGGATTTTGCCGAGCGCCTGAGGACGGTGCAGCAGATTTTCCAGAAGTATCCACCACAAACGGGAAGCTAGTAGTCGAGGGTCGTGGGGTCGTGGGTCGTACAGGGTGGTCTACCGTCCGCTGCCCGGTTCCAGTAGTCTCCCCAGCAACCATCCCCGGAGTTCATGTGAGCAACTGGAGTGCGCTCGCCGAGCAGGTGCTGGGCGGCACGCCGATCTCGACCGACGACGCACGGAGCATCGTGCGCTCCGGCGATGACGAACTGCTTCCCCTGCTCGAGGCAGCGTTCCAGATCCGGCAGACGTTCCACGGCCGGGACGTGCGGCTGCACGTGCTCCAGAACGCCAAGAGCGGCAAGTGCCCGGAGGATTGCGCGTTCTGCAGCCAGTCATCGCGCTACGACACCGGGGTGGACCAGTACCGGATGCAGACGGTGGAGGAGCTGGTCGAGGGCGCGCGGCACGCCCACGCGATGGGGGCGGTGAAGTACTGCATGGTGACGGCGACGCGGGGGCCGTCGGCCCGAGACCTGGACACGATCTGCGAGGCGGTGCGGCAGATCAAGGCGGAGATGAACATCAACGTCTGCACCTCGCTGGGGCTGCTCAAGGACGGGCAGGCGGAGCAGCTGTTCGAGGCGGGCGTGAGCCGCTTCAACCACAACCTCGAATCATCCCGGCGGTTCTATCCCGAACTCTGCGGCACCCACACCTGGGACGACCGTGTCGCCACGGTGAAGCGCGCGCGCGCGGCGGGGCTCGAGGCATGCTGCGGCGGGATCATGGGGATGGGCGAGTCGGAGGACGACCGGATCTCGCTCGCCTTCGAGCTGCAGGCGCTCGAGGTGGAGTCGATCCCGGTGAACTTCCTGGACCCGCGCCCCGGCACGCCGATGGGACACCACGAGCGGCTGGCACCGATGGACTGCCTGCGGCTGCTGGCGATGTTCCGCTTCGTGAACCCATCGCGGGACATCCGGGTGGCGGGCGGGCGCGAGGTGAACCTGCGACAGCTGCAGGCGCTGGCGCTCTGGCCGGCCAACTCGATCTTCGTGAACGGCTACCTGACGACGCCGGGCGCGGGGTATGACGCGGATATCAGGATGATCGAGGATGCGGGATTCCGCGTGGCGGAGCTGGTGGAGGCGTGAGCGGTGACTGGTGAGCGGTGAGCGGTGAGAGAATCTCGCGGAGGCAGCGTGTGAATCGCGGCGACGAACGGAATGGTGCGCAGCTCCGCGAACTGGATCGCGCGCATGTGTGGCACCCGTTCACGCCGCACAGCGCGTACGCCGACGACGATCCGCTCATGGTGGTGGCGGGCGAGGGACACTACCTCATCGACGCCGACGGACGGCGGTATCTCGACGGCGTCAGTTCGCTCTGGTGCAACCTGTTCGGGCACCGCCGGCCGGAAATCGACCAGGCCATCCGGGAGCAGCTCGACCGGATCGCGCACGCGACGTTCCTGGGGAATGCCACGGCGCCGGCGGTGACGCTGGCGAAGCGGCTGGTGGACAAGGCCCCGGCCGGGCTGACGCGCGTGTTCTACTCGGACAACGGCTCCACCGCGGTGGAGGTGGCGCTCAAGATGGCGCTGCAGTACTGGCAGCAGGCTGACGGAGGGGCGCAGAAACAGCGAAACGCCTTCCTCACCTTCGGCAACGCCTATCATGGAGACACGATCGGCTCGGTGTCGCTGGGCGGCATCGACCTCTTCCACGAGCGGTATCGTCCCCTGCTCTTCCCGACGATCCAGGCGCCATCGCCCGGCGTCGCCGGATGCGCTCAGGCGCTCGAGGCACTGGTGAGCCGCCTCGGGCATACCCTCGCCGCGATCGTGCTGGAACCCGGTCTGCAGGGTGCCGCCGGCATGGTGACCCAGCCGGCCGGGTTCACCCGACGGGTGCGGGAACTGGCCGACCGCGCCGGTGCATTGCTGGTGCTCGATGAGGTCGCGGTGGGATTCGGGCGATCGGGCCAGCTGTTCGCGTCGAACAAGGAAGGCGTGGCGCCTGATCTCCTCTGTCTCGCCAAGGGCATGACCGGCGGCTACCTGCCGATGGCGGCGACGCTCACCACCGAGCGGATCTTCCTCGCGTTCCTGGGACATCCGTCGGAAGGACGCACGTTCTTTCATGGTCACACCTACACCGGCAACCCACTGGCCGCCGCGGCCGCGCACGCCACGCTCGATATCTTCGAGCAGACCGACCTGCTCGCCGAGCTGCCGGGCAAGGTCGCCCGGCTCGCCACGCTGCTGGACGCGCTGCGGGTGCTGCCGGCAGTAGGTGACATCCGGCAGTACGGGCTGGCCGCGGGCATCGAGCTGATGGCCGACCGGGAGACGGGCACGTCCTACCCCGCGGTGGAGCGGCGCGGCATGCAGGTTTGCGGAGCGGCCCGGCGGCGGGGCGTGTTCCTCCGGCCACTGGGCGACGTGGTGGTGGTGATGCCGCCGCTCACGCTGACGGATGAGGAGCTCGCGATGCTGGTGCGCGTGGTGCACGAGTCGATCACCGAAGTGTGCGGGGCGCCGGTGGCGGTGACCGCATGAGCGCGCCGCGCATCGTGTTCGTCACCGGCACCGACAGCGGTGTCGGCAAGACCTGGGTGGGCTGCGCGGTGGGACGCGCGCTGGTACGCGCCGGCCACACCGTGGTGGCGATCAAGGTGGTCGAGACGGGCACCGACCTCAATCCGTCGGCGAGCGAGGACGGGGTGCAACTCGCCGCCGCGACGGGACAGCGCTCGCCGCTGCATGCCCTCTACCGGTTCCGCGCGCCCGTCGCGCCGGCCGTGGCCGCCGAGTTGGAAGGCGCGGACAAGCTCGACTTCGACAGCGTGGTGAGCGAGGTGGAGCGGGTGGCACGGGGCACGGAGGTCACGCTGGTGGAAACGGCCGGCGGCCTCCTGGCCCCGCTGGCGTGGGACTGGAACGTGGTGGACCTGGCGGAGGCGCTGGGCGCCTCGGTCCTGGTGGCCGCCGCGAACCGGCTCGGCACCATCAACCACACGCTGCTCACGCTGGGCGCGCTCGAGCTGGGAGGGATCCTCGCCGCGGGCGTGGTGCTATCGGCGCCCGAGCTGCCCGACGCATCGACTGCCACCAACCGCGACGCCATCGTCCGCCTGTCGGGGCTTGACCGGGTGCTGGAGGCGCCGCGAACCTCCGACCCGGCCACTGCCGCGGCGGCGCTGGCTCCCGC
>JAGGAG010000073.1 GCA_017889745.1 Gemmatimonadota bacterium | reverse complement strand
GCTCACCTATCTCGGGATCCTGTTCACCGTGCTGCTCGCGATCCCGGTGTTCGGGGAGCGTCCCACGGTGTCCCAGATGCTCGGGGCGCTCGCCGTGATCGGCGCCGGCCTGCTCCTGGCGCGCTCGACCCGGCCCGCGATTGGCGCCGATTAGCTTTCGGCAAGCGCATTATCAGGAGGTGGGCATGGCAGGCCAGGGATCGTCGGGCAACGTCATCGCCGCACTGGCGAGCTTCTTCATTCCGGGCCTGGGGCAGCTGCTGCAGGGACGGCCGCTCAAGGGCGCGATCATGTTCGTGCTGGCGGGTGCGCTGTGGTTCATCTGGATGGGGTGGATCATCCATCTCTGGTCCATCCTGGACGCGGCGCTGTTCAAGCCGGACGCTTCCGCCTCCTGACGCCGTGAGCGAGACCTTTCACGCGTTCGCCCTGGAGCAGCTGGGCCGCGTCCTGCCCGTCACCAGCCGCAGGATGTTCGGCGGCGTGGGCATCTACTCCGATGCACTCTTCTTCGCCCTCATGGACGACGACACGCTGTACCTGAAGGTGGACGACTCCAACCGGGGCGACTTCGAGGCCCTCGGGCTGGGTCCCTTCCGGCCCTTCGGTGAGGGTGGCGAGGCCATGCAGTACTACCCGGTACCCGCTGACGTGCTCGAAGCGCCGGACGCGCTCGGGCTGTGGGCGAACAAGGCGGTGGACGTGGCGCGGCGCGCGCGGACACGCAAGCGGCCGCCGCCGCCGCGGCCGCCGCGAAAGAGGAAAGGATGATCGCCATCGCGCTGGTCGCCCTGGCGCTGACCCCAGGCGATACCGCCATGACTCCACTGCACCGGCTCTTCGCTGACGACTGGCAGTACCGGATGGAACAGGGTCCGGAATCGGCCACCTTCCTTGGCGACCATCGCTACGATGCCCGACTGACGGACCTCTCCATCGCGGCCATCGAGGGGCGACACGCCCACGACCGCATGGTGCTGGCGCGGGCACGGGCGATCAGGCCGGCCTCGCTCAGGGGCCAGGACCGGCTGTCGCTGCAACTGTTCCTGTGGGAGAAGTCGGTGGACGTCGAGGGCCAGCGGTTTCCCACCTGGCTCATGCCCCTGGACCAACTGGATGGGGTGCAGCTCGCCTTTCCGCAGCTGATCGCCGCGATGCCGTACCGCACGGCCCACGATTACGACAACTACCTCGCGCGACTCAACGCCTTCCCCCGCGTCATCAGCCAGACCATCGCACTGCTGCGCGAGGGGATCCGCACGGGCTGGGTCCAGCCCGCATTCCAGCTCCGCGGCATCCCCGCGCAGATCCAGCCGCAACTGGTGACCGACCCGGCGAGGAGCCCGGTCTACACGCCGGTCACGGCGTTCCCGCCCGGGATCGGCGAGGCTGAGCGCGCACGCATCGCCGCCGCGGCGCGGCGCGCCATCGCGGACTCGGTGGTGCCGGCGCTCCGGGCCCTGAACGAGTTCGTGGAGCGCGAATACCTGCCGGCCGGACGGAACGCGCCCGCCGCCGACTCGCTTCCGGGCGGGCACGAGTACTACGCCTGGCAGATCCGCCGCTACACCACCCTGACGCTCCCGGCCGCCGCGATCCACCAGATCGGGCTCGATGAGGTGAAGCGGATCCGGCTCGCGATGGATTCGGTGCAGCAGCAGGCGGGATTCAAGGGTACGTTCGCCGAGTTCCTCGAGTTCCTGCGCACCGACCCGCGGTTCTACGTCTCCAGCGCCGACGAACTGGTGGAGGGTTACCGCGACATCGCCAAGAAGATCGACGGCGCGCTGCCCGGCCAGTTCGCGACCCTGCCCCGGACCCCTTATGGCGTCAGGGCCTTCCCGGACTACGAGGGGCCGTCGCAGACGACCGCACGCTACTATCCGTCGGCCGCCGACGGATCGCGCGCCGGGTTCATGATGGTGAACACATGGCAGCTGAGTGCACGCCCGACGTACGAGATGGAGGCGCTGACCCTGCACGAGGCGATGCCGGGGCACCACCTGCAGATCGCTCGGGCACAGGAACTCGCGGGCCTGCCCGACTTCCGCCGCAACGCGGGCTATACCGCATTCGTGGAGGGCTGGGCGCTCTACGCCGAGCAGCTGGGCGGCGACCTGGGGCTGTACACCGATCCGTATTCGCGATTCGGGCAGCTCACGTACGAGATGTGGCGCGCCTGCCGGCTGGTGATCGACACCGGTATCCACACGATGGGATGGAGCCGGGACTCGGCGATCGCGTACCTGCTGGCCAACTCGGCCAAGTCGAAGCAGGACGCGGCCGTGGAGGTGGATCGGTACATCGTGTGGCCGGGCCAGGCGCTGGCGTACAAGCTGGGTGAACTCCGGATCACGGCGATCCGGCGGCAGGCCGAGGCGGCACTGGGCGACCGGTTCGACGTGCGGCGCTTCCACAACGCACTGCTCGATGACGGACCGCTGCCGCTCGAAGTGCTGCAAGCGCAGATGAACCGGTGGATCGCAGCGGAGAAGTCCGGGAGGCCGAATGGCGCGGCGCACTGACGCGGGCGCGCTGCCGTATGACTGGGATGCCGGCGTGGCGCACCTGCGGACGCACGACAGGAGGCTGGCGCGGCTCATCGACCGGTCGCGCCCGATCAGGCTCGAGCTGGCCCACACCCAGAGCCTGTTCCATGCGCTGGCGGAGTCGATCGTGTACCAGCAGCTCTCGGGCAAGGCTGCCGCGACGATCTTCGGCCGGGTGCGCGCGATCTACGCGCCCAAGAAGTTCCCCACCCCGGCCGAGCTGGCCGACACACCCCCGGAGCGGCTTCGGGCCGCCGGCCTCTCGACTGCCAAGACCGCGGCGATGATCGACCTCGCCCGGCGCACCGCGAGCCGCGAGTTGCCGACACTGGCGCAGATCCGCCGCCTCAGCGACGACGAGGTGGTGGAGCGACTGACGGTGGTGCGCGGCATCGGCCCGTGGACGGTGCACATGCTGATGATCTTCCGCCTGGGGCGCCCGGACGTGCTGCCGGTGGCCGACTATGGCGTGCGGAAGGGCTTCGCGCAGACGTACCGGATGAAGGACCTGCCGACCGCCGTGGAGCTCGCGGCGCACGCCGAGCGGTGGCGACCCTACCGGACGCTGGCGAGCTGGTACATGTGGCGGGCGCTGGACAGCGACTAGAGGCCGTTACGGACGTACAGGTTCAGGGTCACGCCGAACACGTTGACGTCGTCGGGCGTGCAGGTGCAGTGCTGGAACAGGTAGTAGGTCTGCACCATGAAGATCCTCCGGTACGGCCACGCCACCCCGACGGCGTACTGCTGCTCGTCCCAGCTGCCCCTGGAAAAATCATAGAAGGCCTCGGCGGACACATACGGGCTGAAGCGGAAGTCGTGCACGCGGACATCGCGCTCGATGGTCAGACGGTTCCGGTAGCGCGTGGAATAATCGCCGTCGACCCAGCGCCACTCGACCCGATTCCGGTCCTCGAGCAGCCATCGGGTGTGCGGGCGGTACCGGGGTGTCGCCGTGAGCACAACCCGGTCTTCGGCGGTGGTGGCCGCACCTTCCTGCTCGGTCCACAGGTACTCATAGCCGGCGCCCACCACCAGGCGGCTTTCCTTGTCGCTGTCGATGTTGATGAAGTGAGACAGCCGACTGACGTGCTTCCACTGGTAGCTGATGCCGGCGCCACCAGTCCACTGCTGGTAGGAATAGTTGGTGCCCGCGTTCAACTCACCGCCGGCGACGACGCGAAAATGGGAGGGCAGTCGCACCGAGAGGAGTGCACTGTACCATCCCTGGCCCCCGGTCTGTGGCGCCTGCGCGTGCGCCGGGACCACGCGCGCGGCGAGTGCAAGGCAAGCGAGAGTCGCGACCCGGCGCCCGGTCAGACCCGGTCCGCCCTGCTCTCGACGTCCACGTCCAGCTTCATCGGCGCGCCCACCGGCTCGGTATCAGCGTCGAGGCCGATCAGCTGCGGGGCATTGGCCCGCCACCACCGGTCGCCATCCTCCTCGGTCCAGGGACCAAGAATCGGCTCGATTACTCCTTCGAGCAGTTCCTCTATCGCGCGCGCGGTGGGTGGGCGGCTGGCCGGGTCCTTGGCGAGGAGCTTGAGGACCAGCTGCTCGAACTCCGGCGTCAGCGGCTGGCCCAGCTTCTCGGAGGGCGCCAGCGGGCGCTCCTCCATGTGGCGGCGCATCACCTCTCGCGCATTGACCCCGAAGAAGGGCTGCACCCCCGTCAGCAGGAAGTAGGCGACGACCCCGAGAGAATAGAGGTCGGCGCGGGCGTCGATTTCGAGGGATGCGGAAGCCGCCTCGGGCGCCATGTAGAGCGGCGTGCCGACCGCGGCGCCGTCGCGCGTCAGCTCGGGGTCGATGGTGTCACTCTCCTTCACCAGTCCGAAGTCGAGCACCTTGACCAGGTCGGGCACGCCGCCGCGATGGCAGAGCATCAGGTTCTGGGGCTTGATGTCGCGGTGGATCAGCCCGGCAGCGTGCGCTTCGGCCAGGGAACCACACACCTGCCGCATGATGTGCGCGACTCGCCGCTCGGGCAGCGGCCCGAAGCGCTGCACCACGACGTCGAGGGTGAGGCCGCGGAGGTACTCCATCGCGTAGTAGAACGTGCCGTCGGGGGTGCGCCCGTAATCGAAGATCGTGATCGTGTTGGGGTGCACCAGCTGGCTCGTGGCCTGCACCTCCTTCTCGAACCGGCGGAGGGCCTGCGGGGTGCTGCGCTCGGCGCGGAGCAGCTTGACCGCGGTGGACCGGCGGAGGAATGCGTGCCGCGCGCGGTACACCGTGCCCATGGCACCCTCACCGATGACGCGCTCGAGAGTATACTGGCCCAGCCGCTCGGCGCGGCGGGCCCGGGCGCGGGCGCGTTCCAGCATGCCGAAGCCGACCCACAGCAGGCCGGTACCGACGACGATGATGCCGAAGAGCGTCCCGAAGGCCTGCCAGAGGATGCGCATGCCCGCATAGCTCTCGTCGTAACCCTGCTCGACCGCGATGCCGACGCCCCCCTTCGGGAACCAGCGCCAGGTCCCCACCACCCTCCGGCCGAGGTAGTTGCGGTAGCCGTCGAGGTCGAGACCGTCGGTGCCACTGGTGGCGCGCTGACCGAGCAACGTGAGGGGCCAGTCGTTCGGCGGGACGGACGGGTCGAATCCGCGCAGCAGGTCACCGCCGGGGTCGCCCATCCGCACGTTCAGCGCCGACTCGACCAGCGTGTCACGCGGCAGGAGGCCCGCCTTCCGGAGCGCGGCGTCGAACCGGCTGGCGGACAGCAGGATGCCGTCCTGATTGAAGAAGTACGTCTCCCCGGTCTGGCCGGGCCGTCCCGCGGTGATGATGGGGTTGAATTCGGTCGCGGGGTCGGTGCGTACGTCGAACCAGCCCACTAGCTCCCCCACGCCGGACACATCGCTGAACACCGGCGACGCCGTGAGGATGACGGAGCGGATGTGACCGAGCCCCTGGCCGCTGCTGTCGACGACACCGATGCCAAACGGGACGGTGATGGTCTCGCCCCGGCGCAGGCGGGCGACGAGGCTGGCGGGATAGGCACGAGTGACGTTGCCAACCAGCGCCGGGTCGTTGGACGTGAGGATGCGGCCGTCAGGCGCCACGAAGGCGAAGTTCTCGTATCCGTGGCTCTCGAGCACGGGCTCGAGCCGCTGCATCAGGCGGGCACGCGCCGGGAGGCGCTGCAATTCCGCGGCGCCCAGCCTTGGCGCCCGCGCCGCAATCTCCAGCAGGTCGCTGCGCACCGCGGGTTCGGCGGCGATCCAGTGGACCAGGGCGTGCTCGCCGACGAGCCAGGCGTTCAGCCCCGCATACATGGAATTCATGACCAGCCGCAGCCGGTCCTCGGTGCGCTCGCGCACGTTCCGGCGCACGAGCCCGTGAGTCCAGACGCCCACCGCCGTCAGGCCGAGCAGGGAGAGGATGAACAGCGCCCAGAAGCGGGTGTGCTCGCGCGGAGTCATTGCCAGATGATATACCCTTTATCTTGACGACGCAGCGCCGGAACGTCCGCTCACAACCAGGAGCATCACGGCCGATGACGAACGAACGGGGCGTGCTGGGCTCGCCGACCTTCTGGGGCGCGGTGGTGCTGGCCGCGGGGCTCGTGGTGGCCGCGCTCATCGGCGGCATGGCCGTCGAGCGGTTGCGGCGCGCGGGTGATGAGATCACGGTGACCGGGTCATCGCGCAAGCCGATCACCAGCGACCTCGCCATGTGGCGAGGATCGATAGCGGTGCAGCGGGCCACGCTCCCCGAAGCCTCGGACGAGCTGGCGCGCATCACGGTCCGGGTCAAGGCGTTCATCGTGCAGCGCGGATTCGCCGATTCCACGGTGGAGATCTCGTCCATCAACAGCAATGCGGTGCGCGAGCGGATCGGCGGCGAGGAGACCAACCGGGTCATCGGGTACCGGCTGTTCCAGACGATCTCGGTCACGTCGCCCGACATTGCCCGGGTCACGTCGCTGAGCCGGGAGGCCGGCCTGCTCCTGGCGGAGGGCGTGCCGCTCAGCCCCGAGGCTCCGCAGTACCTGTTCACGCGACTGGGCGAGATGCGGATCCAGATGCTGGGCGACGCCACCGAAGATGCGCGCACGCGCGCGAGGCAGATCGCGGAACGCACCGGCGGCCGGATCGGCCGCATCAAGAGCGTGCGGCAGGGCGTGTTCCAGATCACCCCGCGCAACAGCACGGAGATTTCCGACTACGGCATGAACGACGTATCCGCGGTGGACAAGGACATCACCGCCGTCGTGCGCGTCACCTTCTCCCTGGAGAACTAGCGTTCACATGACCCGCACCGCACGCCAGCTCCTCGTGCTCACGCTCCTCGCCCTTCCCCTTCCGGCCCATGCCCAGAAGGCCAAGCCGGCCGCGCCCGCCGGCACGCCACCGGGCCTCGACCGGTACGTGGATTCGGTGATGAAGGCCTTCGGAGTGCCCGGCATCTCGCTCACGATCGTAAAGGACGGCAAGGTCGTCCTGGCGAAGGGCTACGGTGTCCGACGCCTGGGCGACCCGACGCCGGTAGACGCCGGTACCCTGTTCGGCATCGCGTCCAACACCAAGGTCTTCACCGCCCTCTCGCTGGGGCTGCTGGTGGAACGGGGCAAGGTCGAGTGGGATGCCCCGGTGATCAACTACCTGCCCTGGTTCCAGATGTACGACTCCTGGGTGACGCGGGAGATCACCGTGCGGGACCTCCTGGTGCACCGCAGCGGCCTCGGTCTCGGCGCCGGCGACCTGCTCTGGTGGCCGGCGTCCGACTACACGCGGGCCCAGATCGCGCGGCAGCTCCGGTTCATCAAGCCGGCCACGAGCTTCCGGTACAGCTATGCCTACGACAACGTGCTGTACACCGTGGCGGGCGAGCTCATCGAGGCGGTGTCGGGACAGACCTGGGAGGAATTCGTGCGGACCAACATCCTGGTGCCGGCCGGGATGACGACGAGCTTCTCGCACTATCCCGCGCCCGACCAGCGCGGCAACCTCGCGTCGCCGCACGCGGTGGTGGAAGGCACGCTCAAGCCGGTGTGGCCCGACACCAGCGCCGCCACCAACCCCGCCGGCGGCATCATGACCAACGCCCAGGACGTTGCCAAGTGGCTCATGATCATGGCCGACTCGGGCCGCACGGGCGACGGGCAGTCGCTGTATACCACGCGCACCGCGCGGACGCTGTGGATGCCGGTGACGATCCTGAACAACAACCCGCCGCCGCCGCAACTGGCCCCCCTCAAGGCCAACTTCCGGGGCTATGCGCTCGGGCTCAACATGAGCGACTACCGCGGCTACAAGATTGCGGAACACACCGGCGGCCTGCCGGGCTTCGTGTCGGAGGTGACCACGGTGCCCGACCTGCGCCTTGGCGTCGCGGTGTTCACCAACGCGGAATCGGGTGCCGCGTTCCGCTCGATCACCCTTCGGGTGCTCGACTACTACATGGGCGCGAAGTTCGACTGGCTGGCGGCATACAAGTGGGTGCAGGCGCGCAATGACTCGGCGAATGCGGCCGCCATGAAGGCTTCGGCGACCGCCCGGAACGCCGACTCCAAGCCGTCGCTGGCGCTCGCGAACTATGCCGGGACCTACCGGGATCCGTGGTACGGTGACGTCGCCATCGCCGACGAGAACGGCCAGCTGATGATCCGGTTCACCCACTCGCCGGTGCTGGTGGGCAAGCTCGAACACTGGCAGTACGACACCTTCGTGGCGCGATGGACGGATCGCGAGGTGCGCGCCGACGCGTATGTCACCTTCACACTCGACCCCGACGGCCGCGTGGCGAGCGTAAGAATGCTGCCCGCATCGCCGGATGTGGACTTTAGCTTTGACTTTCAGGACCTGGACCTGAAACCAGTAAAGCGGTGAGCGGTGAGCGGTGAGCGGTGAGCGGTGAGCGAGGCAACGATACACGAAGGCCCCGGGAAGCTCCCGGGGCCGTTGTGCGCCCTTGCCCACCGTGCCCGGCGAAAAATGTCAGGCTTTCTTTGTCAGCATTCCTGCCAGCTTCGCCGAGGCCAGCCCGAACAGGGCTCCCAGCACCATTGAAATCGCCACGACGAGAATCGGGTTACCCCTGATGTCGATGGCAACCAGCTTGCCAATCACCATGGCCTCCGCCGTCTGCAGCAGGTAGGCGAAGGTCGCCGCGTAGCCGTAGACACTGGCCGGCACGGTGGAGAAGGGCTTCAGATGCGCGCCAAGCACCATGAGGAATACGGTGATCCCGACGATGACTGCCGGTCCGGCCGCACCCAGGTTGGTGTTGAGCAGGAGGAAGGCGGCCACCGCCGCGCAAAAGATGCCGAAGAGGTTGCCAATGATCGTCTTCTTGAGGGCTTCAGTGTCGCCCCCGGTGTGGAAGAAGCAAGCCCAGGCGATGAACCCCGCCCAGATGGCAAGCCCCACCTTCAGGTAGAGGGCAGTGGCGATGCCGCCAAGCACCCCAATGCTCAACGCCAGTGCGACCAGTGGAGTCATGTGTCAGAATCCCCTTGCGAGGCTCGACCAGCGACGAGCGCGGACGCGCCCGGCTGGCAAGCGGTGACGGCACGGTGGATGACATGCGTGGGCATCACCCATATGCAGCGCCGGACCGGATCTGTCCAGCGTGTCCCGGGTGCCGGGCAGTATGTTTACAGGTACATGTGACAACGCTACTTGACAGTTTTTCGTGATTACTGACCACGGACTCTTCCAGGCTCCGGACGGGCTGGTTCGCTGCGCCTGGTGCGCAGCCGCCCCGGAGTACGTGCAGTATCACGACCAGGAGTGGGGCTTTCCCGTGCGGGAGGACCGGCGGCTGTTCGAGAAGCTGTCGCTGGAGGGATTCCAATCGGGCCTGAGCTGGCTCACCATTCTGCGAAAGCGCGAGGCGTTCCGGAAGGCATTCGCCAACTTCGACCCGGCGAAGGTGGCGCGGTTCACGCCGAAGAAGGTGGAGCAGCTACTGCAGAACGCCGAGATCATCCGGCACGAGGGCAAGATCCAGGCGACGATCAACAACGCCAGGCGGGTGGCCGACCTGCTGGACGAGTTCGGGTCGCTCGCGGATTATGTATGGCGCTTCGAGCCGGCGCCCGCATCGCGACCGAAACGGATGACGCATGCGGTGCTCCGGACCCTGGGCCAGTCGGACGAGTCGCGGGCACTGTCGAAGGACCTGAAGCAGCGCGGCTGGTCGTTCGTGGGGCCGACGACGGTGTACGCGTTCATGCAGGCGATGGGCATGGTGAACGACCACCTGGACGGGTGTGATGTGAGGGCGCGGGTGGAGAAGGTGAGAGTGAGCGGTGAACGGTGAACAGTGAACGGGAACTACGACTCAAAGGAACAGACATGACTGTGAGCAGATCAGTTCCGTTCATCTCGCTCGAGGGGGCGAAAGTGCTTGCCGCGGCGGCGGAGGCGGAGGCGCTGAAGCGAGGGTGGACCATCGCGGTGGCGATCGTGGATCCCACGGGCGGCCTGGTGCTGTTCCACAGCCTCGACGGCACCCAGGCGGCGAGCCAGGATGTCGCGATCGCGAAGGCCCGGACGGCGGCGCGGTACAAGCGGCCGACGAAGGCCATGGAAGACGCCATCGCCGGCGGGCGGACGGCCTTCCTCTCGATGAGCGAGTACGGGTTGATGGTGGAAGGCGGCGTGCCGATCACCCGCGATGGCACCATCCTCGGGGCGATCGGCATCAGCGGCATGACGTCGGCACACGACGGGGAGATCGCGGCCGCCGCGCTGGCCGCGTTCGGCTGATGCCGCAGACGGACATCCGGCTCACGGTGCGGCAGGCCCGGCTCGATGACGAGCCGGAGCTGACACGCCTGATCCACGAGTCGGTGCGCGGGCTGAGCCAGGGGTACTACTCCGACGCACAGGTGGAGAGCGGCATCCGCTACGTGTTCGGCGTGGACACGACGCTGGTGAGGGACGGCACCTACTTCTGCGTCGAGGCGGATGGCGTCACCGTGGGATGCGGCGGGTGGAGCATGCGCCGAACGCACTACGGTGGCGATCACGCGAAGCACGAACCCGACCCGCTCATCGATCCTGCCACCGACCCGGCGCGCATCCGCGCCTTCTTCGTGCATCCCGCCTGGGCCCGGCGCGGCATCGGGCGGATGCTGCTCGACGCCTGCGTGGACGCGGCGCGCGCCGCCGGCTTCAGCCGGCTCGTCCTGACGGCCACGCTGCCAGGGGAACCGCTGTACCGGGCATGCGGCTTCGAGGCGCTCGAGCCAACCGAGGTGACCCTGCCGGACGGCGTGGTGATGCGCTGCGTGCGAATGGGGCGGGCCATATGAGCGAAGCCGCCGTGGTCCCGGTGCGCCGGGGCCGGCGCGAGGACGAGCCGCAGGTGCTGGCGCTCGCCGACCAGCTCGCCGCGTTCCCGGTGCCGGCGTGGCGCACCGCGCGGGAGATCCAGCGGGCAGACGACGCCGTGATCGGGGAGGCCGTTCGCGGTGACGCACCAGGCACCGTCGCCTTCGTGGCCGAGGGCACGCACGGGCTCGATGGCGCGGTGTGCCTCACGACGAAGCTCGACTACTTCAGTCGCGAACCGGTGGCGCACATCGAGGTGCTGGCGGTGGACCCCGGTGCGCGCGGGCGCGGGGTCGCCCGCGCGCTGATCCGGGCCGCCGAGGAGTGGGCCCTCGCGCAGGGGTCGCGCCGGATCTCGCTCAACGTGTGGCTGCAGAACGAACGCGCCCGCGGCCTCTACGAGCATCTCGGCTACCGGCCGGAGACGATGCACTACCTCAAGGAACTCCAGGCCCCCGGCCCTGCACGGAGCGTCCCATGAACGACGACCTTCCCGCCCCGACCACGTCCCCCGCCGGCGAGGCGGCGCCCCTCGAGACCGAGGGGAGCCCCCCTGCCCCAATGGAGCAGATCCCCGCGGCAGCACTCGCAGAACTGCGGCGCCGGGCGGACCGGTACCGCTTCCTCTTCCGCACGATCGTCACGGTGACGTCGCTCCTGGTCGCGGCGGTGCTCATCGTCACGCTGGTCGCGATCCTGTTCGACAATTGAAGGTCATCCTCTTCGGGGCCACCGGCATGGTGGGCCAGGGGGTGCTGCGCGAGTGCCTGCTCGATCCCGGCGTCGAGCGGGTGGTCGTCATCGGGCGCCGCACTACCGGGCAAGGGCACGCCAAGCTCCGTGAATTGCTGCTCGACGATCTCTTCAAGGTGCCGACGCTGGGCAGCGAGCTCGACGGTTACGATGCCTGCTTCTATTGTCTCGGCGTTTCCGCGATGGGGATGACGGAGGAGGCCTATCGCCTGGTGACCTTCGACCTCACCATGGTCGTGGCGCGGAGCCTGGTGGCGCGAAACCCCGCGATGACGTTCGTCTACGTGTCGGGAACCGGCGAGCACCGGATGGTATCGCGCGATCTACACGGTGATGGGCCCGCTGTATCCGCTGCTCAGCGCCGTCCTACCGCACTATGTGACCACCACGGAACTGGTGGGCCGGGCCATGATCGAGGTGGCGGAGCACGGTGCGGCGGTGCCTGTGCTCGAGAACCGGGAAATCAACGAGGTGGCCAGGGCGCGCGGCCGGACGGTTCAATCCAAGGAGTGATGCCAGCGGCTGCACCAGCGGTGACTGTGACAATTGCGTGCCTGGGGGGTATTCCGGATGCGTGCCAGTTCAACCGTCAACATCGGATCCTCCATGACAAGTTCCAGCCTTCGGGTGCACCTGCTCGCGATCGTCGCCTGTGTCATTGCCACGCCCCTCGCTGCCCAGATGGCCACGCCCGACGCTGCACTTGCCGACGTCGCCCCGGTGGTGGCGCCGGCCGTACCGGCCGCCGGACCCACCATTGCGAGCACGACCCTGGGATACAGCAGCGTCACCGACGCATCGAGCGAGATGACGTGGAACAACCAGCGCCGCTCCAAGAACAGCAGCGGCCCGGTGCTCGCGATCGTCGGTGGCGCCGCCGTTATCGGCGGCCTGCTCATCGGCGACGACGCGGGAACGGCAATCGCGGTGGGCGGCCTGGTGATGGGACTGATCGGCCTCTACTTGTGGCTCAAGTAGCGCCAGGCCACGCGAACGCAGCCTGTAAGCGGCATCAGGGGCGCCTCCCGTGGGAAGGCGCCCTTTCCCTTTCCCGGTGACGGTCTCCGGCCGCGTCCTGCGCAACGCCCAGACAAGGACCAGCCTTATTCGCATCACGGCAATGAGAAGCGGGAGGAACCATGCGCCGGTATCAATGGGCGGCGGCGGTGCTCGCCGCCCTGACACTGTCCGCCTGCAAGTCGGTGGATGGCCAGTACGAAGACGCGAACGGCGGGATCACGCTGTCCCTCAAGAGCGGTAAGGGCGAGTTCGCCATGATGGGTCAGGTGGCGGTCTGCACGTACAAGGTGAAGTCGGGTGATGTCCTGCTCTCTTGTGCCGAGTTCGAGGGGCCGGTTGCGCTCAAGCGGAACGACGACGGGACACTGTCGAGCCCGTTCGGCCCCCTGACGCGCAAGGGATCGTGAGGATGCGGTTCGCCGCGATGGGCCCTGCCCGTCGTGGCCAGCATGTTCGCTGACACGCGTTCGCTCGCGGCCAAGGTGACCAGCCGTCCCGGATGCCTGACCACCTCGCGGGAGAGCCAGTATCGGTACGACAGCCGATGTGACGCCGAAGACGCCGCCGCTGCGGCTCAGGAAGCTGTCGATCGAGAACCTGGCGCAGACTCAGCGCGGCACGTGCGCGAGACGTACGCGCTGCGACTGCCGAAGAACGAAGAGGCCCGCCGAAGCGGGCCCCTTATGCATACGCGATCTCAGCTCCCGAGGCAGGACTCGAACCTGCGACCCGCTGATTAACAGTCAGCTGCTCTACCAACTGAGCTACTCGGGAAAGCGGTGCCAATCCTAAGTAGCACGGGAGAGGGGGGCAAGACCGCGACGCCGTAAGGGGGGCACCGCTCGGACACCTGTAATGCTCGGCCGTCTGGCGCTGGGCCGACAGCGTTTGGCGGTGCGCTGTCGCGACACCTACGGTCTCAGGGCGACAATCTGGCCTGTCTCAATGTGATCTATGTCACATTATCATCCACGTGAGTACCTGCTCGCATAAGCTGTTACGGTCCGGTGACCACCTCCCCAAGTCTGATCCGGACCCCCGCCATTTTGACCTCGTCGCCAAATGATTCTCCTGCATGCGCTTTGACGTCGCTGAGTCGACGGCCCTTGAACCGCTCAAGCATGCGAGCATTCACTATTACTCCATGTACCATTGCACCCTGACTTTTCCAAGTAAAGCGGGCCATAATGTCACTGTAACATGTTGAAAAACAATGGGTTACGCGATCATTGACCCCTTCCGCTCTGGCCCGAAACCAGCGATATTGGGTCATGGCGCTGGCACCGTTGGCTGGACACATAGCAATACGAAAGCGGTTGGGGGACGCCGTAAGGGCGGGCCGGATGCCTCAGGTGCTCCTCTTCGAGGGTGCCGAGGGTGTAGGAAGGCAGCGCCTGGCCCTGTGGATGGGGCAGCTGTTGCTCTGCGAGCAAAAGGACGCTGAGCCGTGTAGTAAGTGCAGGCCATGTCGCCTGGTGATGGAACTCGGGCACGCCGATCTGCACTGGATCGTGCCGATCCTGCGGCCCAAGGTCACCGATGCCGACAAGCAGGTCGACGAGGCGGCGGACCTGATCGGCGAGATCGTGGCGGAGCGGCGAAAGACTCCGCTGTACGGCGCGCTCGACGGGATGGCGAGCCACCCGCTGGCAACGGTGCGGCTGATCCAGCGGCGCGCGGCGCTCAAGTCGGTGGAAGGTGGCCCGACGGTGTTCATCATCGGGCATGCCGAGCGGCTGGTGCCGCAGGAGTCGAGTCAGGAAGCGGCCAATGCGCTCCTCAAGCTGCTGGAGGAGCCGCCGGCCAACACCTGGTTCATCCTCACCGCGACCGACGCCGGCCGGCTGCTGCCGACCATCCGGTCGCGAGTAGTGCCGGTTCGGCTGGGACGGCTGACGGATGCCGAGGTGCGGGATTTCCTCGCGGCGGAGCTCAAGCCGGGCCTGTCGGCCGCTGCACTCGAGGAGCGGGTCCGCACAGCCGAGGGCTCGATCGGCTCGGCGGTCAGCGCGAGCGATGCCGGTGCGAAGGCCCACGCCGCCGCCGCCGACCTGGTCGACGTGGCACTGCAGGGTTCGGTGCCACGGGCGGAGCGGGTGCTGAAGCAGAGCCCCTGGGCGGCGCGGGGCGACTTCAGCGCAATGCTCGAAGCGCTGGAGCAGACGCTGGGCGACGCGGTTCGTGCTGCGAGCGGGATGACGCCGCGCCGGGCCCTGCCCGCAGCGCTCAAGGGCCCGCGGCCGGTGTCGCGGTTGCTCGAGGCGCAGCGTCATGTGACGGCGGCACGGGAGGCGGCGCAGGGGAACGTTAATCCGCAGCTGCTCGTAGGGGTCTTGGCTGAAGACCTGGCAGCGGCCCTCAACAGAGTGAGCGGTGAGCGGTAAGCGGGGAACTCCGAGCGGGTTGACTCATCTGGACGATGAGGGCCGGGCTCGCATGGTGGATGTAGGCGACAAGGCCGAGAGCCGCCGGACGGCGGTGGCCGAGGGTGCGGTACAGATGTCAGCAGAGGCGTACCGGCTCGTGATGGATCGAGCCATCGAGAAGGGCGATGTGCTTGCCGTGGCGGAAGTGGCCGGGGTGATGGCGGCGAAGAAGACGGGGGAGTTGATCCCCCTCTGCCATCCCCTGGCGCTGGATGTGGTCACGGTTGAGGCGCGGCTGGATGAGTCACTGCCGGGGGTGCGCATTACCGCCTCCGCCAGCCTTACCGGCCGCACCGGTGTCGAGATGGAGGCGCTCACGGCAGTCTCGGTGGCGTGCCTCACCGTCTACGACATGGTCAAGTCGGTCGACCGGAGGATGGTCATCGACGAGATCCGGCTGGTCAGCAAGACCGGGGGAACCCGGGGCGATTGGCACCGCAAGGGGCCCTGACCAGTCCGCTGCCGTTCAACGACAGCAAGGAGGTACTACATGAAGTCCCCGACCAGTCTGCCGCGCCCGAATTGGCGCAAAGGACCGCTTGCACGCGCAGGTGCGCTGCTGGCCGGTGCACTCCTCATCAGCGCCATCGGCGGTTGGTCACGCCGGTCGCAGATCGAGGAGGCGCCGCCGTCCCGCTCCATCGAGGCGACGACGAACCTCGTTCCCGCAGCCGCCACGCCACCGTCGTTCGACGGCACCGCGGCGCTGCTCACGCTCAAGCTCGACCGCGCCGAGGCCCTTCTTGGCTACTCGGCGCGTTACCAGATCCCGGCCGACCTGGCCACGGCGATCTACGATATCGCGCTGCAGGAAGGCATCGACCCCCAGCTGGCGTTCCGGCTGGTGAAGGTGGAGAGCAACTTCAAGCCGGCGGCGAAGAGCAACATGAACGCGATCGGCTTCACCCAGGTGCAGGTGGCCACGGCCAGGTTCTACGATGCCTCCCTGGACGAGAAGGCACTGTATGAGCGGGACGTGAACCTGCGCATCGGGTTCCGGTTCCTCAATGACCTGCTGAAGCAGTACCGGCACGACTACGAGCTGGCGCTGCTGGCCTACAACCGCGGCCCCGGCCGGGTCAACCAGATCGTGGCTGAGGGTGGCGATCCGTCGAACGGGTATGAGAACGCCGTGCTGCGGGGATATCAGCCGAAGCGCATCACGAAGGCAATGCAGGCCCAGGCACGAGAGCTCGGGACGTGACGCGCTGACGTGGGTGCGTAACGACCTCAACAGACGGAATGACAGAAGGGGCAGCCGGTTGGCTGCCCCTTCGTCGTTCCGCGCCACGCCCTCAAGCCGTCATGCCTTCTTCGGGATCCGGATCGTGGTTCCGCTCTTGAGCCCACCGCTCAGGTTGTTGACCTGCTTGATCGACGCGACGCTCACACCGTATTGCCGGGCGATGCCGGAGAGCGTCTCGCCGCTGCGGACCCGGTGCCTGACCGTGGTGGTATTGCCGACCGTGGACCCGCCGCCCTTCGCGTGATCGCGAGACGCCAACTGGGTGCCCGAGGAGCGGCTGCGACCGGGCGAGACGCGAAGCTTCTGCCCGACACGAACGGTGGTGCCCGACATGCCGTTCCAGGCCTTGAGCTGCGAGGTGCTGACGTGGTAGCGCCTCGCGATGCCGCCCAGCGTCTCACCCTTCCGCACGGTGTGGTAGCCACCGCGGCTGCTGCCACGATCGGGCGACTCGCGCACGATGGACACCTGTTGGGCCACGACCACGCTGGCGCTTCCGCCCGTGGGCACGACGACCTGCCGGCCCGCCTTGACCGCATAGCCCGACCGGACCCAGGGATTGGCCTCGTAGATCAGCCCCACGGGGACGCCATAGTGCTGGGCGATCTTCGTGGGCGTGTCGCCCTTCTTCGCCGTGTAGTAGGCAAAAGTGACGCGCTCCGCGGCCGGCAGGGCCTGGTATGCCGCCTGAGTGGAGGCCTGGCGACCGCTCGGCACCCGCACCACCGACGTAGTGCCCGGGGGCGTGGCGAGCCGCAGGTACTGCGGATTGATCTCGCGGATATACGTGAGCGACGTGTCGGCCAGCTGGGCGACGACGTCGAGCCCGGTCATCCCGCTTACGACCAGGGAGTCGAGCGGATACGGGGCCGTGGGCGACACGGGCATGAAGCCGTAGCGCTGGGGTTCCTTTGCAATGCGCGCGGCGGCGATGAGCTTGGGGACGTAGTCCTTGGTTTCGCGCCGGATGTGCCTGGTGTCGTAGAGCTTGAAGAAATCGGCGTCGGAGAAGCCCTCATCCTCGTCCTCGGTCATCGCTTCCTCGCCGTCCGGGGCAGCTGATGCGGACGCCGTGGTCACCGTCGGAGTGGCGCCGATGCGCTTCAACCCACGCGAGATCTTCCCGCCGCCGGCATTGTACGCGGCTGCCGCGAGGTAGTAGGAACCGAAGCGCTGATAGAGATCGGAGAGGAACTCGAGGGCGGCGCTGGTGGCCTTGACCGGGTCACGCCGTTCATCCACCCAGCTGTCGATGCGGAGGCCGTATTCCTTGCCGGTGCGTGGCATGAACTGCCACATGCCGACGGCCCGGGTGCGGCTCATCGCGGAATTGGAAAAACCGCTCTCGATGAGGGCCAGGTAGACGAGGTCGGTCGGCATGTTCGCCGCCTGGAGCTTCTGCCGGATCATCGGCTCGTACATCGGCATCCGTTCCAGCCAGATCTGGAACCGGGGATGCGCCTGTTCCTCGAAGAAGCTCAGGTAGAACTGGACCCGCTCGTGATCGCCCCAGGTGGTGACGTCGATGTCCCACGAGACGGGAACCGCCGGGAGGTCGTCATCGGTCACGCCTTCCGGATGCGCCACGGCGAGCTGGTCGAGCACCGCCTCGTCGGCCGCCGAGTCGGCGGAGAGGGTGACGTGACGGGCGATCTCGGAAACCTGACTGGAATCGAGGGGGACGAGCGGCGCGGGACCCGATGCAGGCGCGGCAGCGGGAGCCGGGGCCGTGCGAGGCGCGGTGGTGGCGACCTGCGGTGACGGTGGCGATATGGGCTGCACCGTGGCCTTCCCGGCGCAGCCCGCGGCCCCCGCCAGCAGCAGGATCAAGGCTTGGCGACGCATCAAACCTCCTCGTTCGCAACGCCGGCCAGGCGAAACATGCCGCGCGGCGACCGTGAGCTGCGCCGCCTGAAGAGCTGCGGCGCCAGGACCTTCGAGTGCTGACCCGAAAACAATCTAGCGACAACTGTGCCAGCGAGACAAACCGGCGGTTCAGATTGCCACGCCGGTAACCCACAGAGCGACATGGGCTTGGGCCGATGCAAGGCGGACGCCGCGACCGCGGAACCAGACCGGGTCACTCCGTGAGGAGGAGCCGCAACAGCGAACGCGCTGCTCCCCGCCAACCATTCCTCCGCTGTTCTGGCAAAGCGCCAGAATTCAGCGCATGAAGAACTTGTTGCCCAGGACGCGGTTGGTGGCATTGAGGACCGCGAGTGCGGCCCCGCGGGGCGCGTCGGTATCGGAGAGGAAGCTCCCGACGACCCGCTGTCCTCCGCCCTCACCACGGAGGGCGAGCGAAACGATGACCACATTGGCATCAAAGGCCCGGACGGCCTTTACCCCGAGGAGCTCGAAGCCCATGCCGTCCTGCACGGCCTGGGTGAGGGCGTTGACGCAGGCCTGGGCGGCGCAGCGGAGTTCGCCGGCCTGGGACGCAAGGCCCTCGGACTCGCCGGTGAAGCGCTCCGTTTCCAGCCAGGTGAGCAGCACCCTCGAGCGGCACCGCCCATTGGGCAGCCGCTCGAGTGAGAACTCCGCAAAGCGAAGGCGATCGTTCGTGGCTGGTGGCGACATCGAGTCGGCGTCGGTCCTCGGCATCAAGCGTTTTCGAAACGGACTTCCAGCTGGTTCGAGGCTTCACCCGGCGCGCGGATGACGTCGAGCTCGAGCCGAGCGCGGCCGTCTGCATCGGCATCGATTCGCAGGACCGCCAGGCTCCCATTAGTAAACTCGAGCCGCAACTGCCGGAGGTCTCCCCGCATCACCGCGCCCCCGATGGTGGCCCCCCTGAGAGCGAGCAGGGCATCTGATACCAGCCTGAGGTCGTGAAGCGAAATCGATGCCATAGCGGGATCACCGGAGTTGGGAAGCGAGCAGTTCAGCCAGCTTGGCGTCCGGAATCCGCTCGGCCTGCTGGAGCAGCGAGGAGCGCGAGGTGGAGGCCATCGGATATTCGGTCCAGAGGAGGCGCTTGTCACCATCGCGGGCGCGGAAGGCGAGCACGAGCTTCCAGCGCTGGGAGTTGGCCCGCCGCTCCGCGGCGACCGAGACGCTCCACTGCCGCTCTGCGACCTCAACTACGCGCCATGCCATGCACCCCCCGAGGTGTAGTTTTCCGACAGGTTCCGGGGAAAGTGCGTTCGCGGCCGAGATCAGGTCAAGAGTCCCGCCGCGCGAAGGTCATCCTCGTTCGACAGCTCGACAAGTCGGGGCAACTCGGCCCACCCGGCGCCCATGTCGCGAAGCCTGGCGCGGATGACCGGCGCGAGGTCGGGCTCGCCCCAGGGAAGGTCCCGCACGAAGTCAGCGAAGCTGGCCGGACCGCCGAGCAGATAGATGCCCTCCCGGGTCGTGGCGCCGAAGACGAGCCCGCCGTCTTCCACCGCCTGCCGCGCGCGCTCCAGGAGATCGATCGTCAGCCCGGCTCCGGCCGGCCGGACCGCAAGCCAGCCGCCCTCGGGACCCGACTGCTGCGCGATGGCGGCGAGCGTACCCCCCATGTCGCCGAAGGGGCGCGGGTAGAGTGCGATGGCATCGCCCAACCAGCGCCGCATCTCGGGCCATGCCTCGGTCGGCGCAAACCAGACGACCGGCTCCCATCCCAGGGACTCCACACTCTCGATGGTGCGACGGGCGATGACCCGGAGGAGCCGCACAGCGTACTTCTCACCGACGGCCAGCGCGAGGCCGCGTGGCACGTATTCCGGCCGCGGCGCATCGAGCAGCACCGCGACCGTGCGGGCCGCACGCGCCGGGTCAGCCGCGGGTAACGGCCCGGTAGCGGGCGGCGATATCGTGGGTTACCGGGCCGGGCTTGCCGGCACCGATCCGGCGGCCATCGACCTCCCGGATCCCGACCACCTCGGCAGCGGTGCCGGTAAAGAAGACCTCGTCGGCGGTATACACGTCGTAGCGATTGAGCTGTTCCTCGGTCATGGTGTATCCCGCCTCGCGGGCCAGATCGATGACCACGTCGCGCGTGACGCCGCGAAGAATGCCGGCATACGCGGGCGGCGTACGAATCGTGTTGCCCTTCACCACGAAGATGTTGCAGCCGGACGCCTCGGCCACGAAGCCGACGCTGTCAAGCATGAGCACGTCGTCCATGCCGGCCACGAGGCCCTCGCTCTTGGCCATGATGTGCGGCAGGTAGTTGAGTGACTTGACCCGGGGCGACAGCGCCTCACGGTGCGGGATCGGCGTGCCGGCGGTGATGACTCGCAGGCCGGTCTCGTAGGTGGCGGCGGGCCAGAGGGCGATGGTGTCCACGATGATGATGACGGTACCGCGCGGACAGTTCTTCGGGCTGAGGCCGAGATCACCGACACCCCGGGTGACGATGTGTCGGATGTAGGCCTCGCCGAGCCCGGACCGGTGCACCGCTTCCTCGGTGATGGCAGTCATCTCCGCCTTGGACATCGGGATGGAGAGCCAGATGGCCTGGGCCGAGTCGTACAGCCGGTCGAGGTGCTCCTCGAGCCGGAAGATCTTCCCGCCGTAGACGCGGATCCCCTCGAAGACGCCGTCGCCATAGAGCAGCCCGTGGTCGAAAACGGAGACTTTCGCCGTTTCGCGGGTGTGCCACTCACCGTCGAGCCAGATGGTGGTCTGACCGGTGCGAGGGGCGGGCTTGGCTGCTGCCGGTCCGGTTGCCGTCGGTGCTGTCGCCATGATGCGTATCCGCGAAAAGGGGTGCTGCGAGTTCCTGGCTGAAGTTACACGGGTGAGGGGTGAGGGGTGAGGGGTGGGCAGGGACAGCGCGAAGCGTAAAGCGGCGAGCGGAGCCGGAGGGTCGGGGTCAGTCCGTCCCCTTCCCGGACGAGGATGCGGGGGCCTCCCCGAAGCGGAGCTTGGCGCCACCCTTTACATCCTGCCGGGGGGCCAGGTCCTTCAACAGAACCACTTCCTTGCGGGCCTTGTCTTCGGGCTTCCGGCGCTTCTTCTGGGCCATGCTCCACGTGTGGTCTTGAGGTTTGGTCCAACTCCGCCGCGACTCCAGCCAGCCCGTAGCCCGCTCCAGTACTGACAAGCGGGCCACGGCGCTGGTTCAGGTCACTCCGTGATCTTGCGACCGCCCTTGATCTGGTCGGCCTTACCCGCGGGGATCTTCTTCTCGGGCAGGTCGCGCACCGGCGCGTTCTTCTTGTCGGTCATTTTCAAATACTCCGTGAGTGCGTGATCGATCGGTTGAACCGCCAGTGAACTGGACGACAGCCCTCGAGCAGCTTACTTGGGCGGCTTCTGGAGCCCGCCACCCTTCACATTCGACGCCTTCTTCGTGGACACTGACTTGCGCGGAAGGTCCTTCACCTTTGAGCTCTTCTTGGCGGCCATGGTGCATCTCCTGTGGCGGTGAACGAGGCGGCAGCGAACTTCTGCCTGCTCTTTCAAAAGCAATCGCTGTGCCCCTTCGGGCGCACCTGGGAAGTGATGGCGGTGCAACGAGTTGGCGCGGCAGCTACGAAACAGCGAGGAGGCATGGTTCCGGAACGAGACTGTTGATTAGTACTGAAGTGGAGCCATGGTACTGGAACGAGACGCGACGCTCAGTGCCCGGCGAGCTTGCGGTCGAGGGTCGAGCGGGAGAGGCCAAGCGCGCGCGCCGTGCGCCGCTTGTTGCCGCGGAACCGCTCGAGGACCTGGTGGATGTGACGGGCCTCGGCGGCACGGAGGGAGAGATCATCATCATCGGCGAGGGCGCCGGTGCCCGCCGCCGAACTCGGCGGGGTGCCGTCGCCGGCGCGGACCTCTTCCACCGAGGCTTCGAGCAGGATTGCATCGGGCTCGATGATGTCGCCTTCGGTAATGGCGACGGCGGTATGAATGACTCGCTGCAGCTGGCGAAGGTTGCCGGGCCAGGGGTACTCCAGCAGCCGGTCGGCGGCCTCCCGGCTCAGGCCGACGATGGACTTGTCCTGGGCTCGGCTCGCCGCCGCGATGGCGGTGGCCATGATGGTGCGGAGGTCCCGGGGCCGCTCGCAGAGGGGGGGCAGTCGCAGGGTGATGCCGCTGATCCGGTAGAAGAGGTCCTTCCGGAAGTGATCCGCGGCGAGGTAGCGCGCCATCGGCAGGTGGGTGGCGCTGATGAGCCGCACGTCGGCTTCCTGCAGTGTCTCGCCGCCCAGGCGCTCGAACTCGCCGTACTCGACCGCCCGCAGGATCTTGGCCTGGCCGGCGGGGCTCATGTCGGCGATCTCGTCGAGGAAGAGCGTGCCCTTGTCGGCCTGCTCGAACTTGCCCTTGACCCGCCTGATGGCCCCGGTAAAGGCGCCTTTCTCGTGGCCGAAGAGCTGGCTGTCGAGCAGCGTGTCGCTCAGCGCCGAGGAGTTGAACGCAACGAATGGCGCTGCGGCGCGGCGGGAGGAATTGTGGATCGCGCGGGCGAGCATGGTCTTGCCGGTACCGGTCTCGCCCAGGATGAGGATGGGCAGATCGGTGCGCGCAGCGAGCCGGGCCAGGCCCAGGCAGTTGGCCATGGACTCGTCATCGCTCTTGAAGTCGTCGAGGGTGTAGCGCCAGTCGGGATGGCCGGTGCCGTTGAACCAGTACCCGGTCATGGGGTCGAGTCCGCCGGGGCGTCCGCGAAGCTCTCCTTGAGCGCCCGGAGCGGTTCGAAGGCATAGCTCACGAGGGAGCGGCGGCCGACGACGATATCGGCCTGGCCGCCCATGCCGGGCAGGAGCGGCCGCATCCTGCCGCGCACCCTGATGCTGCTCTCCGACAGGTCGACGATGGCGCGGAACGCCCCGCTGTCCTGCGCGCTCAGGCCCGCGGGGCCGAGCCAGCGGACGGTGCCGAAGCGGACGCCGTAGCGCTGGTAGGGGAAGGCATCGAACCGGAGCTTCACGCCCTGTCCGCGCTGCACGAGGGGCACGCCGGCCTGCGGCAGCATCAGCTCGCCCTGGAGCGGTGCGCCCTGACAGGCCACCTCGGCCAGGGTATCTCCCTCGCGCACCACGGCGCCGGGCGCGTTGACCCGGAGGCGCAGCAGGGTGCCGGCGCAGGGTGCCACCAGGACGAAGCCGCTGTCGCTGCTGCTCACGGG
>JAGGAG010000072.1 GCA_017889745.1 Gemmatimonadota bacterium | reverse complement strand
GCGGCCACCCATCTCACGCGGCCCACCGACGCGGCCACGCTGGCGGCGTTCTACCGGCGGGTCCGGCCCGCCGGTCCGGGCTGGGCGCCGGTGCGCGCCGCCACCGGGCTTGGACCGTCGCCCGACAGCCTGTCGCAGGCGCTGCTCGGCTGGGTGCTCGGCTGCGCCTTCGTGTATGCGGCGATGTTCGGGACGGGAAGCATTCTCTACGGCAAGTGGCCCCAGGCCTCGATGTGGATTGTCGTGTTCGTGGTGAGCGGTGCTTCTCTCGCGCGGCTCCTGCCCCGGCTCTGGGCCGCGAGCCCGCCTCTCACGACCCACGACTCAGGACCCACGACCCACGACCCGTGAGCGCACGAGGCGCTCAAACTCCTCGCGGCGTGCCTCGAGTGACGCGAGCAACGCCAGCTGCGCCCGCGCGCGCTCGAGGTTGTGCTCCCGGTGCGAGGTCGCGAAGTAGGTGTCGCCGTCGAGATAGTCGGTGAGGAAGCGGATCGCCTGTTCCCAGGTAATGACGCGTCCCGCCGGTTCCAGCAGCAGGCGCTCCGCCGGGGTGAGCAGTCCGCCGGTGCCACCGAGGTAGCCCTCCAGCAGCGCGTCATACAGCTCCAGCTCGGCCTCGACCGGGCCCAACGCGATCGCATCCTCCGCGGCCATGCTCACGCTCGAGCGCACCAGGTCGCCGAAGTCGAACAGCGGCGTGCCCGGCATCACGGTATCGAGGTCGATCACCATCACCGCCCGGCCGGTCCCGGCATCGAACAGCACATTCGCGACCTTGGCATCGTTGTGCGCCGCACGCGTGGGAATCGCGCCCGACTGGAGCGGCGCCACCAGCAGCGGTGCCAGCGACCGGTGGCGCAGCGCCAGCGCGATCTCCTCCCGCGCCCCGTCCACCCGGCCCATCGCATCTCTCGCGATCGACGCCTCGAGCCACGACAGCCGGGCCGGCGTGTCGTGAAATTGCGGGATCGTCTCGGCCAGCAGCCCGGCATCGAGGGTGGTCGCGATCCGCGCGAACGCGCCGAAGGCCCGGCCCGCCTCGCGCGCATCCGGTGCGCCGCTCACCTTCGCCGTGCTCCGCGCGTTCGGCAGTACCGCCCAGCAGCGCCACAGGTCTCCTGCCGCGTCGTGCACCCAGCCCTCGCCGCCGGGCGTGCGCAGCAGCGTCGGCAGGCTCACGGCCGCATCAGGCATGGCGGCGGCGCCGGAGAGCACCACCTCGATGTTCCGCATCACCAGTTCCGGAGAGGGAAACACCGACCGATTGAGGCACTGCAGCAGCCAGCGCGGCGCCGCCGCGCCGTCGGCGACGAAGAACGACGCGTTGATGTGGCCGCCCCGCGCAGGGACCAGGCGCGGGTCGGCCAGTGCCAGCCAGCGGCCGGCCATCAGCTCCGCCGCGCGAAGATCGCTCAAGGCCAGAGCGGGGCAGGGTAGTCGCCGCGATCCACGAGCGCGGCGAGGTGTGCGCGCACCAGGGGCGCATCCTCCGGAAAGGTCACGCCGCACCACGCCGATGCGGCCGGCAGCACCTGCACCTTCCGTCCCCGCGCGATCGCGACAGCAATGGCTTCCGGGAGGTAGTACTCGTCACGCGCCACGTCGGACCGCTTGAGAAACGCCTCGAAGGCCAGCTCGATCACCTCGAAGATCTCCGCCGTAAGTCCCCACATGTTCATCGACACCACGGCGTCCCCGGGAATGACGCGAGGGAAGTCAGCGCCCCCGCGCAACACGCCGTCGCCCCCTTCCCGGATGCCCCGCACTTCATCGAGGCTCGTGAGCGTGCCATCGGCGTCGACGTGACAGACGGCGCGGTTGACGGGCCCGGAGGGCGAGAGGGTGTCCCGGATGGCGAACCCGGCCAGGTGCCACACCGCCGGCGCACCCCGGTCCGCGCGCCTCGCGTCCACCAGTGCGCGGTAGGGCTGCGCCCCGTAGAAGTCGTCCCCGTTCACCACGATCACGGGCCCGTCCACCGTCGGCCGGGCCGCCCGGATCGCGTGCGCGGTGCCCCAAGGGCGCGCCCGGCCCGCCGGCGGCCTCGTGCCGGCCGGAAGGTCGTCGAGGCGCTGCGCCACCGCCCGAACCTCCATCGACCCCCCGTAGCGCCTCTGGAGCGCTGGCAGGACGTGGAGGGCCTCCGGCCGGACGATCAGCACCGTCCGGTCGATCCCGGCGCGCGCCGCGTCGAAGATGGCGTAGTCCATCAACGTCTCCCCCCGGGGGCCAAGCGCCGTGAATTGCTTGTCGCCGCCGAAGCGCGAGCCGAGGCCGGCCGCAAGCACAACGAGCGTAGGGGCGGTCGCGGAAACCTCCTGGGTGCGGGCCTCTCAACAAAGTTGAGGCGTGGGCGTGGAAGCTCTTGTGGAACTTGCATTTACGCAAGGAGCACACCATCTTCCCCGCCATGATTCGCGTCACTGCCGTGGAGCCCGGAACAATCGGCGCCGAACTGGGGCTGGAACCGGGGAGCGAGCTCCTCAGCGTCAACGGGCGCGAGCTCGATGATTTCCTCGACTGGGAGTATCTCACCGCCGAGGAACGCTTCCTCCTTCACGTGCGGCAGCCGGGCGGCGAGGAGCTCGAATTCGACATCGAGCGCCCGCTGGAGGAGCCGATGGGGCTCGGGCTGGAGCCGCCCCGCATCCGCCGGTGCGCCAATCGCTGCGATTTCTGCTTCGTGGACGGCAACCCCGAGGGGCTGCGCGACGCGCTCTACATTCGCGACGATGACTATCGCCTCAGCTTCCGCTACGGCAACTTCGCGACCCTCACCAACCTGAAGCCGAGGGACGTGGAGCGCATCATCGAGTATCGGCTGTCGCCGCTCTACGTCTCGGTGCATGCCACCGACCCCGTCGTGCGGCGCTACCTGCTCCGCAACCCTACCGCCCCCGACATCCTTCCCCAGCTCCGGATGTTCGCCGAGCATGGCATCGAGTTCCATACCCAGGTCGTCATGTCGCCTGGAGTGAACGATGGCGCGGTCCTGGAGCAGACCCTGCGCGACCTCTACGCGTTCGGCCCCGAGGTGCTCGGCTGTTCCGTGGTTCCCGTGGGCCTTACCGAGTACAGCAAGCACAAGCTGGTGCGTGAGCCCACCGCCGGCGAGTGCCGCGACGCCATCCGCATCATCGAGGAGCGCGCCGGCGTGGCCCGTCACGAGCGGGGTATCTCCTGGGCCTTCGGCGCCGACGAGCTCTACATGCGCGCCGGCGTCGAGCTGCCGCCGGCGTGGGTCTACGACGGTTTCGAGCAGGTGGAGAACGGGGTCGGCGCGGTGCGCTGGCTGCAGCGCCAGATTGCGAGCGAGGCGGAGTCGCTCGGCGGATGGCGCGGCAAGCGAGTGGGGGTCGTCACCGGCACGGCCATGGCGCCGCTCATGGCACAGGTCATCGCGCCGCTCGCCGGGGTCACCGGCGCGGAGTTCGAGCTGATTCCGCTCGAGAACACCCTGTTCGGCACGACCGTGACCACCGCCGGGCTGCTCCCGGGGTCGGCCATGCGGGACGCGCTCCAGGACCGCCGCGACCTGGACCTGGTGCTCCTGCCCGCCGAGTCGGTCAACGACGACGGGTTGTTCATCGATAATCTCACGATCGACGAGTTGATCGCATCGCTACCGGTCGAAGTGCGGCTTTCCCGTGACTTCGTCGATGCGCTCTCCCTGGAGGTCACCGCGTGAGTCAGCCCACCGTGGCCATTGTCGGCCGTCCCAACGTGGGGAAGTCCACGCTCTTCAACCGCATCCAGGGTGGCCGCAAGGCGATCGTGTCCGCCGAGGCGGGCACCACGCGCGACCGCCATTTCGGCGAGGGCGAGTGGAACGGCCGGAAGTTCTGGCTCGTGGACACGGGCGGCCTCGTGCCCGACTCGCACGCGCCCATGGACCAGGCCATCCGCCAGCAGGTCGAGACCGCGGTGGACGAGGCCGACCTCATCCTTTTCGTGGTCGACGGCAAGGCCGGCCTGCATCCGATCGACGGCGCCATCGCGGAGCGGCTCCGCAAGTCGAAGCGCCCGGTGCTCGTGGTCGTGAACAAGCTCGACGACCTCGAGCGTGCCACGGCCCAGTACGACTTCTACAGCCTCGGGCTCGGCGATCCGGTGGGCACCTCGGCGGGCGTGGGGAAGGGAAGCGGTGACCTCCTCGACAAGCTGGTCGAGGCGCTCCCCGAAGGCGTCGAGGAATCACCCGACTCGATCAAGGTGGCCGTCGTGGGCCGCCCCAATGCGGGCAAGTCGTCGGTCATCAACCGGCTCCTCGGCGAGGACCGCCACGTCGTGGCGCCGGAGGCCGGCACCACCCGCGATGCCATCGACTCGCACCTCGAGGCGGGCGGCAGGCACTTCACGTTCATCGATACCGCGGGCCTCCGTCGCCGCGCCAAGGTCGACGAGGACCTCGAGTTCTACTCCACCCTGCGCACCGAGCGCGCCATCGAGCGCGCGAGCGTCTGCGTGCTCGTGGTCGATGCGGCACTCGGCCTCCACAACCAGGACCTGCGCATCGCCACCCAGGCGTGGGAGCAGGGCTGCGGCCTCATCATCCTGGTGAACAAGTGGGACCTGGTCGAGGAGAAGGACACCAACACGGCGGCGCGGGGCGAGAAGTTGCTGATCGAGAAAGCGCCGTTCCTCGAGTGGGTGCCGTTCCTCTACGTCTCGGCGCTGACCGGCCAGCGCGTGCGCAAGCTGCTCGACCTCATCGTCGAGGTGGCGGAGGAGCGGGAGAAGCGCATCCCGACGGCCGAGGTGAACAAGGTGCTGGGTGAACTGCTCGACCGGAACTCGCCGCCGCAGAAGGCCGGCGAGGAGGTGAAGCTGCTCTATGCATCGCAGATCGGTACCGCGCCGCCCGAGGTCGCCATCGTGTCGAACCGTCCCCTCGACATCCACGAAAGCTACCAGCGCTACCTGGTCAACGGGTTCCGCGCCGCGTGGTCCTTCAAGGGCTCGCCCCTGCGGCTCAAGTTCACCAGCCGGGGTTCACGTCGGTGACCGTCGGCGCGCTGCCGTGGGTCCTGCTCTCGTACCTGGTGGGCGCGATCCCCACCAGCCTCATCGTCGGGAAGCTGTTCCGGAAGATTGACCTGCGCGAGCATGGCAGCCGCAATCTCGGCGCCACCAACGTCTACCGGGTCCTCGGCTGGAAGTACGCCATTCCGGTGGCGCTCCTCGACATCCTGAAGGGCACGATTCCGGTCCTGTGCTTCGCGCCCCGCGTATCGCCGTCGCTCGTCACGGCGCTGCTCATCGGCATCGCGGCCATCGTGGGCCATGTGTACTCGGTGTTCGCCGGGTTCAAGGGCGGCAAGGGCGTCGCCACCGCCACCGGTGTCATGCTGGGACTCACGCCGGCCGCGGTGGGCGTCGTGGCGGTGGCATGGATGCTGATTGTCTGGCTCACCGGGTACGTTTCCCTCGGCAGCATCGTGGGCGCCGCCGGGCTCCCGTTCGCCGTCTACTTCCTGTATCCGGGACGCAGGGAATTGGTCTGGATCGATGCGCTGGTGGCCGCGGCGATCATCTGGTTCCATCGCGCCAACATCAGGCGCCTGCTCGCCGGTACCGAGAATCGCTTCGGCCGGCGCGTGGAGACCAGCTGATGCGCATCGCCGTCCTGGGAGCCGGGAGCTGGGGCACCACGCTGGCCGACCTGCTGGCGCGGAAGGGAGAGGACGTCCGTCTCTGGGCCTACGAGGCCGAGGTGGTCGAGGCCGTCAACGCCTCGCATCTCAATCCGGTGTTCCTGCCCGGCTCGCCGCTCGCGCCTTCGCTCCGCGCCGTCGGCGATGCGGCGGAAGCGGTGAAGGGGGCCTCGATCGTCGTCTCGGTGGCACCGAGCCATGCCCTGCGCTCGGTGCTCCGGCGGGTACAGGAAGCAGTGCCCAGCGGCACGATCATCGTGAGCGCCACCAAGGGACTCGAGAGCGACACCCTGGCGCTCATGTCCGACGTAATTGCCGCCGAGCTGCCTCAGGCCCGGCTCGCGGTGCTCTCGGGGCCGAGCTTCGCGCGCGAGGTGTACGAGCGGCGCCCGACGGCAGTCGTGGCGAGCTCGGCCAGCCCCGAGGTCGCCGAAGCGGTCCAGGCCGCGTTCTCGACCCCGCGCTTTCGCGTCTATTCCAACACTGATGTCGTGGGCGTGGAGCTCGGCGGCGCGCTGAAGAACGTGATCGCCATCGCGGCGGGCGTGCTCGACGGGCTCGATCTTGGCAACAATGCGCGCGCGGCGCTGCTCACCCGCGGCCTGGCCGAGATCACGCGCCTTGGCGTGGCGCACGGGGCCGATCCGCTCACCTTCGCGGGCCTCGCCGGCATGGGCGACCTCATCCTCACGGCCACCGGCGACCTGAGCCGCAACCGGCAGCTCGGATTGGCGCTGGCGAAGGGTGAGACCTACGAGGCCTACCGGGCGCGCCACCGCACCGTGGCCGAGGGCGCCAACGCCGCCAGGGCGGCGGCGGCACTGGGACAGAAGCTGGGGGTCGAGTTGCCGATTTCCAGCGAAGTGGCGGCGATCCTCTTCGAGGGGCAGTCGCCGGCCGAAGCCACCCGCAACCTGATGGAGCGCACGCTCAAGGCCGAACAATGGCGGTGACCACCATCGGCACCACGCAGGAGTTCTTTTCCATCGGCGAGGTCTGCACCCTTACCGACCTCAAGCCGCACGTGCTCCGGTACTGGGAGAGTCAGTTCCGCTTCCTCAGCCCGGCCAAGAATCGCTCGGGCAATCGCGTCTACAAGGCGCGCGAGATTGAGCTGATACTCCTGGTCAAGCACCTGCTCTACACCGACAAGTACACCATCGAGGGAGCGCGCCACCGGGTGGAGCAGTACCGGCGCTCGGGCGCCCTGCGTGCCGAGTCGCGTCGCGCGCTCGAGCTCGAGACGGTGCGCGACCTGCGCGCCGGGTTTGACGAACTCCTCGCCCTCATCGACGGGCGGAAGGCGGCTGGCGGGCAGTGAACATCCTCGTCACGAACGACGATGGCATCCTGGCTCCCGGTCTCGCCCTGCTCGCCGACGCGTGCCGCGACGTCGCGCATGTCACCGTCGTGGCGCCCGACCGGGAGCAGAGCGGCACCAGCCATTCCCTCACGCTGCATCGCCCGCTCCGCCCCCAGCGACGCCCCGACGGCGCCTGGCAGGTCGATGGAACTCCCACCGACTGCGTCATGCTGGCAATGCAGGCGCTCATGCCTGAGCGCCCCGACTTCGTCTTCTCCGGCATCAATCATGGTCCCAACATGGGCGAGGACGTGCTCTACTCGGGCACGGTCTCGGCCGCCATGGAGGCGGTGATGCTCGGCGTGCCCGGCGTGGCGCTGTCCTTCGCCGGGCACAGCCCGGAGACGATGGCGACGTACCGCGAGGCCATCGCCCGGCTGGTGCGGCATGTCACCACGATCGCCGCCTACCCGGCCAACACCCTGCTCAACGTCAACCTGCCGCCGGTGCCCGCGGGCGAGGCGCAGGGTCTCAGGGTCACGAGCCTGGGCAGCCGCTATTTCTCCGAGTCGCTGATGCGCATGAAGGACCCGTGGGGCAGGGAGATCTTCTGGATCGGCGGCGGCAGCATCACCTGGACCGGCGGCATCACCTCGGACCATGCCGCGATCCACGAGGGCTACATCTCCGTCACGCCGCTGCAGATGGACCTCACGAACTATGGCCTGATCGAAACGGTGAGGGGATGGTCGCTGGAGGGCTGAGCGGCGGGGACAGCTATCAGGGCTATCGCACGCGCCTCGTGGAGACGCTGCAGTCCAGGGGCATTCGGGATCTGGGCGTGCTTCGCGCCGTGAGCCTCGTGCCCCGGCACCGCTTCGTGCCCGAGAGCGTCAGGCACCGCGCCTACGAGGACGCGGCACTTCCGATCGGCGGCGGGCAGACCATCTCCCAGCCGTGGGTGCAGGCCCGCTATATCGAGGTGCTCGGGCTCACCGGCCGGGAAAAGGTGCTCGAGGTCGGCACCGGGTCGGGATACCAGACGGCGCTGCTGGCCATGGTCGCCGATCGGGTGTTCAGCGTCGAGCGCGTGCCCGAGCTGACCCGGGAAGCCCAGAAGATCATGCTCGAGCTCGGCATCGGGAACGTCACCATCTTGGGCGGCGACGGCACCCTCGGATGGCGTCCCTATGCGCCGTACGATGCCGTCCTGGTGGCGGCAGCATCACCCGAGGTGCCGAAGCCGCTGCTCGAGCAGCTCGCGGTGGGCGGGAGGCTGGTGATCCCCATCGGCGACCGGGAGAAGCAGGCGCTCCACCTGGTGACGCGCCGCGACGCGGACAATTACGAGACCACCTCGCTCGGTGACGTGCGCTTCGTGCCGCTCATCGGTGAACACGGCTTTCGCCGCTGACACGATCGGGAGACCTGATGGAGTTCCTGCAGACCGCCCTCGACTTCTTCCTGCATCTCGACACGCACCTCACCGAGATCACGTCCCGGTACGGGACCTGGACCTACCTCATCCTCTTTCTCATCGTGTTCTGCGAGACGGGGCTGGTGGTGACGCCGTTCCTGCCGGGCGACTCGCTGCTGTTCGCGGCCGGAGCCATCGCCGGGCTGGGTGGCCTCGACGTGCGGATCCTGGCGCCGCTGTTCATCCTGGCGGCGTTCCTCGGCGACAACGTCAACTACTTCATCGGCTCGCGCATCGGCCGCCGCGCCTTCAGCGGCAACATCCGGTTCATCAAGCAGGCCTATCTCGAGCGTACCGAGCGGTTCTATGAAAAGCACGGCGGCAACACGGTCATCATGGCGCGCTTCGTCCCCATCATCCGCACCTTCGCGCCCTTCGTGGCCGGCATCGGCCACATGCGGTACGCCCGGTTTATCGTGTTCAGCCTCATCGGGTCGCTGCTCTGGGTGGGCCTCTTCGTGGTCGGCGGCTACCTTTTCGGCAACCTCCCGGCGGTGAAGCAGAATTTCAGCTTCGTCGTGATCGCCATCATCGCCGTGTCCACGGCGCCGATCTTCATCGAGTTCGTGCGCCAGCGCCGCCAGCCCTCCACATGACCCGGCGTTACCTCGTCAGCGGCCGGGTGCAGGGCGTCGGCTACCGCTTCTTTGCGCGCGGGGAGGCCATGCGGCTGGGTCTTGTGGGCTACGCCGCCAACCTTGCTGATGGTCGCGTGGAGGTGGTGGCCGACGGCGAGGCGCACGCACTTGAGGAGCTCGAGAAGGCACTCGCCCGCGGGCCGCGCCCGGCACACGTCACTGGTGTGGTGGCCGAGCCAGCGCAGGTCACCGAATCATTCACCACCTTCAGCACCCGGTAATCATGTCGAACGACGTCGCCGAGCGGGTTCTTCGCACCCTGCGCGCCATTCCTGATCATCCCAAGCCGGGCATCATCTTCCAGGACATCACGCCGGTGCTGCACAACGGGCGCCTCTTCGCCGACGCGGTGGACGCCATGGCGGCCCCCTTCCGCGATGCCGGCGTCACCCACGTGGTCGGCATCGAGGCCCGCGGGTTCATCCTCGGCGCACCACTCGCCACCCGCATCGGCGCGGGGTTCATTCCGCTCCGGAAGCCCGGCAAGCTGCCATGGGACTCGGTGTCCGAGAAGTACGCGCTCGAGTACGGGGAGGACAGCCTCGAGGCCCATCGGGACGCCTGCAAGCCGGGCGACCGGGTGCTCATCGCGGATGACGTGCTCGCCACCGGGGGAACTGCCGAGGCGGCGGGGAAGCTGGTGCGCGGGCTCGGGGCGGACCTGCTTGGCTGGACCTTCCTGCTCGAGATCGGCGTGCTGGAGGGGCGCCGCCGCCTGGCCGGCGCCCGCCACCACTCGCTCGTCTCCCTCTAACGCCAGCGCTGGGCGAGCGTCAGCACGATTTCAAACAGGATCAGCAGGACGATGGTGAGCTCGAGTGCCTGCGCCCGCGCCGACACCGCCAGGTCGTTCAGCGCTTCCGCCATGGTCCGAGCCAGCATCAGCTTGCGCTCGACGCTCTGCCGCCAGGCGGGTTCGTTCATCACGTCCAGGGCGGCGCGGTAGATCCGGGCAAGGTAGATGTCATCGGTGATCCGCAGTGCGTTGGTGGCCTGCTCGATCAGCCGCGAGGTGCGCGTCGTGAGCTGGTGGAGTTCCGTCACCACCCGCTGCGAGCGCCGCGCCAGCAGCGCCCCCGGCCCGGCACCCATGGCGGCGGCGCGGGCGTCGAGCAGCGGCAGGCGCGTCTCGAGGATGGCGTCGTACACCTCGAGCTCCAGCAGCTGCGCATTGGCGAACTCGATCAGCAACTCGACGTCATGATCGGTCGGGTCTGGTTCCACCACGAGCGCGGCGTCATAGGCCACCACGGTGCGGTCGAGCAGCGTGTAGCGGAACTCCCGCCCGAGCAGGCCCTCGCGCGCGGCCGGCGTGAGCGGGCGGTTCTCCCCCAGCAGCAGCCGGGGCACGTCCGTTTCGCCGAGACCGCCTTCCGGCTCCCCATCGAGCCTCAGGATGGCGTACTCCTCGCGCACGGGGCTCCGCTCCGGCTCCTGGATCGCGGCACCGAGCAGCGACTCCGCGGCGTTGCCAAGCGGTTCTCCCCATCGCTGCATCTCTCCCGCATGGATCAGCCGCGCGACGGCATCGACAAGCAAGGCCCAGGGCGTGTCTGCCGGCCACTTGAGGATCCGGCGGCAGCTCAGCACGCCGAAGTCGTACACGGCCACCTGGCGTGCCTCGCTCCAGCCGGCGGGGAGGTCCGTGGCGTCCGATTCGGCCGGCAACTCGAGGATGAGTGGGGGAGTGGGAATCCGGATGCTGCTCCGGGCCTCGCCGCGCCGCAACGCGGGACGGTGTCCCTCCCGTCCCGACGATCGCGCGCGCGGCTCGGCCAGGGCGAGGTCGATCCGCTCGCCGACGTCGAGCAGCAGGGTGAGCGTGAGGGTGCCGTCCGGTGCGCGGGCCATAGTCGAATACTGCAGCCTTGGCGCGAATCGCGCTCGCGGCGCGGGTCAGCACCGGAGGGTGACTGGCTCCATAGGCGGGCCCGCACGGTGTACATTTTACGGTCGTACGCCCCCGTAGCTCAGTTGGATAGAGCAGCAGTTTCCTAAACTGTTGGCCGGAGGTTCGATTCCTCTCGGGGGCACTGACCGCTATACGACTTTGCGACCCTGTATGACACGAAACAGCACCACCACGATCGCGATGACCAGCAGAATGTGAACGAGCCCGCCCATGGTGTAGGAGCTGACCATCCCAACGGCCCACAGCAAGACGAGGATTACCACCAGGGTCCACAGCATATTTTCCCTCCTTGATGTTCCGCCCCGCAGGCTTCCGTCACCGGCATCCGGGACGATACCGCCAGGGCGAGCCTCTCAGAACAGAGTGGTTCCTCAGTTGGCCATCACCGTCAAGCGCTGCCGCAACGTCAGCATCAGGTGCGATCCTGCCGGCAGCACGATGTCCATGTCCTTCATGATCACGGAAACGGCAGCCCCGGCGGCTCCTCCAGCCACACCACCGATGACGGCCCCCTTTGCGTTCCCACCGATCACCTGCCCGAGGATCGCGCCGGCCGCCGCGCCCGCGCCGACACGCGCCACATCCACGCCCTCGACCCCTCGTCCCTTGCTGACCGTGTTGAGGGAGTCGATTGAAGCATCGAGGTCATAGGCCCGCCCGCGAACGGTGACCGTCGTGACCGCGAGCGTCAGCGTACCCGTGGATCTGGTGTTCGGAGCGGGGCTCACTTCCACGATGGTCCCCTGGACCGTCGATCCGGCGGGTATGGCCACCGAGCCGCCCGAGGTTCGGACATCCTCCACCACCCGGGCGGTGAATGCATTGCCCGCACGCCCGTGGCGTGAGCTGATCGTGTCGGTGAGCGCAGCGTCGATCCGCGTGCCCGCGGCGAGCGCGAAGCTCTTCGGCGCGGCCGGTGCGGTGGCAGCCGGCTTGTCCGTGGACTTGCCGGACGCACCGGGGCGCTCTGTCGAAGTGCCTCCGGTGCAGGCGGCGATACAGACAAGCGAGACGGCCAGAAGCCGGTTGCGAGTCGTCAGGGAAGTCATGGGTGCGGTGCTCCGTTCTCGAAAACAGGTGTGCAACACCATCTCTCAGGATGTCT
>JAGGAG010000009.1 GCA_017889745.1 Gemmatimonadota bacterium | reverse complement strand
GCCGGGTCGTGAAGGTCCAGGTGTGCGGAGCCGGAAGCGAGCCACCGTTAGTCGAGAGCAGCGCGGTGGAGATTGTCGCCCGGTACTTCGTTCCCGGCAGGAGCGATGCAGTTGCCTGGATCTGATTCCCATTCTTCACCAGGACCTGCCGGGGCGCGTCGAAGCCATCGGCGTCCGTCACGACGCTGAACGACGTAACGGTGACAGTAGAGGGCTGGACCGCAGAGTCGGTGTAGGCAAAGACCGGCAAGCCATACGGGGCCGCCAGGGCGTCGGCCGCGGGAAACGTCGAGTCGATGACCAGCGGCGTGGTTCCCCCGCCACCACCGTCGGGCGGAGCAATAGGCACGGGCTCGTCACACGCCGCCAGCCCGCCGAGGAGCAACAGGACGGCGGCGCTGCGCCGATTCCACAGTGAGCTCATTTGTTTCCCTCCGGCCGGCCGGCCACGAGTTCGACCTACCACATCCCCGCCAAAAGATCGCAAGCGACGAGCCCGGCCGGTATTGCCCGGTGACCGGCCGCAAGCACGGAGGCGCAAGTTGCTGCAGTCAGGCTACTTGAGCGCCTGCCCAGCCTCCAGCCCCCATCGGTCCACCCCCTCCAGCCAGCTCCAAGGATCGACAGTCACCCCGGTGATTCGCCGGGACGCGACGGCGGATTGCTCGGGTGTATAGAGGAAGACGGCGGGCACATCCGCGTTCATGGAATCAAGCACCTCGTGCCAGCGGTTGCGCGCCATCGGAAGGGAGGAGGCGGCGAGCGCCTCCTGGATCAGGGAGTCAATGACCGGGTTGGCGTAGCGTCCGTAGTTGAGCGCACCCCATCCTGCACGGGTCCACTGGTCGACGAGCCCGCGCGGACTGGGCTCGTCCAGGTAGGCGCCGATGTAGGCGTCGAACTTTCCCTCGGCGAGCCGCTGCTGGAACACCGGGAAATCGACGGCATCGATGGACACGTCGGCGCCGAGTTGGTGCCAGGACTCCTGAAGCGCCTCGGCGAGGAGCTTGCGGCTCGGGCTGGTGGACGGCACGAGCAGACCGAAGGCCAGGCGCGTGCCGCCATGCCTGCGAACCCCGGATGCATCGCGCTTCCATCCGGCGGAGTCGAGCAGTGCCGCCGCCGCCGCCGTGTCGTATGGCAGGGTCACGACGCCTTCACCAGCGATCCACTGCAGCCGGGACACCGGACCCTCGGGCACCGCGGCCCTGGCGCCGAAGACGGCACGAGCGACGGTGGCGCGGTCGATGCCCAGCGTGAGCGCTTGGCGGACCGCGCGTTCCGCGAACCGCGGATCGGGCTTCCCCTTGGCGCCGACGAACCTGAAGGCCGCGAAACCGTACACCGCGGAGGGATACTGGATCACGCGCAGCAGGGTGTCGGCGGCGGCGCGGGCGGACTGCGCGGGCGGGCCGGCATGCTCCAGCAGTTCAGCTTCGTGCGCAAGCAGAAGATTGAGCGCGGCGTCCGGATCGGCCGTGAAGCGCCAGACCAGGCGCCGAATGGCCGGCGCCGGCTGCCATGTCGAATCGGCCTGCAGCGTGAGCGACGTGCCGCGCACCCAGTTCAGCACGCGATAAGGCCCGCTGCCGACGAGGTGAGCAATCGAGGTGTCGCTGGCCCAGGACGAGGGCGGTGTCGCGGACCAGATGTGCTTCGGCACGACACGCACATGCCAGGTGGCGTCGTACAACTGCTCTGGAGAATAGCGCGGGAAGCGCACCACCACGGTGAGCGAGTCGACCGGCTCGGCGCGCACGCCGTCGAGCGCCGATGCCGCCACGGTTTCGAGGGAGGAATCGGCATAGGCGGTGAAGGAGAAGGCGACGTCGTCCGCAGTGACGGGCTGGCCGTCGTGCCACCGCGCGCCAGGCCGGAGATGAAAGCGCCAGCTCACCGAATCCACCCGCTCCCAGGCAATCGCGAGGGCGGGACGGAACGCGGTGGGATCAATGGTGGCGCCACCTGGCTGGAACGTTGCCAGCCTCTCGTACACACGGTCGCCGATGTCGCGCCCAACCGACTCGAACACGAGTGGCGGAAAGATGCTCGCCGGTTCGCGCACCGCGGCGATGCGCACCGTGCCGCACTGCTCGCAGGGAGTGCGCGCCCGTTCGCACCCCGCCAGGACAACGATTGTGGACGCGATCAACAGGGACGCGATTCGACGAGGCATACGGACTCCGGCTGTGGATCCGGTCGCGGCTGGCGCATCGGCGCCTGAGTCGCCACGTTGTACCTGGCACAAAACGTTACATCCAGTCAGGACATGCGAGAACTGGCGACGCACGTAACCTATTACCCTGAAGCTAGTTAGCAATATCCACCGCCGGGGAACAGCACCTGCTTATGGGCTGGCATCCAGGTCCCGCTGCGGGACCATCCTTCCCGACCAGCTCCAAGAGGTATCGGCATGCGAAGCGTCAGCGCTGTGGTTCTCGCCGCGAGTGTGGCAGTTCTCGCTGCCTGTTCCGATTCAGGCACGGGGACGCCCGCGGACGGCACAGTCCGATTCAATATCGCCACCTCAGCCGCCACACCGGCTGGCGCAGCCCTCGACGTCAGTGGTGGACCGGAGACGTTCACCGACGGCACGAACACACTGGTGGTCCAGAGCGCCCAGATGGTCCTGCGTGACATCGACTTCCATTTGGTCGAGACCCCGAGCTGCACCGAGGACGGGTCGGACGACGGATCGGTGGATGATGGCAGCGGCAGCGACAGCGACGACGACAACGGCGGCACCAGCGGTTCCAGCGCCACGAGCGTGTCCGTCGGTGGGAACATCGGCCTTTCGCATGACGACGACGGCAACGACCAGGACTGCGACGAGCTGCGAATCGGGCCGTATCTCCTGGACCTGCCCCTGGGCGCCGGCGCGGCGCGGGGCTTCTCAGTCGAGCTTCCGGCCGGGAGCTATCGCGAGGTGAAGTTCAAGGTGCACAAGGCCTCGAGCGCGACCGACGCCGCGTTCGTGTCGGCGCACCCGGAGTTCGAGCAGAAGAGCGTGCACGTGACCGGCACGTACAACGGGGTGGCGTTCGACTTCACCAGTGACGTGACGGCCAGCCAGGAGAACGAGTTCGATCCCCCGCTCGCGGTCGATGGCACGACCGCCACCGACCTGACGCTGTTCGTCGACCTCTCCAGCTGGTTCCTGGTGGACGGTGTCCTGGTCGACCCGGCCCAGGCCAATGGCGATCAGCCGTATGCGAGCCAGGTGAAGAACAACATCAAGGCATCGATCCGCGCGTTCGAGGACGGCGACCGCGACGGCGAGGACGACCACGACGAGCATGGGAGCGACCATCCAGGCAGCAGCTGACCGGACCCGCCCTCGCGGATGACGCCGGACTGGAGCGTACTGATGGTTACCGTCAGTGAGAGCTTCCGCACCACCCTGGAGGGTGTGGTGCGGGAGCTTGGCGCGCTGCCAGTGCCGTGGAATCCGGCCGATGGACGGGCATCGGTGGACGGGCCCGTGCTGGTGCTGGGCGGTGGCACCGAGACCGATGCCATCGACCAGGTGTCCGGGTTCGACAAGGCCAACCCGGTCTACCTGGTGGGGGCGTCGACGGACCACCGCCTGGGATCGGCCGCGGTGCGCGCGGGCGCGCGGGACTACTTCGCGCTCCCTGGAGACCTCGACGCGCTGCGCCGCACGCTGGAGCGCGAAGGGCGGGAGCGCCGGGGCGCGACCGAGGGCGGCCGGTTCGCCGCAGCGGAGCGCGCCGCGAGCGGGTTCGCCACGATCATCGGCAGCAGCGAGCCGATGCGGCGCGCGCTGGACCAGGCGCGGCGTGTCACGCGGCATGGCGGCGTCACCGTGCTGATCACCGGCGAGACGGGCACCGGCAAGGAGCTGCTGGCGCGGGCCATTCACTACGAGGGTCCGCGTGCCACCGGACCCTTCGTGGAGATCAACTGCGCGGCGATCCCCGCGACGCTGCTGGAGAGCGAGCTGTTCGGCCACGAGAAGGGCGCCTTTACCGGCGCCATCGCCACCAAGCCGGGACTCTTCGAGCTGGCGCATGGCGGGACGCTGTTCCTCGACGAGATCGGCACGATGCCGATGGAACTGCAGGCCAAGCTGCTGCGGGCGCTGGAGAGCCGCGAGATCCGGCGGGTGGGAGGCCAGCGCACCCATCACATCGAGGTGCGGGTGATCGCCGCGACGCACGGTGACCTCCGGAGCGCCATCACCCGTGGCGAGTTCCGCGAGGATCTCTTCTACCGGCTCAACGTCGTGTCGCTGACGTTGCCGCCGCTGCGGGAGCGGCTTCAGGACGTGGAGCAGCTGGCGGAGGTGTTCCTCGAACGGCTGGCCGCCACCTACGCGCTGCCGGTGCCACCGCTTACCCCGGCCCTGCGCGCGGCGCTGCACGCGCATCCGTGGCCCGGCAACGTACGCGAGCTGCGCAACACCATCGAGCGTGGGCTCGTGCTGTCGCCGCGTGGCTCACTCGATGCCGACGCGCTCTTCGCCTCCGACACCCCGCCGACAGCGCCGCCCGGCTCGGGCGGGCTGCCGTTTCCAGCCGACCTCGCTGCCATCAGCCGCGCCGCCGCGCGGGCCATGGTCGAGTTCACCGGCGGCAACAAGAGCGAGGCCGCCAGGCGCCTCGGCATTTCGCGTCCACGACTCAACCGGCTGCTGGATGAGTCCACTCCCTAGATCCGGCACCAGACCGGAAGGATTTCGCATGTTCTTCAGCTCCCGCTTCAGGGTGCCGACCATTGCCATTGCGCTGGCGCTGGCCATCGGCTGCTCGTCCGACACGAACTCTCCGAACGCCCCGGGAGCGGAGCGGCCGCCAGAGGCGCTCAACGTCTCCCGGCTCTCCACCACGGCACCGCCGCTCGAGGAGAGCACCGTGTCCTTCTGGGCGATCAAGGGAGTCTCCACGGAGCAGAAGCTCTACTTCCTCGATGCGCAGGGCCAGCGCGGCGAGGAGTACCTCGCGCTCAAGCTCGAGAACGAGTCGCTGAGCCTCCGGCCCGACGGGTCGCCGATCGCGGAGGGCGACTCGGTGCTCATCACGATCACCGTGGAGGACCCGGCGCTGCTGCTGTTCGAACTGCAGCCGACGGGCCTCAAGTTCAGCGCCATGGCGCCGGCGGAACTGAAGATCCACTACGCCCAGGCGGATGACGACCTGAACGAGGACGGCGACGTGGACGCCGAAGACAGCCGACTGGAGACGATCCTGGGCATCTGGCGGCAGGAACTGCCCGGCCAGCCGTTCGTGCGGCTGGGCAGCGTGAACGTGGAGGAAGCGCAGGAGCTCGAGGCGAAGCTCCTGGGTTTCAGCCGGTACGCGATCGCCTACTGAGAAAGCACCGATGACCGCGCCCACCCCCGAACCCGATTTCGTCGCGACCCTGCGCGCGCTGCTGAGCGCGGGCCGGTACCGCGACGTGATGACGGCGTGGCTCGGTGCCCCGGCCGCGGAGGCGCGCCGCAGCGAGGCGGTGCTGCTGGCGGCGACGGCGTCGATGCGTCTGGGCGAGGTGGCGCGGGCGGGCGAACTGGCGGCGCAGGCGGCGGAGGCGTTCCGGCAGCGCGCCGACCAGGATGGCCGGCTGCGCGCGGTCAACCTCCTGGGCGCCGTCGCGTTCGAGCAGGGCGCCCTCGACGACGCGATGAAGCAGTTCGAGACCGCGCGCGGGCTGGCGCGGCAGCTGGAGGACACGCTCTTCGAGGCCCATGCGGCCAACAACCTCGCGTCGGTGGCCCACCTACGGGGTGACGCGGCCACCGCGCTGAGCCTGTACCGCGCGGCGCTCCTGGGCTACCAGCGCCTCGGCGACCGGCGCGGCACGACCCAGACCTACCACAACCTGGGCCTGGCGTTCCGGGAACTGGGCGCGTGGCAGGACGCGGACGAGGCGACGGTGCAGGCCGTCCGGCACGCGCGACTGGTGGAGGACGCGGCGCTCGCCGCGCTGGCGGTGACGGGCCGCGCCGAGCTCGACCTGGCGCGCGGGGCGATCGACGTGGCGGCGCGGGAACTCGACCGCGCTGACGAACTGGCGCGCCAGGCCGGCGACCAGCTGGGGATCGCCGAGATCAGGCGGGTGCGCGCCGTCGCGTCGCTGCAGCGCAACGATGCCGCGGCGGCACTGGTGGAGGCGCGGGAAGGCGGCACGCTGGCGGAGGAGCAGGGGTCGGCGCTGCTGGCGGCAGAGTGTGCCGCGGCCGAGGCCCTGGCCCTGCGGCGGCTTGCGCGCCGGGGCGAGGCGGAGGATCGCCGGCGCAAGGCGGCCGATGGATTCGCGCGGCTGGGTGCCGCGGCACTGGCCGAGCGCTTCAGTCGCGAATGGGAGCGGCCCGTCTCCTAGGCACCGCCGGAGCCCCGGGGCACCGGCGCATCAGGCGACGGTGATCTCCTTCGCGAGGTACACGTCCTGGATCAGGTTCAGCAGCTTCACGCCCTCCGCCATCGGGCGCTGGAACGCCTTGCGCCCCGAAATCAGTCCCATTCCACCAGCTCGCTTGTTGATGACGGCGGTCTTCGCCGCCTCGGCGAAGTCGTTGGAGCCCGAGGCGCCGCCGGAGTTGATGAGGCCGGCGCGTCCCATGTAGCAGTTGGCCACCTGATAGCGTGTCAGGTCGATGGGATGGTCGCTGGAGAGTTCGGAGTAGATGCGCTGGTCGGTCTTCCCGTAGGGATTCTCCTTGCTGCTGAGCGCGTTGAACCCGCCATTGTTTTCCGGCAGCTTCTGCTTGATGATGTCCGCCTGGATGGTGACGCCGAGGTGGTTGGCCTGCCCCGTGAGGTCGGCCGACACGTGGTAGTCCTTGTCCTTCTTGAAGGCGCTGTTGCGGAGGTAGCACCAGAGCACCGTGGCCATGCCCATCTCGTGCGCGACGGCGAAGGCCTGGCTCACTTCCACGATCTGCCGTGACGATTCAGCCGACCCGAAGTAGATGGTGGCGCCCACCGCCACGCAGCCCATCTCGCGCGCCTGCTTCACGCTGGCGAAGGCGATCTGGTCGAACTTGTTGGGAAAGGTCAGGAACTCGTTGTGGTTGAACTTGACCATGAAGGGGATCCGGTGCGCGTACTTCCGCGCGACTGAGCCGAGCACCCCCAGCGTGCTCGCCACCGCGTTACAGCCACCCTCCATCGCCAGCTTCACGATGTTCTCGGGATCGAAATAGATCGGGTTCTTCGCAAACGACGCCCCGGCCGAGTGCTCGATGCCCTGATCGACCGGAAGAATGGAGAGGTATCCCGTGCCGGCGAGTCGTCCGTGGCCGTTCAGCGACTGCAGGCTCCGCAGGACCGGAGTCGGGCGATCGGACACCAGGTGCATGCGATCCACCCAGTCGGGGCCGGGCAAGTGCAGCGATTCCTTGGTGATACCGGTGCACCGGTGCTCCAGCAGGCCCTTCGCATCGCTGCCCAGGAGTTCCGTGATCGCTGACAATGGGGCCATAAGTCCCTTCTCCATGTTGCTTTATGCTGATCGGACAGCCGGGAGCGCCGGGGGCTCAACCGCACCCGGGGGCAGTATCCTATGGCGCGAACAGCCGCCGCGCCACCGTTGCAGGGATCAACGCCTCTGGACAGCGGAATAAGGGGTCACCATGTTTGGGCGCTCCCATAGGCTAACCCGAATCTGAGGATGACGTTATGCGCCGTTTGTTCGTTAGAACCGCCGCTGCGGCTGCCGTCTTGGCCGTTGCCAGTACCGCGCCCGCTGCTGCCCAGATCCCGACATCGGGCTTCGAGATCACCCCGATGGTTGGCTATATCTTCGGCGGTGGCTTCCCGACCGACGGCTTCACTGGCGTCCCGGCCGGCAAGCTCAACATCGACGCCAACATTGGCTATGGCATCGAGGTCGGCTACACACCTAACGGCAACACCTGGTTCGAGCTCACGTACATGCGCCAGTCCAGCGACGTTAATTTCGACCCGGACGCCGGTACCTGCGCCGACTACCCGATCATTGTCAATTGCACCTCAAGTATCTCGACCAACTACATCCATGCCGGCGCCCGCTGGGAGTTCGGGCAGAGGAACATCAAGCCGTTCATCGGCGGTGGCCTGGGTGTGACCATCTTCGATCCGTCGGCGTCAAACATCGGTTCCAACACCGACTTCTCGCTGTCGCTCGAGGGCGGCGTGCGCTACATGTTCGGGAAGGGCGATAAGCAGCGCGTCGGTATCCGCGGCACGTTCCGCGGCTGGTTCTCCTTCGTACCCAACGGCCAGTACGCGGCCTGGTGCGGGTACTACGGCTGTTACGCGCAGGAGTCCTCCTCCACCGTCACGCAGGGCGAAGTCTCCGGCGGACTGGTCTTCGTCTTCTAGCCGCCGCCGCGGGCAAATCAGGCGAAACCCCGGGCGCTCCCCGGGGTTTCTCTCGTTATGGGATGGGCCGAGCGGCCACATTGAACCTGGTTACCGTCGATTGCGAGGCACACGATGTCCCCGAAGGAACCACTGCCGGATTTCTCCGACGTCGAGGGCGGCAGTTCGTCCGCCGCCGCCGTGCCCGGCGCGAGCAGCGCCCCGCGCACCTACGAAGTGAAGAAGGGCGACAGCCTGTCCAAGATCGCGAAGCACGTGTACGGCGACGCGAGCAAGTGGAGGAAGATCTTCGAGGCCAACGGCGACAAGATCAAGGACCCTGACAAGATCTACCCTGGCCAGGTCCTCACCATTCCAGCCGCCTGAAGCGGCGAGGAGCAACACATGAAGACGACCCGTACCTTGTACGCGCTGGCCCTGCTCGCCGCACCCCTGCTCGGCACGGCGTGCAAGAAGGCAGCGCCCCCGCCACCGCCGGCGGAAACGATGGCGCCCCCAACCCCATCGGCGCAGCCAGCCGTCACCAAGATCGAGCTGGGCAGCTCGGTGGGCGCCGACAAGCGCGTGCTGGCGCCACGCTCGACCTTCGGGGTCAGGGACAGCATCATCGCATCGGTGTACACAGAGAACACCGCGCCGAACACGGTGCTCACGGCAAAGTGGACGTTCCAGACGGGGCAGACCGTCGATTCCACCAGCCAGGCGGTGGCCGCGTCACCGGGTGTCACCGAGTTCCACATCGTGAAGAAGACAGCGTGGCCGGCAGGGCGCTACAAGGTGGAGATTTCGCTCAACGGCGCTCCCGCGGGAGCACAGGAGTTCGACGTAGCGAAGTAAGGAACTACACCACCACCACGGCAGCCGCCCACTCCGCGGGCTGCTTGTCGTTCTTGTAGAGCACGTCCAAGTCGACCTCCACGTCGGTGCCGGCGAGCTTGATCGCGTAGCGATCCATGCTGCGCGTAGCCCGGCCCGAGATGAAGGTGCCGTCGGGCTGGTATTTCGACTTGTGCTTGGGGCACTGGAATCGACCCTCGTCGACCCAGCGCAACGCGGTGTTCTGGTGCGGGCAGGACAGGGCGAACGCGTAGACGTGGCCCACGTAGCGCACCAGGATCAGCTCATCTTCCTTGGCGAACTGCACGCCATCCTGCGCCGGAAGGGCGAAGGCCTTCACGTTGCCGCCGGCCGGACGGCCGGCGATCCCGGTTACCTGCGTGGTCAGCGCCGCCAGGGCGTTCGGGGCAAGCCCCTCCGCCAGGAACGTCATGGCCAGCGCGGTAAGCGCACGACCAAGGACCTCGCGGCGCGTCAGCGCGCAGCCGTCGCAGGCGCGCGCGGGTGACTCGTGTTCGTGGGCACGCATTGATGTACCGTTCAGGCTGCGCTGCTCAGCACGGTGCCGAGCAGCGTCGTGAGAAACCAGAGCGCCACGCTGGCGCGGGCCGATACGCGCAGGCGCCACCATGACCCATCATCGTGCGGTTCCTTGCCGCAGGCGCGCTCGAGCCGGAGCATCCACGCCCCGTTGGCGATCAACAGCGCCACGGCGCTCATCTTGAGCCAGAACGGCACGGACTCCCAGTAGGTCTTGCGGTCGGCGAGGAAGAAGGCCACGCCGCTCGCAGCAACCACCGCCAGCGCCGTGAGCACCCAGACATGAATGCCTTCCTGCGCTTCCCGCATCGCAATAAGTGCCGAGCGGTCGCCGACCGGTACCCGGAGCATGTTGCGGTCGCTCGCCAGGGCCATGCCGCCCGCCGCCAGCAGGCCGCCAGTGTGGAGGAACTGCACGGTGACCTGTGTCGGGGTGCTGTCCTGGTAGAATGCCGCCCAACTGTCCACCAGCGACATCAGAGAGATCATCACCATCAGCCGCCTCAATCCTTCCAGATGAGCATCATGAGCCAGGACGCGGTCGCGATCGACATGGAGGTGATCGCGAGCGCCTTGTGGGTGCTGGCGTCGCCGCCCTCACCCACCTCGCCGCCGTCCTCTATCTCGGGCGCGGTGGCTCCCGTGGCCACGAAGCCGGCCTCGGCCACGAACATCGCGATCGCGTGCACCCAGCGCCGGGTGCGGCCCGCGGGATCGTGCCGGCTCTCCACCAGGTTCCAGACGCCCGTCACCGTATTGACGGCAAAGAGCGCCGCCGTTGCACCGGCAAAGACCCCATGCCAGTCCTTCGAGAAGGACGACGCGTTGTTGCCGTTGTTGATCAGGTCCGATCCGGTGGCGTAGGAGCCGATGAAGAAGGGCAGCATCGCCCAGCTGGCATACTGGTGGATCTTGAGCCGCACGTAGTACCCGTCCGAGTACTCGATCGACTTCTTCCGGGTGGTATCGGCGAAGGCCGCCTGGATGCCGGGATCGAAGCGCGCGTCCTGGAAAGTGGCCGGGGCGATGGCATCGACGGTCGGGGCGAGGCTGGGCGCCTCCCGCACCACGGGCGGCGGGGCCACAGGCGCGGTGTCAGCCAGCGGGCCTGCCAGCGCGGCGAGCGACACCTGGAGTGCGGCGAGCATGGGAGCTCCGGCGGTCAAGGGGGGCGCAGCCCGGGACGAAAGATTACAGCGTAGCCAGCCAGCATGAATCGTCGATGAACGCAGGGTGAATCACGCGCATACCTGATGCCAGCTGGTGCCGGGCTGCGCGTGATGCAGATTGGTGTGGCTGCGTCGGCGAATGCGGCACCGTTCGCCGGCGGCGACGCCTGGTGGTGCGCCGGGCCCCGTAACGGCGCATTCCACCTGCAACACGACGATCCACGCGGAGCATGCATGCCCTCGATTCCCCGTGATGCCCTGCGCGCCTGGTTCCTGGGGCCACGCGCCGAGAATGCCGCGCTCATGGAGCGGCTCATCACCGAGTCGTTCCGGGATCATGTGTTCTGGCGGCGGAACTACCGCCCCGAGGACGGCGCCACGATCCGGGAGGTCGACCGGCGGCAGGAGGGATATGAGGACGCGATCGCCACGCTGACGCAGGAGCTCATGGCACTCCTGGCCGACCTCAAGCGCGACGTACCCTTCTTCAGCGGGCGGTACCAGGGCCACATGCTGAACGAGCCGACGATCGCGTCGCAGGTGGGCTACTTCGCGGCGATGCTGTACAACCCGAACAATGTGACCCGCGAGGTCGGCCCGGTCACGACCCGGCTCGAGTTCGAGGTGGCGGAACAGCTGGCACGGATGATCGGCTACGATCCTGCCGTTACCTGGGGCCACCTCACGTCGGGCGGAACGGTGGCCAACTTCGAGGCGTTGTGGATCGCGCGGAGCCTCTTCTACCTCCCGGTGGCCGCCGCGATGGCGGCGCGCGCCGGCGCACCGGATATCGACGTGCCACGGCCCGACGGGTCCCGGGCGCCGCTCTCCGCGATGGGACTGTACGACCTGCTCAACCTGCGCGGACCGGTCGCGCTCGACGCATGGGACGCGCTCCGCGCGGCGGTGCCCCGCGCTGACTGGCGCGAGGTCATCGACCAGCACACGCTGGCACATGCCGGCTACCAGGAGTACACCCGGCGCCTGTCACGGCACTGGGGCGACCCGCTGCCCGACAGCGTCGTGCTCGTGGCCGCCACCGCGCACTATTCGTGGGAGAAGATCGTGCGCGCGCTCGGTATCGGTGCCGAGCAGCTCGCGTTCGTGCCGGTGGACCGGCACTGCCGCATCGATCCCGATGCGCTCTGGGAACGGATCGAGCAGCTGCACGCGCGCCGGGCGCCGATCCTGGCCTGCATCAGTGTCTGCGGTACCACGGAGGAAAGCGCAATGGACCGGCTCGACACCGTGCTCGAGGTGCGGGCACGGGCCGAGCAGGAGCTCGGTGTCACCTTCCACCTCCACGCGGATGCGTGCTACGGTGGCTACGCCGCCGCGGTAACCAGGCGCGCGGACGGATCACATCGCACGGCGGCGGAGATCCGTGGCTCCACCGGCATCGGCTGGCCATCGGATGACTGGGTCAAGTCGATGGTGGCGCTGGGCTGGTTCGACTCGGTGACGATCGACCCGCACAAGCTGGGATATGTGCCCTACCCTGCCGGTGCCATGCTGTTGCGGGACCGGCGTGCGCGCGACCTCGTTGCCGTGGAGCCGCCCTACCTGGCACCGGCCGCCGGTCCGTCGCAGGACACGTCTTTCCTGGGGCAGTTCATCCTCGAAGGGTCGAAGCCCGGTGCCGCGGCCGCCGCGGTGTGGCTGAGCCAGAAGGTGCTGCCGCTCGACGAGCGGGGGTACGGTTACCTCATCGAGCGAACCGTCATCGGCGCCCACCGGCTCTACGACGCGATCGCCGGCGCCGACCTGGCACCGTTTCGCCCCGTCATGCTGCCACGGCCCGACCTCAACATCGTGTGCTATGCCATGGCTCACCCGTCGCTCACCAGCCTGTCCGCCCTCAACCGGCTCAATGAGGGCATTCACCGGCAGATGAGCCTCGGGGGAAGCGACCAGATGCCCGACTACATGATCACACGCACGCGCTTGACACACCCCAACTACGACGGTGCGGTGCCCCCCCTGCTCCCGGCGCTCGGCGTCGGCGACCCGGAGCAGTGGGAGCACGGCACCGAGGGACTGGTGGTGCTCCGGTCGACCGTGATGGATCCGTTCCTCACCGGCGATGCGGGAGGAGCGGATCACGTGGCGGGATACGTCGCGGCGCTGAAACGCGCCTGCACTACGGCCCTGGTCGAGATCTCGCCCGGCGACTGACCGGAGTCAGGCGTGGGCCAGCTCGGCACGCTCCTTCGAGTCCGACGCAACCTTCGCGGTCACCTCGGGCGGGGCCTCGGCGAATCCGTGGAACTTCTCCTTGTGCGTGCCGCGGCCGTGGGTGATCGAGTGCAGCGCGGTCGAGTACCGGTAGAGTTCCGCCGCCGGCACGATGGACCGGACGCGCGTCAGCCGTCCCTCGCGGTCCGTGCCGAGGATCTGCCCGCGACGCGCGCTCAGGTCGCCCATCACGTCGCCCAGGGTCTCCTCGGGCGCCCAGGTCTCCACCTCGATCAGCGGCTCGAGCAGCACCGGACGGCAGTTGGGCGCGACGTTCCTGAACGCCTGGATGCCCGCCATCTTGAAGGACATCTCGTTCGAGTCCACGTCGTGATAGCTGCCGTCGAAGCACTCGGCCTCGAAATCCACCACGGGATGACCCGCGAGTACCCCGCGCATCGCTGATTCCTGGATCCCGCGATCCACCGCGGGGATGTACTTGTTGGGGATCACGCCGCCCACCACCTTGTCGACGAAGCGGTATCCCTCGCCCCGCGCGAGCGGCCGGATGCGGATCCAGCAGTCGCCGTACTGTCCGCGGCCACCGGTCTGCTTCTTGTGCTTGCCCTGCCCTTCACCCCTTGCCCTGAAGGTCTCGCGATAGGCGATGCGGGGACGCGTCAGTTCGGCGGACACGCCATAGCGACGCGCGATGCGCCCGAGAATGGTCTCGAAGTGCCGCTCGCCCATACCGTGGATCAGTGTCTGCCCCAGCTCCGAGTTGTACTCGAAGTGGAAGGATGGGTCCTCCTCGTGCAGGCGATGCAGCGCCGAGGCCAGCTTGTCTTCTTCGCCCCGCTTGGTAACCAGTGCCGCCGTCGCCACCGCCTCGGGAAAGTCGATCGGTGGGAGCCGCACCGGCACGTCGCGACGGCAGAAGGTGTCGCCCGTGTGCGTGTCCTTGAGCTTGGCGACGCACCCGATGTCTCCCGGCATGAGCCGCTCGACCTCGACGCGATCGCGGCCCTGCGGGATCGCAAGGTGGTTGATCTTCTCCGTGACGCCATGCTCCGCGTTCCATACCTCCTCGCCGTTCCGCATCTCGCCGCGATAGAGCCGGAAGTAGGTTACGTCGCCCACGTGCGGCTCGGAGACGGTCTTGAACACGCGGCCGAGGAGCGGCACCGCGTCGTAGTCGCCACCCGGCGGCAGGGGCGCCTCCGCGGCCGACGGCAACAGCTCGACGATCTCCTTGAGCAGCGTGCGGGTACCGTAGGTGAGGTCGGAGCTGCAGCAGAAGAGCGGTACCACGGCACCGGTGACCACGGCGTGCTTCATGGCCGCCGTGAACTCCGCGCGAGGGATCTGCTCCCCGCCGAGATAGCGCTCGATCAACCCGTCGTCCGTGGCCGCCACGGCCTCGATGAGCTGGTCGCTGTACTGCTTCACCTGGGCCTCGAGCTCCTTCGGCACCGGGACCACCTCATACTCGCCGCGCGTGCCCTTGTATTCGTGGCAATGGCCGGAGAAGAGGTTCACGATGCCGTGGAAGCCACGTCCATCGCCCACCGGCACCTCGACGGGCACGACGCGCGGCGTCAGGTGCGTGCGCGCGTCCTCGTACACCCGTGCGAAGTCGGCGTTGTCCTTGTCCATCGCGGCCACCACCAGCATGCGCGGCAGGTGGTAATGGTCGCAGAGCTCCCAGATCTTCTCGGTACCGACCTCGACGCCGGCGGTGGAACTCAGCACCACCAGTGCGGCGTCCGCCACGCTGAGGGCGGCAACCGCCTCACCGAGGTACTCGAGGTATCCGGGGGTGTCCAGCAGGTTGATCTTGGTATCGAGCCATTCGGCGTAGGCCGGGCCCAGGGTGATGGAGTGCTGCCGCTCGATTTCGTCAGGGGATGTATCGGTGAGGGTACTGCCGTCCTTGATGCGGCCGTGACGGCGGCTCGAGCCCGATACATAGGCGAGCGCATCCACCAGGCTGGTCTTGCCGCTGCCACCGTGGCCGGTTACCGCCACGTTTCGCAGGGCATTGGGGCCATAGACTTTCATGGCCTGCACCTCCTTCGGTTGGAGTCATGTCCATCATGCAGGCCGAGGAAGCCGCTGTCAAATCGGAGGACCGCAGACAGCCTCCAGCGTGAAGAAGTCCTACTTCGAACTTCCCACTGCTCCGCGGGACCGGAGGATAGCCAGCACCTCGTCCACCGGGATGGCCGACACGGTGTATCCGTTGGCTTTCTGGGTCGTCGCCATGAACAGACTGTTGTAGATCGCTTCCTCCGTGGCCTCCACCACGCCCTGGAAGAGGCCCGACACGGCATCGTTGCCCACGTCCACCTGGCTGAGGCGCACCGCGCCGCGGGGGCGGCGCACCGCCTTGTTCGTCGAGAACGCGATGACGTAGTCGCCGGATCCGTTGTCCACCGCCGACCCGGTGCGGCCGATGCCGAGCAGGGCACGCGACGCGAGGCGCCTGAGGTTCCGGTCGCTCAGCGGTGCATCGGTCGCAACCACGATCATGATCGACCCGAGCGGACCCTTGGCGGGGGCGAGGGCGGAGAGCCCCGACCGGCCCAGCGCGCGCCCGACCGGTACGCCCACGATGGTGAGGTCGGAGGCGCTGCCGAAGTTCGATTGCACCAGCACGCCGATGGTCCAGGTGCTGTCGCCCACCTTCACCTGACGTGACGACGTGCCGATGCCTCCCTTCCACTCGAACGCGATCGTCCCGGTTCCGGCACCCACGCTGCCCTCGGCTACCGGGCCGCTCGACGCCGTCGCGAGCGCGCGCCGCACGTCGGCCTCGGATACGGGTCGCGAGCGGATGGCGTTGAGCACGTAACCGTCGTTCGTCTCGCCCACCACGGGGTTGATGGAGCGCACCTTTTCCATGCCAGGCTGCTCGAGCATCCAGGTGACCATCGCGTCGGCCGCCCGCCACACACAGAGCGTGCAGGTGAGGAGGATTGGTGTTTCCAGCTCTCCCAGCTCCACGACCTGCGTCACGCCAAGGAGCTTGCCGAACCCATTGCCGACGTAGATCGCTGCCGGGACACGCTCGAGGAAGAGGTTCTCCGGTGTGGGCCGGATCGCCGTCACGCCGGTGCGCACCGAATCACCGATCACGACGGTGGTCTGGCCCACGAGGACGCCGGGCACATCGGTGATCGCATTGAGGCGTCCGACGGGCATGACCCCGGCGATGACACCGAGACTGCGCGCCCGGCCAGGGGTGGCCTGGGCGCCGGCGCTACCGGATGCCGCCACGGTCAGCAGGAGGGCTGCGACGGCGCGCAGCCCCGGTGCTGTTGTCGTCATCGCCACACAACCTCCGAGGTAATCGGCAGGTGATCCGATCCCCAGTCTTCTCCCACACGCGCGCTCACCGCCTTCAGTTCGTCGCTGAGCAGGACGTGATCGATACGTACGCGGATCCAGCCGTTGAGCTTCGTGAATCCCCAGCCGTTGCCGGCCGAACCGAAGGCATCGTCGAGACTGCCCCAGTAGCGCCGCCAGATGACGCTCTCCACCGGCAGGTTGAAATCGCCGAGCACGATGCGGGGGCCCGTGGTGGAGTCGATCCAGCGGCGGACCACGCGCGACTCCGTCTCCCGCAGGAGGTTGTTCGCGTCGATGACGGGCGGCGCGTTGGACGGATCGGAAAGGAGATACTGCACCCCGTGCCGGGGCGTCTCGAGGTGGAGAACGAAGATGGTGACAGCCCCGCCGGGCGCGATCACCTCGTACCGGGACACCGCTGCCGATCCGCCGGCGGCGCGAAAATCCCGCGCCGGCATGAGCACCGGGGGCGCCCGCAGCGGATAGCGGCTGAGGAAGCAGATGCTCGATGCGGTGTCGATTACAGCCCAGCCTTCGAGGCCGGCCAGCACCGCGTGCATGCCGATGCCGCACTCCTGGAACCCGGCGATGTCAGGCCGGGTGGCGGCGAGGATCTCCCTGAGCCTGAACGATACGACCTTCCCACCGTCGACATTGTAGGTGAGGATTCGCAGTGGTGGCCGCGTGTCGCTCCGGGGCCAGAGCGGCGCCGTGCTCAGCGTGCCGCCCATCAACGGGCCGACCACCACGAGCGCCGCAAGGCCGACCGGTACCAGCGTCCACCGCCGCCAGGCGAGCGCGAACGGGACGAGCGCCGCCACGGGCAGCAGCCAGGGCCAGCGCCCGGTATAGATGAGGGCGGTGCCCCACCAGGTGCGATCGCCGAAGAACCGGTACACCATGGTCACGACCAGCATGGCAACCACGAGGAGCCAGCCGATGCCGTCGAGCGGCGTGAGTACCACTCGGCCGATCCTGAGCCGTGAACGCGGTGCCGCACCCCGGACCCACTGCCGCACGCGCGCAACGCGGAACCGGTCAACCGGCGACTTGCAGGTCGGGCACCGCGCCGGCACCCAGTATCGAGCGGCGTCGACCGCGACGCGGTGGCGGCGGGAACACTTGAAGACGTATCGCGGGTCGGCCATAGGCGGCGAAAGGTAGAGCCGTGCTCACCGGAGCCGGTATACTCCATACATGACACCACCCCGTGTAGCCCTCGTCACCGGTGCCACCGAAGGCATCGGGCGGGCCGTGGCCTTCTCCCTTGGCCGCGCCGGCTGGTCGGTGGGCGTCTGCGCCCGGACGGCCGACCGGCTGGAGCGCCTCCTGCTGGAGTTGCGTGCGGCCGGCATCACCGCCGACGGTCTCCCGGCCGACGTGGGCAATGAGGCGCAGGTGAAGGCCCTCACCGCGCATGTATGCGGGGCGCTCGGTTCGATCGATACCCTGGTGAACAACGCCGGGGTGCTGATCGCGAAGAAGTTCAGTGAGCTCAGCGTGGATGACTGGGACGCGACGATGCGCACCAACGTGCGGAGCCTGTTCCTCGTGACCCGCGACGTGCTGCCCGGCATGCGCGCCGCAGGCCGGGGCGACATCGTGAACGTGGCCAGCCTGGCGGGGCGCAACGGCTTCGTCGGCGGCACCGCCTACGTCGCCTCGAAGCATGCGGTGCTCGGCTTCAGCAAGGCGCTGATGCTCGAGGAGCGGAAGAACAACATCCGTATCATCGCGGTCTGTCCCGGTTCGGTGGCTACCGCGATGCTCGAGAACCAGCCACTGCTTTCCGCGACGCCCGAGAAGATCCTCCGACCCGAGGATGTGGCCGACACCATCCTTGCGGCGCTCCGGCTGCCGGGTCGCGCACTCGTGAGCGAACTCGACATCCGCCCCACCAACCCGTGAGCCGCATCCGGTGGGCCGTGACCCGCCGTGTCTGCCAGCGCGAGGCCTGAGCCTACCGCAAGGTCACCTGCTGCACCGCGGCGCTCCCGGGCACGAAGTAGAAGGAATAGCGCCTGTCGTCCTGCACGCTCAGCACGTTGACGATGTTCTGCTGGCTCGGGAACACCTCGAACAGCAGGTCGTTGCGGATGCCCAGCTTGTTCGGCGGGCTCGGGGCCGTGTACTCGACCACGAACCACATCATGGGCTGGCCCTGCTCGTCCACCTCGACGCCGGAGGCCCGCACGGCGCCCCGGAGCCGGACCCCGTCGGCCTCCACCCACATGCGCTCCGCCAGGTATCCCGAGAACAGGGAGTCGGCATCCTTGCTGGCGCCGAGGTCGAGCTTCTGCAGCCGGTAGAACCTCATCAGGCCGAGCTGCAGGTCGTCCTTGAAGCAGCGGATGCGGGACACGATGGCGGCGCTGTCCACCGCCATCCGGGTGAGGGTGACGTGGACGTCGTGAGACACCGTCGGCAGTCGTGAGTCGACGGTCTGCAGGGAGCCTGCAGTCATCGACAGCGCAAGTGCTCCCAATCCCCACAGCGGCCGACTGATGACTGCCTGTCGACGGCCGACCGACGACTGCCGACCGCGCTTCACGAAACCCCCGCCCCCTCCGCCGTCCAGGTGTTGTTGTCCCGGTTCACGTCGGCGAACACCTCGTTCGGGTCCACGACCACCTTCGTCACCACCTTGTCGGTGAAGAACCCGTACTGGTGCTTGAGCTCGTTCATGCGCCAGGCATCGGCCGGGATCTTCACGAACTCAGTGGTCCCGTCGGCGAAGGACACGTTCATCTGGATCGGGAGCAGGATCCCTCCCTTGTTCTCGATCGTGATGCGCACGTAGTTCTTGCCGCGCGCCGAGCTGCCGATGAGCGAGTCAGCCGACTGCTCTTCCACCGACGTCACCGCCTGGTCGTTGGCGTAGGTGGTGAAGAACCATCCCCGCCAGAAGTAGTTGAGCTGGTCGCCGCCGCCTTCTTCCAGCGACCGGAAGAAGTCGGCCGGCTGCGGCTGCTTGAACGCCCACTTGGTGGAGTATTCATGGAATGCCTGGTCGAACAGCTCCGGCCCCATGATCTGCTCGCGCAGCATCACCAGGCCGGCGGCCGGCTTCCCGTAGCCGTTGTTGCCGAAGGCGCGGTGGATCACGTCCGACTCGGTCATGATCGGCACCTGGTCGGGATCCTGCATGTACTTCACGATGTTCTTCGCCGGGCCGCGGTTGCTGGGATAGTCCCTGTCCCAGTCCTTCTCGGCATAGTACTGCAGGAAGCTGTTCAGGCCCTCGTCCATCCAGGTCCACTTCCGCTCGTCCGACGCCACGATCATCGGGAACCAGTTGTGACCCACCTCGTGGATCGTCACCGAGATGAGGGCGCGCTCCACCTGCGGCGTGTACGAGCCGTCGGGCTCCGGGCGGGCACCGCAGAAGGCGATCATCGGGTACTCCATCCCGAAGACCGGCCCGTGGATGTTCGACGCCTTGGGGTACGGATACGGAAACGCCATCCGGCCATAGGTCCGCATGGTCTGCGCGATCGCCTTCGTCGACACCTTGTCCCAGAGCGGCATCGCGTCGCGCGGATACAGCGAGTGGAGCTCGATCGGCTTCTGCTCCGGCGTGTACTTGAATCCGGCCGCATCCCACACGAACGCCTTGGACGACGCCCAGGCGAAGTCGCGCACGTTCTCGGCCCTGAAGCGCCAGGTGAGCGGTGCCGTGCCCGCCGGGCGCGTCCCCGGCGTCATCACCTCGTCGGCCCGGATGATGAACGTCGGCGTCTCCGACGTGAATGCCTCCGCGAGGCGCGTGCGCTGCGTCGGCGTCAGCACCTCGGCCGGGTTCACGATCACGCCGGTGCCCTGCACGATGTGGTCGTGCGGCACGGTCAGGCTCACGTCGTAGTTGCCGAAGTTGAGGTAGAACTCGCCCTGGCCCAGGAACTGATCGGTCTGCCACCCGTTCACGTCATCGTACACGGCCGCGCGCGGATACCACTGCGCCATCTCGTACAGCCAGCCGTCCTTCACCTGCTCCCGTACGCCGCGGCCGTTGCGGCTGTTCTCGGGAACGTTGTACGACCAGTCGATCTCGAGTACCGCCGACGCTCCCGACGCGAGGGGTGACGGGAGCGGGATCTTGAGCTCGGTGCCATTGATCACGTAGGGCACGTCGTCCAGCCGCAGTTTGCCCTTGGCGCTCGCCGGCACCTGCACCTGCACCCGGGTGACGCGATCCCCGCCATCGAAGGGCGCGGGGTCCAGGAATCGGCGGGCCATGGGGCTCAGCTTGGGGGGCAGGGCCGGCGCCGAGGCGATCGTGCGGCTCACCTTGGGATCGTCGATGTTCTGGTCCAGCTGGAACCAGAGATACGGCAGTGCATCGGGCGAGTTGTTGTGATAGGTGACGCGCTCACTGCCGCTGAGCTTGTGCGCCGCCGTGTCGAGCGTGGCGCGGATGACGTAGTCCACCCGCTGCTGCCAGTAGTCGGGCCCCGGCGATCCGCTCGCCGTCCGGACGGTGTTCGGGTCGGGCCACTCGTCGATCGCGCGGAAGTTGGAGAGGTTCGTCTTGGGATTGGGTCCGGCGTTGAGCCACTGCTGCGCCAGCAGTGGCGTGGCACCGAGCGCCGCGACGATGGTCAGCACGGCCGCGACGCGGGCGACGGGACGAGCGGTCAGCAGCAACATCTTGGCATCCATTGGTCAGGAGACAGGGTTGACGCGGTCGAAGATCATGGTCACCGCGACGGCCATCGTGCCGCCGCAGAGTACGAGCACCCACTCGCGCCGGGTAAGCCCGAAGGCCCGCACGGCGATCACGCCCGGCAGCATCACGATGGCCACGATGAACAGCTGCCCCACCTCGAGGCCGATGTTGAAGGCGAGGAGAGGCTTCACGATCGACTCCTCGCCGCCGAGCAGGCTGCGCAGGAAGGTGGAGAAGCCGAGCCCGTGGATCAGCCCGAAGGTCGCGGCCAGCACGTACTGCGGGAGTTGCGACCGGGTGGGGCCGGCGTCCTCGGAATCCCCCCTGGAGAACGCCATCGCCGCGATGCTGGTCAACACGATCGTTACCGGGATCAGCACCTCGACCAGCTGCGACCTGACCCGCACCAGGTCCAGCGTCGCCAGGGCCAGCGTCACCGAGTGGCCGAGCGTGAACGCCGTCACCAGCCATATCAGCCGGCGCCATGCCACCGGCGGGTAGGCCGCCGTCAGCGCCGCAACGAACAGGATGTGGTCGTATGCCCTCGGATCGGCGATGTGGCCAAAACCAAGGCGGAGATAGACCAGGAACTCGGACAGTCAGGCTCCTCGCGCTGGCTGGAGCACGCAACCGCAACGGACCGGCAAATATAGGGACGTCTTGCGGTACGTACGCCCGCCACCCCGGCGCGGTTTCGCGGCTACAGGATTCCCCATAGAAACCGCCCCGCATCCACCCCGAACCGCCAGCCGCCCTCCCGGAACCCATAGGCCACGTCGAAGCGGAGCACATCGAACAGCATCAGGAATCCGACACCCACCGACGGGTAACAGCCATCGGCCGCTGACCCTCCCGCCTGTGCCACCCGGTGGGAGACGCATACGAGCGTGCCGTATGGCGCCAGCGTCGCCCGCGACGGGCTCTTCCCGTACTTGAGCAGGGGCAGCGAAAAGAACGGCACCGGGATCCTCAGTTCGACCCGCTGTGAGACGCCGAAGCGGGCGGCGAACTCGTGGTATGAATTGCCCGGACCCGTCACCATGCCGCCCAGTCGCACCAGCTCCTGGCTGGGCACGGCTCCGCCGCCGACCGCTCCGGCATGCGTCTCCAGGTGCAACACCGGAGGACCCACCGGACGATCGTATACGAGCCCTCCCGCCGCGCGGACCACAAGTGCATCGGGCGACCCGTCGCGCGGGTCGATGGCTTCGAGCCGCCCGTTGACGCTCCAGCCCAGCGTACTGCCCGACGTTCCCACCGCGTCCCGCTGCCGCGTCAGCGCCAGGTCGAGGCGAATCGCGTTGAGCTCGACCGCCGGGATCGTCGGACCGTACGTGCCGCTCCATGGCGCGGCGTTGACGCTCAGGCTTTCCTGGCGTTCCGCTGAGAGGCGCGCATCCAACGTGAGCGCGCCGCCCGGCTCAGCCAGCAGGGTGACACCCGCCGCGTAGACGTCGTACGGATCGGTGTCGTCCTCGCCCAGGATCTGCGCCGCCAGCGTATTGCGCACCCCCGACACCTCGGCGACGTCGCTTGCGTCGCGATACGCGCGCCCGCCGAACAGCGACATGCGGAGCGCCGGCCTCACGCGCCACGAAATGTCCAGTCCGCCCTTGAGCTGCTGGTCACTGACGCCGTACGCCACGCGCGCACCGGCCCGCCACGCGCCACCCAGTCCCACGCGCCCGTCGAGGCCGAGACCCAGCCCTTCCACCCGGTTGACGTGCGCGAAGTCGGAAATGCCGCGGCCGCCGATGGACGCACGCGTCGCGCGTTCCAGCACGCCCTGTTGCACCAGCTTCTGCGCCTGCTGCTGCACCGACTGCACTTCGGCAGCGGTCACCGCCCGCTCCGTCGGCTCCAGCGCGGCCATAATCGGCTCGCGCCAGTCGTACTGGTCGCGCTCCTCCGGCGGAGCAAGCGTGATGCGAGTCGAGGAATTGGCTACGACGGGGCGCCCGTTGGTCGGAAGCGGCGGCGGCGGGGTGGCGCTGTCGGCGTACGCAGCGTGATTGGTCACGAGCCAGCGCGCGCGCACGATTCCGTCCACCGGGAAATCGAACCAGGTGCTGCTGCGCACCACCTCGAGCTCCTGGCGGTAGGGCAGCCAGTAGCGTCCATCCACCAGCAGGTTCTCCAGCACGAGCGCGAGCTTCACGATACGCTGATCGAGGATCGCCGCGCGGGTAAAGGTGACGGCCAGGCGTACGAGGTCGCCCGTTGCGCGATCGAGGTAGAGGCTCCCCACCATGCCCGGTGCCTCCGGATCTCGAGGCCGAAGCAGGAGCTCGTACGCCTCCACCCGGCGCCCCGGTACCGTGATCGAGATCGAGTCGGTGATCGCGAAGGCGTAGCCCGGCCGCCCGGCCGGTGAGAGTGGATGGGCCAGGTCGCGCACATCCTTGCCGTCGCCCAGCCTGATGCGGTCTCCCAGGTTGTTGGTGATCACCCCGTACCGGTCGTTGTAGAAGCCGACGTCGCCCGGCAGCAGCATCGTGTCGCGCCGGCCGATGATGCGCTGCTGGGTGACCCCCGGCGCCTGCCACCGGACCGCCGAAGCCAACTCCACCAGCTTCACCACGCGCGGTGGCAGGACGGTGGAATTGCCCAGTTCCACCAGGAACTGCAGCGTCCCCGTGGCGTCGCCCGTCCAGGCGCGGAGCGTCGAGTCGACGTGCGCCCGCCTCGCCACTGCGCGATCCACCAGCGCGCTCGCGGCCGGGCTGTCCCAGTCCTGGGCCCGGACAGCCCGTCCCCACAGCAGGAGCAGGGCAGCCAGTGCCAGGCCGGGCATCCGGTAAAATACGGATTGCCGGATGCCCGCCCGGAGGTATCCTTCTCGGCTCTTGTTCAGATGTCTCAACCTCAAGCTGCTACGGGATTTACGTGACCACTTCAACCATGGGAACGACCCGCACCGTGCTCGCCACATCGACTGTCGCGCTGCTGATGGCGTGCAGCGGCAAGTCGTCCGAAGGCGCGGCGGCCCCCAAGCCCGTAGCGACAACGGCCGCCTCGACCACGTACTGGAAGCCCGACTCCGGTGAGCGGCACCTGCGGAACATCCGCCAGCTCACCTTCGGCGGCAACAACGCCGAGTCCTATTTCTCGCGCGACAGCAAGCAGCTGATCTTCCAGCGGCAGGAGCAGGTGGACGCCGGCTGCGACCAGCAATACCTGATCAACGCCGATGGCTCTGACATGCGGCGCGTGTCGAACGGCGAGGGCCGCACCACCTGCGGCTTCTTCTACGACGGCGACAAGCGGATTCTCTACAGCAGTACCTTCAAGCACGACAAGGCCTGTCCCACGCCGCCCGACAAGTCCCAGGGGTATGTCTGGCCGCTCGGTTATCTCGAGATTTTCACCTCGAAGCTCGACGGCTCCGACCTGCGCCAGCTCACGAACAACGGCGCGTACAACGCGGAGACTACCGTCTCGCACGATGGGAAGAAGCTGATCTTCACCAGCACCATGGACGGTGACATCGAGCTGTACACGATGAACCCGGATGGCAGCAACCTGAAGCGCATCACCAACCGCATCGGCTACGATGGCGGCGCCTGGTTCTCTCCCGATGGCAAGAGCATCGTATGGCGTGCCGCCTATCCCAAGACCGCGGCGGACACCGCCGATTACTACCGCCTGCTCAAGGAGCGGCTGGTGCGGCCCTCGCGCACCGAGGTGTGGATCGCCAACGCCGACGGCAGCAACCCGCGCCAGATCACCAGCCTCGGCGGCGCCAACTTCGCGCCCGTGTTCACGCCCGATGGCAAGAAGGTCATCTTCTCATCCAACTACAGGAACCCCCGCAGCGGGGCGTTCGACCTCTACCTGATCAACCTGGATGGCACCGGGCTCGAGGCAGTCACCACCAATCCCGAGTTCGATTCGTTCCCCATGTTCAGCTACGACTACAAGCACCTGGTCTGGGCCTCGAACCGCCATGGTCGCCAGCCGGGCGAGACGGACTTGTTCATCGCGGACTGGGTGGAGTAGACTCTTCCCATGCCCACGTACACCTACGAAACCCTCGCCCCCACCCCGCGCCGGTTCGATGTGCGCCAGTCGTTCAGCGACCCGCCGCTCGAGCAGGATCCCGAGACCGGTGAACCGGTACGCCGCGTGATCAGCGGGGGGGCGGCCCTCCTCACGTCAAAGGAGAGTGGCAAGGTGGGCGAGCCGCCGGTGTCCGGTGGAGGGTGCGGCAGCAGTTGCGGCTGTGGCCACTGAGCCTACGCCGCTCCGACGACTGCTGCCTCCGCGGGCGCTCCTGGCGAGCGCCCTTCTTTTTGCCCTCGCGTGCGCGCTGGATGGCTGGGCCTGGCACCACCTTCGTGTGAACGATGTCTACGGCAGGGACTGGGGACGCCTCTTCCGCATCGCCGGCTTCGTCCCCACCTGGATGCTCGGCTCGGCGGCACTCATTCTCAGCGATCGCGGCACGGGCGCACCGGCGCCGCGCCGCTTCTGGTGGCGGGGCATGCTGCTCACCGCCGCACCCGTCGCCTCCGGCCTCGCATGTGAGGTCCTCAAGATCCTGCTGCGCCGCGAGCGGCCCGGCCTGCACGACGGCGCCTACTTCTTCCGCAGCTTCACCGACCACCCGTGGAGCACCACGGCGATCGGGTTGCCAAGCAGTCACGTCATGGTCGCCTTCGCCGGCGCGGGCATGGCGAGCTGTCTGTTCCCCCGAACGTGGCCGGCGTGGATGCTCTTCGCCGCCGGGTGTGCCTTCACCCGGGTCGCGGCACAGGCGCATTTCCTGAGTGACGTCGTCCTCGCGGGGATCGCGGGCATTTTCGTGGCGCGGTCGATGTGGTTCCGGCTCAGTCCGCTAGGTGCGGATGGGAGGGACGGGCGGGGCGAGCTGGCCCAGTAACCCCTCTGCTGCCAGCAGGTACTCCTCGATATCGAAATGGTCCGGATCGATCATCGCCTGGACCGCGCACCCCTTGATGAAACTGACCGCCACCGCCGCCAGCCCGTCCGGGGTGACGTGGGGAAAGCGCGTAGGCTCGGCTTCGAGCACTTCCCCGGCCATGGAACGGAACGCCTCGCGGTACCGCGACAACTCGCCCCCCATCTTCGTGCCGATCGCCTTGTGCCTGCCGCCCACGACCCAGAATTCGAAGAACAACCTGAGCCGCAAGGGCTCGCGTGAGAGGCGGTCCATCTCCTGCCTCAGCAGCGCGAGCAGGCGCCGGAGCGGTGCCGGGATCTGCTGGATCTCGGGGCCGATATGAAGGACCGTGGTTGTCGCAAGGAGCCAGTCGAGGAGCGCGACGATGAGCTGGTCTCTCGACCTGAAGTGGAACAGCACCAGGCCGGTGCTCAGCCGCGCCTTCCCGGCGACGAGCCGCACGGTGAGCCCATTCAGTCCGTGCGTCGCGGCAACCGCGTAGGCGGCCCTGATGATCTGGTCCCGGCGGGTCGTTTCCGACGCCTTCCGTCCAGGCATGTCTGCGCCTCGGAGTCAGGCCTTCGGCGCGGGCGCACTCTGCCCGTCCAGTTGCCCCAGCAGCCGAAGCAGGCCGTCCAGCACGGTCAGCGGGTGCGGCGGGCACCCTGCGATCCACAGGTCCACCGGCAGGTCAGGCGGTACCCCATTGCCCACCTCCGGGCTGTCCCGAAAGGGGCCGCCATTGATCGCGCACGCGCCCACGGCGATCACCATCCGCGGGTCCGGGATCGCCTCGTACGTGCGGTACAGCGCGTCCCGCATGTTCCGGCTCACCGCCCCCGTGATCACCAGGCCGTCAGCGTGCCGGGGCGACGCGACGAACTGGATGCCGAACCGCGCCATGTCGAACACGACATTTCCCAGCGCCACCAGTTCCGCCTCACATCCGTTGCAGCTACCGGCGGCGACCGAGCGCAGTCGCAGCGACCGGCCGAACAGCTGCTGCATGCGGCGCCCCAGCGCCTCGATGGCAGGGAGCTCGCCCGTCTCGCTGACGAGGCCCGGGCGATCACGTGCCGACAGGCGCGCATCGGCCGTGAAGCTGATGGCCCCGTGAGGACACGCCGTCGCCTCCTCGGGTGAGAAAAGGCACGCTCCAACGTCGAGCGAAGCCCGGCCGTCCGGCGCAACGACGAGCAGCGAGGAGGGCATGGCAGCCTGGCACTCACGGCAAGTCCCCAGGCATCGGGCCCCATCGAGCGTCGGTCTGCCACGAAAGCGCTCCGGAAACTCCGGGGCCTCGCCAGGAAATGCCGACGTCCGGGTGCCCTGCGCCAGCCGGGTGCGGAGGAAGTCGAGCATCAGAGGTCGTGCCCCGCGTACGACAGGTTGAAGCTCTTGTTACAGAGCGGGAAGTCCGAGATCTGGTTGCCCGGCATCGCCACCGCCAGCGCGCTCCAGTTGTGGAACGAGGCATCCACCACCTTGTGCCGCCGGACATTCCCGGCATCGTCGGTGATCACGATGTGCGCGACTTCCCCTCGCCAGCCCTCTTCCAGCGCCACGGCGAGTTCTCCGGGTCGGAGAGCGCCGCACGGCACCTGCGCGGCGCCCTTGGGCAGCGCGCCCACCTGCTCGATGACGAACTCCAGCGAGCGCTGCACCTCCAGCCAGCGTACCAGCGTTCGCGCCAGGACGTCACCGGCCCAGGCGGTGGCCACGGGAATGTGGGCGAAGCGGAACACCCCGTACGGGTGGTCGTGCCGCACGTCCCGTGGCACCTGACAGGCTCGCGCCGCCACACCGACCAGGCCGAGCTCGAGGCACTGCGCGCGCGACACGGCACCGACGCCCTCGAGTCGAGCTTGCACCGAGGCGTTCTTGAGCAGGAGATGGCCCACCGGGCGCAGCTCATCGGCCAGCACCTCCAGGCGCGCACGCATCTCGCCCGCCATTGCGGACGGAATGTCGAACAGCGCCCCTCCCGGCCGAATGAGGCCCCGGCCATACCGATTGCCCGAGAGCGTCATCAGGAGGTTCAGGCATTCGCCCCGCATCCGCCCGAAATACGCGGCGGCCGGCTGATACGCTATGTCGCCCGCAATGGCGCCGAGATCCCCGATGTGGTTGGCCAGGCGCTCCAGCTCGAGGGCGATGCCGCGAATGGTCTGCCCCCTGGGGGTCTTGCGGCTCCGGGCCAGTGCCTCGATGGCACCGCACGCTGCGCTCGCATGCGCGATCACCGTGTCACCGGCGATCGACTCGGCGATCAGGACCGCGTCCGGCCAGCGACGCGTCTCCAGCAGGCGCTCGACTCCCCGGTGCTGATAGCCGAGCATGATCTCGAGGAAGAGCACCTCCTCGCCGTGCGCCTGGAAGCGGAAGTGCCCGGGTTCGATGATACCCGCGTGGACCGGCCCCACGGCGACCTCGTGCACCTCGTCGCCGTGGATCTGGAAGAACGGGTACTCCTCCCGGTTCACCATGTCCCCCGGCACATGCCCGCCTGCTTCGTCGGGCGGATGCCGTCGCACGGGCTTGAGCCACGGGTGACCCTCGGGAACGAT
>JAGGAG010000071.1 GCA_017889745.1 Gemmatimonadota bacterium | reverse complement strand
GCCCGCGCACGTGCCCGGCCTCCCGCGCTTCACCGGTGGCGCCGTGGGGTTCATGGGCTACGACGTCGCGCGCACCCTCGAGCGGCTGCCCGATCCGCCGCCGGATGACCGCGACCTCCCCGACGCGCTCTTCATGGTGGTCGATACCCTGCTGGTGCTCGACAACATCTACAATCGCGCCACCGTCATCGCGTCGGTGGAGCTGCCGGCCGGCGCCGGCGCTGGGGCGCTGCGAAAGGCGTTCGATGAGGCCGAGGCCCGCATCGACCGCTGGTTGAGCCGGCTCGAGTCTCCCAGCCGCGTCCGGCCGCTCGCCATGGACCCGGTCGCCGTCGCCCCATCGGCGTCTCCCTATGCCGACGACGCCTTCCGCGCCGACGTCGAGCGGATCAGGGAATACATCGCGGCCGGCGACATCTTCCAGGCGGTCCTCTCCCGGCGGATCGACCTCGCCGCGCCGCCGCCATTCCTCACCTACCGCTATCTCCGCGCGCTCAACCCGGCGCCGTACCTTTATTACCTGCAGTTTGACGATGTATACGTCGTGGGTAGCTCGCCCGAGGTGCTCGTGCGCGTGGAAGACGGCGAGGTCGTGGTCCGGCCGATCGCCGGCACACGGCCGCGCGGCAGCTCTCCCGAGCAGGACAGCGCCATGGAGGCCGAGCTCGTCGCCGATCCCAAGGAGCGCGCCGAGCACCTCATGCTGGTCGATCTGGGGCGCAACGATGTGGGCCGGGTGGCGGAGTACGGCACGGTCCGCCTTACCGCATTCATGACCGTGGAGCGATACTCTCACGTCATGCACCTGGTCAGCGAAGTGCGGGGACGCCTGCGCCCCGGGGTCGATGCCCTGGCGGCGCTTGGCGCATGCTTTCCCGCGGGCACCGTGAGCGGCGCGCCGAAGGTGCGGGCGATGCAGATCATCGACGAGCTGGAGCCCACCCGCCGCGGCCCGTACGCCGGTGCGGTTGGCTATGTCAGCTGGGGCGCGCTTACCCTCGACACCGCCATCGCGATCCGAACCTGCGTCATGAAGGGCGGCCGCGCCTGGGTGCAGGCCGGGGCCGGCATCGTGGCCGACTCCGATCCCATGGCCGAGTGGCGCGAGACCGAGGCCAAGGCGCGTGCGGTGCTCACCGCGCTGGCGCTCGCGGCGAGGGGTGCGGAATGAGTGAGCTCGCGTTCCGGCTCGTCCGTACCAATGGCCCCGAGTCCTTCGATATCGCGACCGGCAATTCCTACGTGCTCGGCCGCGGTCCCTCGAGCGACCTCCCGGTGCCCGACCCCACCATCTCCCGGCGTCACGCCGAGCTGCGCGCGGAGAACGGCTTCCTCGAGGTCACCGACCTGGGCAGCAGCAACGGCACCCAGGTCAACGGCAACCGTGTCACCCGCGGCCGTGCCGCCGCGTTCGATACCCTCACTTTCGGGCGTGCGGACTTCCGGGTGGAGCCGCTGGAGACGGGCACGCGCGCCGCTGGTGGCACCATCGTGCGACAGGTGCCGGTGGAGTACGCGCGCGACGCCTATGCCCACCTCGACGCCCATTCGGAGCGGAGCCTCCTCAAGCTCGGTGACGCCGACGCCGCGGCGCGGCAGTCACGCAAGCTCGAGCTGCTGCTCGATCTTTCCCAGCGGCTCTCCGGCGAACTCGATCACGAGCGGCTCCTCGAGACGATCGTGCACACTGCGTTCGAGGTGCTCGCCGTCGATCGGGTCGCGATCCTCCTGCTCGACGTGGCGAGCGGCAAGCTCGTGCCCCGCATGAGTCGCAGCCGCATCGGTGGCCTGCCTGCAGAGGCGGTGCCCCGCTCCATCGTGGATACCGTCGTCGCGGGGCGCGTCGCGGTGCTCTCCGACAATGCCGTCGCCGACAGCCGCTTCACCGGCCAGTCCATCCTCCGGCAGAGCGTGCGCAGCGCCATGTGCACGCCCCTGATGGCCACCGCCGAGCAGGTTCTCGGCATCCTGTACGTGGACAGCGTCACCGCCACCAACTCGTTCAGCGACGAGGACCTCCAGTTCCTCATCGCCTTCGGCGGCATCGCCGCGGCCGGCATCCGGGCCAGCATGCAGGCCGACGAGCTCCAGGAGCAGGCCATCGTGCGGGGCAGTTTCGAGCGCTACTTCGCGCCTGGCGTGGCCGCCGAGATCGCGCGCAACGCCGGCGCCACGCGGCTGGGCGGCGAACGGCGGAAGATCGCGGTGCTCTTCAGCGACGTGCGCGGCTTCACCAGGCTCGCCGAGGGCATGCCACCCGAGGCGCTGGCCAAGCTCCTCTCCGAGTACTTCACCGAGATGGTCGAGGTGGTCTTCGAGCATGGCGGCACGCTCGACAAGTTCGTGGGCGACGCCATCATGGCCCTCTGGGGCGCGCCGCAGGCGCAGGAGGACGCTCCCGATCGTGCCGTGCGCGCCGCGCTCGCCATGCAGGAAGCGCTGGCGCACCTCAACGCGCGCTGGCTGGCCGCCGGCCGTCCCGCGCTCGGTGTCGGCATCGGCATCAATTTCGGCGAGGTGTTCGTGGGCAACATCGGCAGCCATCGCCGGCTGGAGTACACCGTGCTCGGTGACGTGGTGAACGTGGCCGCGCGCCTGTGCGCCGAGGCCGGCGCCGGGGAGATCCTGGTGGCCGAGGGGGTCCGGGCCGCGACATACGGCGGATGGGACTACGAGGCGCTGCAGCCGATGGAGCTGAGGGGACGGGAGGAGAAAGTGGAAGTCTTCCGGGTGATCGGTGCTGGCTGATGCGCATTGTCCTGCAGCGCGTCTCCAGCGCGTCGGTCACCATCGATGGCGCGGTCACCGGCGAGATCGGCGCCGGCTTCTGTCTCCTCGTCGGCTACGCCCCCGATGACACCGTCGAGGTCGTGACCTGGCTCGCCGACAAGGTGGCGGGGCTGAGGCTCTTCAGCGATGCCGAGGGCAAGATGAACCTCGGCCTCGCCGACGTGGGCGGCGCGCTGCTCGTCATTTCGCAGTTCACGCTCTATGGCGACACGTCGAAGGGCCGGCGCCCGTCGTTCATCGGCGCCGCGCGGCCCGAGGTCGCCATTCCGCTGCACGACCGGTTCATGGCCGAGCTGCGAAGCCGCGGCCTCATGGTGGCCACCGGACGCTTCGGCGCCGACATGAAGGTCGCGCTGGTCAATGACGGGCCGGTCACCCTGATCCTGGAGCGGAGTGCCGCATGATACCTCCCCTCGTTCTCGCATCCGCCTCCCCGCGGCGACGCCAGCTCCTGGAGATGCTTGGGATTCCCTGCAGCGTCACCCCGTCGCGCGTGCCCGAGGTGCGGATCGCCGACGAAAGGGCCATCCCCTACGCGGAGCGGCTGGCGCAGTCGAAGGCGCTGAGCGTGGAGGGCGACCTGGTGCTTGCCGCCGACACCGTCGTGGTCTCCGGGCACCACATCCTGGAGAAGCCGGCCGACGAGGCCGACGCGTTCCACATGCTGTCGCGCCTCCGGGGCCACTCGCACCAGGTGGTGACCGCGGTGGCACTGTCCCACCGCCGCCAGGTGCGCCTCAAGACCGACGTGACGAAGGTGACCTTCCGCCATGTCTCCGATGACTTCCTCCGCGCCTACATCGCCACCGGCGAGCCAATGGACAAGGCGGGTGCATACGGTATCCAGGGATACGGCGCGGCGCTGGTGGAGCGGGTCGAGGGAGACTTCTTCAGCGTCATGGGCCTGCCGGTACGGCTGGTGCTCGACCTGCTCGAGGAGGCGGGGTTCAAGTACGAGTTCAAGGTGTGAACAGGACGACCCGGCGTCGCGTGGGTGGAATGTGCGGACTGCCCCGCCAGCCTTTGTGCGCAAGTCATTCCTTTGACCGATTGTGGCTCTCGCATCGACAGTGTCGATTTCAACTGGTGTGCAGGTGGCTGTCCGCCGGGGGCAGTTCCTTGAATGGCGATGGAGGCAACGATGCAAGACTACATGCACGGTTTCTCGGGCGGGTACGGCATTGGGGCGGTTCTCGGACTGCTGCTCGCCGTCTTCCTGGTCGTGGCAATCGTTCGGATGATGCAGAAGCGGTAGCCGGCGAAAGTGATCTTCATACTGCTTTCAGTGGCGCCTGGACTCCTTCATTCATAAGTTGAACCATGCGTGCGAACAGGTTGGCCGGCACACTTCTCATGCTTCTGGCGGGGCAATTCGCCACCTTGGGCGTAACACCGCTCTGCGCTGGCGCTTACACGCATGGTGCCGGTGTCCTGGAGGCGCCGGCACATGGCGGCCACACGACACACGGCACCCGCAGTCCCTGCGTGCCCACGCATCAGGATTCCGCGCCGCAGCACTCGCCAGCTGGCTGCCTTGCCATGACGGGCTGCGCGACCACCGGGATCGCCGCCGTGGCAACGCCGCAGCTTGTCATCCCGGAGATTACCGCCGAGCGGACCAAGCTCTCGCCTGCGCTGTTCGTGTCGGTGCTGCCCACACCGGAAACTCCCCCTCCCATAGCCTGATCCTCGTGTAGCCCGTGACGCAGCCGCGAGTGCCAGTCGGCACACGCGGCATCACACGAACGAGGATCAGATGATGAAGCGATTGCCCTCATGGGGGCATCGCGTCGCCTGGCGGGCCACCGCCGGGAGACGCCTGCTCCCGACCTTTCTGGCCGGTGCGTTGATGGCGGCACCGGTCGCCGGTCAGGCCGTGCCCACGCGGCTGGCCAGCGTCCCCGGCCCCCTCACCATCGACGCCCTCTACCGAGCCGTGGACAGCGCCAGCCCCGCCATCCGGGCGGCGCAGGCGTCGGCCCTGGCGGCGGCGGCCCGCGTGCCTGGCACCAAGCGCCTGCCCGACCCCTGGATCCAGGTCGCGACCATGAACCGGCAACTCCCCGGTTTCGCCCTGCAGCAACCGCTGGGCATGAACCAGGTGCAGTTGACCCAGATGTTGCCGATTCCGGGCACCGGGAAGCTCGGGCTGGCCGGTCAGGTCGCCCAGTCACGAGCCGACGCGGAACTGGCCCGGGTGGGTGAATCGGTCTGGGAACAGCGGAACCGCGCGGCGATGGCGTTCTACGACTTGTACCGGGCAGATGCCACGCTGGGCGTGATGGGCGAATCGCTGCAACTGCTCGAGAGCGTGTCGCGCACGGTGACGGGCATGTACGCTACCGGCGAGGCCAGGCAGGCGGACGTCCTGCGCGCGCAGCTGGAAATCGGCCGCATGACCGCCGAGATCGCGGACATGACGTCCATGCGGCGCCGGATGGCTGCCCGGCTCAATGCCGTGCTCGACCGGCCTGCGAACCACCCGACCGGCGTCCCCGAACTCCCGGCATTTCCCGATTCATTGCCGTCGACCGATTCGCTGACGGCGCTGGCCCTCACATCCCGCGGAATGATCCAGGCCGGCGCCGATCAGGTGCGCGCCGCAACTGCCGCCGAGGAGCTCGCGCGCCGCGAGCTCTGGCCCGACCTCGAAATCGGCGTGATCTACGGCCAGCAGCCGATGCAGGGTGGCGGCACCGATCGCATGCTCAGCCTGATGCTCGGCGCCAGCCTGCCCATCTGGGCGGGCAGCCGGCAATCAAAGATGCGGGAAGAGACGGTGGCGATGCGCCAGATGGCGCAGGCGGACCTCGACGCGATGCGCGCCGAGACGCGGGGCCGCGTGTCGGAGTTGGTCGCCGGGCTGGAACGCGCGCGCCAGCTGTACGCCCTGTACCGGCATACGCTCCTGCCCCAGACCGAGGCGACGGTGGCCTCGGCGCGCGCCGGCTACCAGGCCGGCAACGTCGACTTCATGACGTACCTCGACGCGCTCATGACCGCCAACGGCTATCGCACCGAGATCCCCCGCCTCGAGGCGGAACAGGGTCAATCGCTCGCCGAACTGGAGATGCTCACCGGACACCCACTCGTCGCCGCCACGCCCGAGGTCGGCACCCCCGCGCCTGGAGGCGCCCATGAGTAACTCACCCTTCGACGCCCGCCCCCGCACGTTCGGACAGCGGGGCCTGCGCATCGGCCTGCTGGCCGCAGTGCTCCTTGGCACCGTGGTCTTCGTGTACTTCATGACGCGCCGCGGACCGGAAACACGAGCCGCTGCAGCGGGTCATGAACATGAGGGTGCATCGGCCGACAGCGCTCAGCCCGTGATGCTCACCGACCGGGACCGCAATCGCATCGGCGTCACCTTCGCCGAGGCGACCATGGGCCCGCTGCAGCGGGAAGTACGCACCGTGGCACAGGTCACGTACGACGAAACGCGGGTGGCGACCGTCGCGCTCAAGGTCGATGGATGGGTGGAGCGGCTGCTGGTGAACGAGACCGGCCAGCCCGTCCGCCGGGGAGAACCGCTGCTCGAGCTCTACTCCCCGATGCTGGTGAGCGCCGAGCAGGAGCTGCTCGTCGCCCGCCGGCTCACCGCCGACCTCGCCGGGGGCACCGGTTCGGCCCAGGCCGGCGCGGGCGACCTGCTCGAATCGGCACGGCGCCGGCTCGCGTACTGGGACGTTCCCGAGAGTGAAGTTGCGCGCCTGGAGCGGACCGGAGTGGCAGGCCGCACGGTGGCCTTTGCCGCTCCGGTGAGCGGGGTCGTGGTGGAGAAGCTCGTGCTCCCCGGTCAGCGCGTCATGGCCGGTGAACCGCTGTACAAGATCGCCGACCTCGGGCGGGTGTGGCTGGAAGGCGAGGTCTTCGAGCCCGACCTGCCGGCGGCACGCACCGGGCTCGCCGTGACGGCCGAGTTCGCGGCGATGCCGGGAACGAGTCGCACCGGCCACATCACCTACGTCTATCCGACCCTCAATCCCGAAACACGCACCGGCCGGATCCGGGTGGAGCTGCCCAACGCCGACCATGCGCTCAAGCCCGGCATGTACGCGACCATCCGCTTCAAGGCACCCACCCGAACGGTGCTGAGCGTGCCCCGGTCCGCCGTGCTCGCCACCGGTGAGCGCAACATCGTCTTCGTGGAAGACACCAGCGGCATGTTCACGCCGCGCGAGGTCCGGCTCGGTGCGAGCACCGATGATCGCGTCGAGATCATCAGCGGGATCGCCGCCGGGGAACGGGTCGTCGCCTCGGGGACCTTCCTGCTCGATGCCGAATCCAACCTGGGAGCATCCCTTGGCGGCATGGGGAACATGCCGGGCATGGACGTGACGGCCCCCAGCACGGGACCGTCAACGGCTCCTCCACTCCCTCGATCACCCGCGCGGGTCCCGCAGTCACCGGGTCGGGCAGACACCGGAATGCAGGACATGCCGGGCATGAATCAGCCGACATCGGAGGGACAGCGCGATGCTCACCAGAATCATTGACTGGTCGCTGCGCAACCGGCTGATCGTTGCGCTCTTCACGACGACGGCGGTCATCGGTGGCATCTTCGCCGTGCGGGCAACGCCGCTCGAGGCGCTGCCCGACCTGAGCGACGTGCAGGTCATCGTCCAGGCCGAGTTCAACGAGCAGGCGCCCCGCATCGTCGAAGACCAGGTCACCTACCCGATCGCCGCCGAGATGCTCAAGGTGCCGGGCGCGCGGGTCGTGCGCGGCTACTCGTTCTTCGGGATCTCGTTCGTGTACGTGATCTTCGACGACGGCACCGATCTCTACTGGGCCAGGTCACGGGTGATGGAGTACCTCAACGGGATCAAGGACAAGCTCCCCACGACGGTGACACCCACCCTTGGCCCTGACGCCACCGGGCTGGGCTGGGTGTTCCAGTACAGCCTCGAGGACACCACCGGCACGAAGACGCTGGCGGAGCTTCGCAGCATCCAGGACTGGTACCTCCGCTACGCGCTCACCTCCGTGCCGGGAGTGTCCGAGGTCGCCTCCATCGGCGGATTCGAGAAGCAGTACCAGATCGACCTCGACCCCGCGCGCCTGCTCGCATACCGGGTGCCCATCACGTCGGTCATGGCGGCCATCCAGAACGCGAACGCTGACGTGGGCGCGATGGTGCTGGAGCTGACCGAACGCGAGTACATGGTGCGCGGCCTTGGCTATCTCAAGAGCCTCGGTGACATCGAAAACGTCGTGGTTGGCGCCACACGGGACGGCACCCCCATCCGGGTCGCCGAACTGGGACGCGTGAGTGTCGGGCCGGCCGTGCGCCGCGGCATCGCCGATCTCGACGGCCGCGGCGATGCCGTGGGCGGCATCGTCGTCATGCGGTTCGGGCAGAACGCCCTCACGACGATCCAGCGCATCAAGACCAGGTTGGCCGAGGTGCAGGCCGGCCTTCCTCCTGGCGTGATCGTGCGCCCGGTGTACGACCGCAGCGACCTGATCGAGCGGGCTATCGCGACCCTGCGCGGAAAGCTGCTGGAGGAAAGCGCGATCGTGGCCCTCGTATGCATCGTGTTCCTGCTGCATGCCCGGTCGGCCCTGGTCGCGATACTCACCCTGCCGATCGGCATCCTGATGGCGTTCATCGCCATGCGCCAGGTGGGTGTCGGTGCCGACATCATGTCCCTCGGCGGCATTGCCATCGCCATCGGTGCCATGATCGACGCCGCGATCGTGATGATCGAGAACATGCACAAGCACCTCGAGCGTGCCGTGGACGCGAAGCTCCGCGCGGCGGGCCAGCCGATCCCCGGCGCGTCCTACACCACCAGCGTGCTTACCACCACGGAACGGTGGCGCATCGTCGGCGACTCGGCCCGGGAGGTTGGACCGGCGCTCTTTTTCTCGCTGCTGATCATCACGGTGTCGTTCATTCCGGTCTTCACCCTCGAAGGCCAGGAGGGACGGCTCTTTCATCCGCTGGCCTACACCAAGACGTTCTCGATGGCGGCGGCCAGTCTGCTCGCCCTCTCGCTCGTTCCCGTCACCATGGGACTCTTCGTCCGGGGTCGCCTGTTCCGGGAGACTGCCAACCCCGTCAACCGGATCCTGATCCGCCTCTATCGGCCGATGATCACCTTCGTATTGCGGCATCGATGGGGTGTGGTCACCGTGGCGGTGATGGCGGTGGTGCTGAGCTGGATCCCCTGGACGCGGCTGGGAAGCGAGTTCATGCCGCCCCTGGATGAAGGCACGATCCTGTATATGCCCACCACGCTTCCCGGCATCAGCGTGGCCCGGGCGCGGGAGATGCTCCGGATCCAGGACGGCATCCTCAAGGCCTTCCCCGAGGTCGAGCACGTGTGGGGAAAGGCCGGCCGCGCGAACACCGCCACCGATCCCGCTGGACTCGACATGGTCGAGACCACGATCACGCTCAAGCCCGAGTCGGCGTGGCGTCCCGGGATGACTCAGGAGCGCCTCATCGCGGAGATGGACTCCGCGGTACGCCTGCCGGGCACCACCAACGCGTGGACCATGCCGATCAAGGGGCGCAACGACATGCTCGCCACGGGCATCCGTACGCCGGTCGGCGTGAAGATCTTCGGGCCCGACCTCGGCGAGCTCGAGCGGCTGGGGCGGGAGATCGAGGATGTCGTCCGGCAGGTGCCGGGCACGCGCAGTGCCTTCGCCGAGCGGGCGGTGTCCGGCTACTACCTCGACATCGACATCGATCGCGCCGCCGCCGCGCGCCACGGCCTCAACGTCGGTGACGTGCAGACCGTCATCGCCACCGCCGTCGGCGGGATGACCGTGACACGGACCGTCGAGGGACGCGAGCGTTACGGCGTCCGCATCCGCTATCCGCAGGAACTCCGCGACAACCCGGAACGCCTCGCCTCGGTGCTCATTCCGGTGAGTCACGGAGTCGGTGAGGGCGCGGCATCGGCGATGGGCGGCCCGATGGGCGGCGCGCGGCAGGGCGCGGCGGCACGCGGCACCGAGACCTATGTGCCTTTGGGCCAGGTCGCCACGATCCGGCAGGTGGCCGGGCCGATGGTCGTCCGCACCGAGGGGGCCCAGCCCACCGCCTGGGTGTACGTGGACGTGACGGGTCGCGACATCGGGAGTTACGTCGCTGAAGCGCGGCGCGCGGTCGAGCGCCGCGTCGCGCTGCCTCCCGGCTACACGGTGGTATGGAGCGGCCAGTATGAGTACATGCAGCGGGCGGCGAAGAAGCTCTCGGTTGTCGTGCCGGCCACGCTGGCCATCATCTTCATCCTGCTCTACCTCAACTTCGGCAGCCTGGGCGAGACGGCGATCGTGATGCTCTCGCTGCCGTTCGCGCTCGTGGGCGGGCTCTGGTTCATCTGGGTGCTGGACTACAACTGGTCGGTGGCGGTGGCGATCGGGTTCGTCGCCCTTGCGGGCGTGGCGGCGGAAACCGGCGTTGTCATGCTTATCTACCTCGATCACGCGTGGCAGGCGAAACGGGCCGGGGGCCGGAACCCGACATTGCACGATCTCTATGACGCTGTCATGGAAGGTGCTGTCGAGCGTGTGCGTCCCAAGCTGATGACCGTCACGGCGATCATGGCCGGCCTGCTGCCGATTCTCTGGGGCACCGGGGCCGGTGCCAGTGTCATGAAGCGGATCGCGGCACCGATGGTGGGAGGCATGGTGAGCAGTACGCTGCTGACGCTGCTCGTGATCCCCGCGGTGTACTCACTATGGAAGGAGCGGGAACTCGCGCGAGCCGCGCACTCCGCACGCGCTCAAGCCCAGGCCGTACCGGAGGCTTCATGAAGGACCACGGCCCGCAAACGGGGCCCCACCACGAACATCCTGCGCCGCCGGCACAGGCGGCACCGGTCGCCCACGATCACGCTTCCATGGCCAGGTCCCCGGCGCCCCCACCGGCCGGGGAACCCCATCACGACCATGCATCCATGATGGCCGACCCGGCGATGGCGGCGACCATGGAAAGGGACATGCGGCGCCGTTTCTGGGTCGCGCTCGCCTTCACCATCCCCGTGACGTTGCTGGCCGGCCACATCCCCGGTGTGCCGATGCTGGTGCACCCACCGCTCGCTCACTGGCTGGAGCTGGCGCTTTCCATGCCCGTGGTCTGGTGGGCTGGCTGGATCTTCATCAGCGGGAGCTGGCACGCGCTTCGGAGCCGCAAGCTCGACATGTCGGTGCTGATCGCCACCGGAGTGCTCGCAGCCTGGATCTCGAGCCTGTACCTGACCGTGATCGGATACCCGACGGCCTACTATGAGGCCGCCTGCATGCTGGTGACCTTCGTGCTGTTCGGGCATTGGATGGAGATGAAGTCGCGTCGGGGAACGTCCGACGCGCTCCGCGCCCTGTTCGACCTGGTGCCCCCGACAGCGCGGGTGCTGCGCGAAGGAAAGGAAATCGAGGTTCCGACCAGCGATGTCATCGTGGGCGACCTCATCCGCCTCCGCCCGGGCGACAAGATCCCGGTGGATGGCGAGCTGACCGAGGGCGATACCGACGTGGATGAGGCCCTCGTCACCGGCGAGAGCCGGTCAGTGAAGCGGCGCCCCGGCGATCCGATGGTAGGCGGTGCGATCAACGTGAGCGGCGCGGTGACCATGCGCGCGACCCGCGTCGGCAAGGACACCGTGCTCGCCCAGATCGCGGACCTGGTCGCCAGGGCGCAGAACTCCAAGGCGCCGCGCCAGCGGCTGGCTGACCGCGCCGCCGCCGTGCTCGTCGCCGTCGCGGTCGGGGCCGGCGTGGCCACGTTCGTTGGCTGGAAAGTGTTCGCCGACGCCCCCTTCCTCACCGCGCTGACCTTCGCGATCTCCGCCGTGGTCATTGCCTGCCCCGATGCGCTCGGCCTCGCCACACCCACCGCCGTTGCCGTCGGCACCGGCCTCGGTGCCCGCCACAACATCCTCATCAAGGATGCCGCGACGCTCGAGGGCCTGAGCCGGATCCAGACGGTCGTGCTGGACAAGACCGGGACGATCACCGAGGGCAGGCCGAGCGTGACTGAGATTCGGACTCTGCCGGAAGGGCACGCCGACGAGGTGCTCGCCCAGGCCGCGGCACTAGCCGGCAAGTCCACGCATCCGTTGTCACAGGCCATCGCCGCCGCGGCCACCGGCAAGCGGCTGGCGATACCTGGTCCTGTCACCCATATCGCCAACCGCCCCGGTCAGGGCATCGAGGGGCTGGTGGCAGGAAAGCGCGCGCTGCTCGGGAACGCCGACCTGCTCACGGCTGCCGGCATCGAACTTGGCCTCCTCGCAGCCGACGCGGCGAACCTCGCCGCACAGGGCCGGTCCGTCACGTTTGTCGCCAGCGATGGCCGGGCGCTTGGCGTCATCGGGATCACCGATGCCGTCAGGCCCACGTCGGCCGCCGCCATTCACGA
>JAGGAG010000251.1 GCA_017889745.1 Gemmatimonadota bacterium | reverse complement strand
CGACCGCGACCTGCCGGGCGCGTTCGTGCTGGGCGGCATCGCGTTCGTGGTGCTGGCCGCGGCGCTGGTGCCGGGCGTGTTCGCGGGCGAGATGGGCGCCGTGCAGCGGGCCGTGCTCGCGGCGGGCGTGGGCGTATTCGGCGTGCTGTTCGTGACGGTGGCGGCGCGCATCGTGGGCATCGTGGGCGTGTCCTCGCAGCCCACCTCGGGCATCACGCTCGTGACGCTGCTCGGCACGGCCTCGGTGTTCGCGGCCGCGGGCTGGGTGGACCCGAGCGCGCGCGCCGGCGTGCTCACGGTGGGCACGATCGTCGCGGTCGCGGCGAGCAAGGCGGGCGACATCTCGCAGGACCTCAAGACCGGCTGGCTCGTGGGCGCCACACCCGCGCGGCAGCAGCTCGGGCAGCTGATCGGCGCGGCCTTCGCCTGCTGGGCCGTGGCCGCCACGGTGATGCTGCTGGGCGAGGCCTACGAGTTCGGCTCGAAGGAAATCCCCGCGCCGCAGGCCACGCTCATGAAGACCATCATCGAGGGCGTGCTGTCGGGCGCCCTGCCCTGGGACCTCGTGCTCACCGGCGCGGGCCTCTCGATCGGCGCGATGCTGTGCGGCGTGTCGGGCCTCGCCTTCGCGATCGGCGTGTACCTGCCGCTCGCGACCATGGCGCCGCTGTACGTCGGCGGCTGCGTGCGCGCGCTCGTGGAGCGCGACCGCCCGCCGCTGCCCGAGGGCACGAGCGATCCCGGCATTCTCGCCGCGTCGGGGCTCGTGGCCGGCGAGGGCCTCGCCGGCGTGGCGGTGGCCGGACTGGTCGCCGCGGGGATTGCGCCCAAGGCGATGGACCCGCGGCTCGGCGGGCTCGCCGGCGAACTCGTCGCACTGGCCGTGGCCGTGGCGATCTGCGCGTTCCTGCTCCGCGGCGGCCGCAGGTAGGGGACATTCTCCCTTTTCAGCTCAGGGGACATTCTCCCTTTTCGCCCTTTCCGGCCGCACACGCGGCAAGAGATCAACAATTCATCATGAACAAGTCATTGATAACCGGCCTCGTCGTTGGCGGCGTGTCGGTGACAGCAGCCGGCGCGTTCGCCGGCTACCGGGCGCTGGATGACCAGCGTTCCGCCGAAGTGCTCAACGTCGAGCCACGGACCCGGACGGTCCGCACGCCGCGCCAGGTCTGCTCCGACGAGATCGTGACGCACGCAGCCTCCACGAACGATCCGCAGCACGTCACCGGCGCCGTCATCGGCGCGGTGGCAGGCGGCTTGCTCGGCAACCAGGTCGGCCATGGCACCGGCCGGACCGTGGCGACGGTGGCGGGCGCTGCGGCCGGCGGATATGCCGGCAGCAAGGTCCAGGAGCAGATGCAGGAAGGCAAGACGACCCAGACGGTCGAGAAGCGCTGTCGCACCGTGTATGACTCCGCGGAGAAGGCGGACGGCTACAATGTGCGCTATCGCCTCGCCGACCAGGAAGGCACGGTGCGGATGGACCATGCCCCGGGCCGGAGAATTCCGGTCGAGAACGGCGAGCTGGTGCTGACCGCGCAGAAATAGCGCCGGTGATCACCACGCGCGCCGATTGACGTGAAGCAAGGAGAACCGAGATGTTGTGGACTATCGCAGTCGTATTGATCGTCCTCTGGCTGCTGGGGCTGGTGAGCTCCTACACCATGGGCGGATTCATCCACATCCTGCTGGTGCTCGCGATCATCGTGGTGCTGGTGAACGTGATCCAGAGTCGAAAGGCGTAGCGACGCGACGCCACGACTCGGCCTTCTCCATGACGACAACCGCCATCCGTGTTCACGAACACGCGATGGCGGTTGCCGTCGTGGCATGAGGCCGCGCGACACTCCAGATCGGACAGTGCCAGAAGAAACGGCGCCCCGCGGTTCGCTGAGGAACCGCGAGGCGCCGGAATCTCACGCCCTTCCCGGGCGCGAATCAGTTCCGTTCGTGTTTCAGCCGAACCACGAATCGTCTGCCTTGCCTTCCCAGGCGGCGAGCTGCTTCTCCGCCTCATCCTTGGCGATGCCGTAGCGCTCCTGGATCTTGCCGGCGAGCTGGTCGCGGCGGCCGGCGATGACGTCGAGGTCGTCATCGGTCAGCTTTCCCCACTGCACCTTTACCTTGCCGGTGACCTGCTTCCAATTGCCTTCAATGCGGTCCCAGTTCATGTGAATCTCCTTCTGGTGTCGGGTTGAGCCCTCGCGCATTCGCGTTCACGGGCTGACGGTGATCTCTTCCTTGTCCAAAGGTCCATGGCGCCGCGGCGATCGCGAAGGCCGGGAGCGCACGGGATCGGTGGGCCACCGAACAGACCCGGCCCGGCCGGCCGGTCATGCTGCCTCACAAGGACACTCCCAGTTCGCGATAGACGAGAGAGTTGCCGTGCAAATGCCAAGACCGGCTCCCGCGGGCAACCTGCTGCTGGCCGCCCTGCCCGCCCGGGACCGACGTCACCTGCTCGATCGCTGCGAGCAGGTCGAACTCGGGCTGGCCGACGTGCTGTGCGAACCGGGCGAGCCCATTCGCCACGCATTCTTCCCGACGAACGGATGCATCTCGCTGCTCACCCCGATCGGCGGCCACGACCGGCTCGAGGTCG
>JAGGAG010000070.1 GCA_017889745.1 Gemmatimonadota bacterium | reverse complement strand
CGGCTGGGCCAAGCGCAACGGGGCCACGTCTCACCGACGTGGCCCCGCGACGAGGACGATCATGCCACGGTTCAGCTGAGCTTCGCCAGCTGCTCGAGGATCTCGGCGTTCTCCCTCCGGGAACCGGGCGTCGCTTCCATGAATGCCCAGCGCACCACTCCCTGCCGGTCGATGAGGACGTAGGCGCGGCCGGAGTAGAAGCGCTCCTCGATGAGCGTGCCGTACTTGCGGGAGACCTCGCGCTTGAAGTCGCTCAGCAGGTCGACGGCCAGATTCTCCTTGCGCTTGAACTCCACCAGCGTGTCCACGGAATCGACGCTGATCGGCAGCACCGTGGTGTCCCTGCTCTGGAACTTGTCGTAGTCCTCGCTGAAGGCGCACATCTCGGCGGTGCACGTGCGGGTGAACGCGAGCGGGAAGAACGCGAGCAGGACCTTCTTTCCGCGCAGCGCGGACAGCGTCACGTCGGATCTGGACGTGGACGCCAGCGTGAAATCGGGGGCGGGCGAACCAACCGCGGGAAGCGCCATGGAAGTTCAGGTATCCGGGTGACTGGGTTGTCCTACCGGTGCTCGTAGCGCTTCCCCACCACGGTCCAGTTCACCACGTTCCACCAGGCGCCCACGTAGTCGGGGCGGCGGTTCTGGTACTTGAGGTAGTAGGCGTGCTCCCATACGTCACAGCCGAGAATGGCCTTCCTGCCATCCATCAGCGGGCTGTCCTGGTTGGGCGTGCTCTCGATGGCGAGTCCGCCCTTCGCATCGGCGACCAGCCAGCCCCAGCCGCTGCCGAAGCGTCCGATGCACGCCTTCTGGAACTGCTCCTTGAACGGCGCGAACCCACCGAACGCCTTGTCGATGGCGGCCGCGACAGCGCCCTGCGGTTCCTTCGCGCCACCGGGGGCCATGATCTCCCAGAACATCGTGTGGTTCCAGTGCCCGCCACCGTTGTTCCGTACCGCTGTGCGGATTGCCTCGGGCACGGAGGCAAGGTCGCCGAGCAGCGCGTCAAGGCTCTTTCCCTGTAGCGCGGCGTGCGGTTCCAGGGCGGTGTTCAGGTTATTGACATACGCGGCGTGATGCTTGTCGTGATGGATCCGCATCGTCTGTTCGTCGATATGCGGCTCCAGCGCGGTGTAATCGTACGGGAGCGGCGGAAGCGTGAAAGCCATGGTCGACCTCGCTGTAGGAGCCCGATCCCTCGAATGGGCCGGGCGGCCAAATATGGACACCCCCTCAGGGGCGGTCAACATTTGTGAATTGACGTATCGCTTGCGTCGCATACACTTCCGGCCGGCGCATGATTCACCGCATGACCCGGAGAAACCCTTGAAAGCAGCCATTGGAGGTGCCATGGCCCGTTATCAGGCCCGGCTCAAGCCCGAATTCCGGTTGAAGCACCCCGATCTCAACATCGGCATCTGGTACGATGTGGTCCCGCTCTTCCCGGGCCTCCGTGAGCGGCGGCTCAACTTCATGGGCGATCGCATGGCCCGGTTGCGTGTGGCCGGCGACTTCCGCGAAGTGCTCGCGGACCAGGTCGAGTTCCGCGAGCAGCCCGACCCGGCGGCCAAGGAAACCCCATGAACGCCACCCTCGTGCGCAAAGTCACGGTCACTGCCTTCGGTATCGCGGCGGCCGTCGTGGCGACGGTCGCGGCCACCCCGGCCCCGCGCACCGAGCTGGTGGTCTACAAGTCGGCCACCTGCGGGTGCTGCAACAAGTGGGTCGACTATCTGCGCAAGCAGGGCTTCTCGGTTGTGGCTCACGACACCAGCGACATGACGGCGGTGAAGGCGGAACTGGGCGTGCCCGACGCGCTGTCGTCGTGCCACACCGCGATCGTCGGGGGCTACGTGATCGAGGGCCACGTGCCGGTCTCGGACATCGCGCGCCTCCTGAAGGAGCACCCGAAGGTCGTGGGGCTCTCGGTGCCGGGCATGGTGACGGGATCCCCGGGCATGGAGGGCGGTGTCCCCGAGCACTACAAGGTCGTGGCGTTCGACGCGCGGGGGAACACGACGGTCTTCGCGTCCTACTAGTCGCCCGCCGCCCCGGCCATCGGGGTCCGCAGGATGCCGACCAGTACCGCGATCACCAGCACCGCGGAATACACGACCTCGACACCAAGCGTCGCCTGGAGCGCGGCGATGCCGCAGGCCGCCGCCGCAAGCATCGCCGGCCGCCATGCCTGCTCATGCGCCGTCTGCGGCCACGACAGCAGGCTGGCAAGCACCGTCAGGAGCGTCCCCGCCCACCAGACCGACCCGCCACCACACGCGATCCCGAACAACCCGGCGCACGCCAGTACTCGGGGCCACTGCGCCTTCCACGCCGTCACCACCGCGCCGACCGCGAGCCAGCCGGCATAGAGCGAACGCCAGTGCTCGAGGCCCTCGCCCAGGAGCGGCACGACCGCCACCAGCAGCAGAAGGGCACCGACCGGGGCGAAGCGCGGACCGCGCGCCACCGGCCCGAACGGAAAGACTGCCGCCAGCACGAGCGTCGCCGGGAGGAGCAGCGCCGCCAGCAGCGTCTCGGCGGCGGAACTCAAGGGCGCGTCACGGAGGCCCCGCAGTGACGCACCCCCGGACCCCGCTACCGTCAGCAGCAGCCCAAGTGCCGGAACCAGCAGCAGGACGAGGAGCAACGGCATTCCCCACCGGCGCACCAGTCCGGTAATGCCGCCCGAACCCGCCACGCCGTCGCCCACTGACGCCAGCGGCTTCAGCGGCAGCGCAACCACCGTGGCAGCGCCGGCCAGCCCCGCGAGCAGCGACACGATGACATGACCCTGCCACAGGAGCGCGCCGCAACCGGCAAGTGTGAGCATCAGCGCCAGGGCCAGCGGAAGGAGGCCGGCGCGTTGGCCGCGCTTCCAGCCCTCGGCCAGCGCCGCACAGCCGAGCAGCAGGCCGCCCCAGAGCATCGTGTTGTTGATTGTGTGGAACGATACGGCGGCCGCGGTGACCCGGCCGGCCGCGGCGACCGCCAGGGTGACGAGGACGGCGCCAAACGCGCCGTGTCGACGGGAGGCGCCCCGCGGCAGGAAGCTGGTGCCGATTGCGAGCAGGTACGGTACGGCGGGTTGCAGCGAGGCCGGCATGGCGACAAGTGTAGCGTCGCCGCCGGGGCTATGCCGGAAGCACGGTATCGATGGTCAGAGCGGAACGGTCAGCACGATGCACGGGGCATCGTTTACGAGCCGTCGCGCCATGCTGCCCTCGGGAATCGGTGGCGGCGGGCCGCCAGGCCGCGACCCGATCGCGAGCACGGTCGCAACCAGGGACTCCCGCTCCCGCAGTACTTCCGTCACCACGTCGCCGTGCCGCACCCGCAGCGGGGTCAGCACTGCGCTGGGGACCCGCGAAGAACCTGCCACGCTCTCCTCCAGCGTGCGCGAGAGTTGCAGCGTGCGCGTCAGGTGCCAGTCGCTCGTCCCGGTCTCCCCGGTCCGGCCGGGTTCCACGGTGAGCGCGACGGCCGTGGCTCCCAGGGCTTCCACCAGCGGGGTGACCATGGACAGGACGGTGGGGCAGCGCGGAGAGCCATCGAGCGCGATGAGCCAGCTGCTGAGATCCTCCTGTCCGGGGGAAACCACGAGCGATGGCACCCGGCTGCGGCGGGTCACTGCGTCGGCTAGAAGCTCCCCACGAACGAGCATCCGTGGCAGGACCACCAGGTCGGCCTCGACGCTCTCCGCGAAGCGCGGGATCTCGATACCTATGACGCCCCCGCCAGGGGTGACGTCGTCGGCCAGGGAGAACGAAGTGAGTCGCGCACCCGTCGCGTCCGCCAGGGCGCGTGCAACCCTCAGCGCACTTCCGGCGACGGCCTCGGGTGCGACCGCCGCGACGATGTGACGGAATGGAGGCATGTCCGTCCAGTCTGGCGAACCCGGGGTGAAAGGTCAGTGAAGGGGGGGTGAAGACTCCCGGTGAGGCGCTTAGCTTCCACCACATGCCAGCTGAGGAGAAACCATCCGCGCAGATCCGGCTCGAGAGACTGCTCTACGCGAACCTGTCGCTCGCGACCGAGATGTCGGTCGATCGCGTGCTGCAGAAAGTCACCGACGTCGCGGTTGAGCTCATCGGCTGCCGGTATGCCGCGCTGGGCGTGCTGGGAGCCGATGGCCGTGCCCTCGAGAGCTTCACCACCACCGGTATCACGGCAGAGCATCGCCAGCAGATCGGCGCACTGCCACGCGGGCACGGCATCCTGGGCCTTGTCATCCGCGAGGCGACGGTGGTCCGCCTGCCGGACCTCAGGAAACACCCGGATTCCTACGGGTTCCCGCCGAATCACCCGCCCATGCACTCCTTCCTGGGGGTGCCGATCATCGGTCGGCGCGGGGTCTTCGGCAACCTCTACATGACGGAAAAACTGGGCGGCGGCGCCTTCACCGACGAGGATGAATACGTAGGACTTCTCCTCGCGGCCCAGGCCGCGGCCGCGGTGGAGAACGCGCGGCTGCACGGCGAGAGCGCGAGGCTGCTCGAGGAAGTGCAGGGATTGCAGCGGACGCGGGAACGATTCTTCGCGATGGTGAACCACGAGCTGCGTAACGCGATCGCCGGTGTGTACGGCTGGGCGGAGATGATGGTGCGGAAGAAGGACCCCGCCACGGTGCCGCGCGCCGCGTTCGAGGTGCTCGACTCGGCGGGACAGGCCGTGGAGCTCATCAACGACCTGCTCGACCTGTCCCGCCTGGATGAGGATCGCCTGCGACCCAACTTTCAGGCAGTCGATCCGGCGACCGTGGCACGGCGCGCGATCAGCCACGCAACCCCGGCAGCGGCCCATCGCAACATCGAGTTGCGCACCGAACTCGCGGCAGCGATGCCGACCTGCAGGACCGACGCCATGCGGGTGGAACAGATCCTGGGCAACGTGATCAACAACGCCGTGCGCCACGCGCCCAATGGGAGCGTGGTCCTGCTCCGCGTCGCGCCCGCGGGTGACTCGTCCCTCCTTTTTCGGGTGGAGGACAGCGGCCCGGGCGTGCCGGAGGCTGACCTCGAGCGGATCTTCGACGTCTACGAGACGAAGGCAGGCGAAGAGGTGCGCGGCGTCGGGCTCGGGCTCCCGCTCTCCCGGCGCCTGGCGCGACTGCTGGGCGGAGATCTTTACGCCGAGGCCAGTGATGGCGGCGGCGGCGGCCATTTCGTGCTGCGGTTGCCGCAGGCCACCTCTTCATGAAGTAACCTTCATGAAGAGTTCCATGCCCGCTCATGCCCTTGAAGGAAACTTCCAGCAGGACTCAACCGAGGCGGCTACGCTGTGAAAGTTCTCCTGGTAGAAGACGACCGGAAGGTCGCGGGCTTCATCGAGCAGGGCTTGAAGGAGGAAGGCTACGTCGTGGACATCGCATCGGACGGTGCCGAGGCCACGATGCTGGCGCACGTGTACCAGTACGACGTGATCCTGCTCGACGTAGTACTGCCAAAGAAGACCGGTTTTCAGGTGGCGCAGGAACTCCGGCGCGAGGGGCGTAACACGCCGATCCTGATGCTGACGTCTCGCGACGCGGTCGAGGATATCGTGCGCGGGCTCGACAGTGGCGCCGATGATTACCTGTCGAAGCCCTTTCGGTTCGACGAGTTGCTCGCCCGGGTCCGCGCGCTTCTGCGGCGCGGCGGTGCCGAACGGCTGGAAGTGCTGCGGTACGGCCCCATCGCACTCGACCGGCTCCGGCACCAGGCCACGGCCGACGACAAGCCACTGGATCTGACGAACAAGGAATTCCAGCTGCTCGAGCACTTCCTCCTGCACGCCGAAGAAGTGGTCCGGCGCACCCAGCTGCTGGAAAAGGTGTGGGACATGCACTTCGACCCCGAGAGCAACGTGGTCGACGTGCACGTGGGCAACTTGAGGCGGAAGCTGCATGCGAGCTGCGGGCGGCAGCTCATCCAGACGGTGCGGGGCGTGGGCTTCTCCCTGCGCGAGGGCGTGGAGGCAGAGGAGCACTCAAGCCAGAGCGCGTGAACCGCCAGGCCGCCGTCATCCCGGCGGCAGCCCTCCTCGCGATCCTGGGGGGGGTCGCAGTCCGGTTGTATGGCGACCCCGCCGTTGCTCACCTGGTGTGGATGGCGGGCCTGCTTCTCACCGGAATCCCCGTCGTCATCCGCACCCTTCGCGGGGTGTTTCGCGGCAAGTTCGCCGCCGACCTCGTGGCCATGCTGGCCATCCTCACGGCCGCGCTCCTCACAACGCCGCTTCCCGGGCTGATCGTCGTCCTCATGCAGACCGGCGGCGAGGCGCTCGAGCGCTACGCCGAAGGTCGCGCGTCGGAGGCGGTTCGCGCCCTCGAGGAGGCCGCGCCCCGGCTGGCCCACCGCATCTCCGGGGACCACGAAGAAGAGGTGAGCGTCAGCGCGATCGTGGCCGGCGACATGCTGATCGTGCGTCCCGGTGACATGATCCCCTGCGATGGCACGGTGGTGAAGGGGCGATCTCACCTCGACACGGCGGCCCTCACTGGAGAGCCGATCCCGCGCCTGGCCGAGCCGGGGGTCGCCCTGATGAGCGGCATGGCCAACCTCGAGGGCCCTCTCCTGTTCCGCGCCACCGCTCCTGCCGCACAGAGCCAGTACGCCCGCATCGTCGAGCTCGTGCGCCACGCTCAGCAGAGCAAGGCGCCAATGCAGCGGCTTGCCGACCGTTACGCCGTCTGGTTCACCCCGGTCACGCTGGCGGTGTGCGCGGCCGCCTGGCTGGCGTCGGGCGACACGCAGCGCGTGCTCGCGGTGCTCGTGGTGGCAACCCCGTGCCCCCTCATTCTCGCCGTTCCCGTGGCGGTGATCGGCGGCATCAACCGCGCTGCGCGCCGGCAGGTGATCTTCCGGTCGGGCGTGGCGCTGGAAGAGCTCGGGCGCACCACGGTGGCGGTCTTCGACAAGACAGGGACGCTGACCGTTGGACGGCCCGAGGTAAGCGCCGTGTGGACCACGGCCGCGTTCGCCACGGCGGACGTGCTGCGCATGGCGGGCGCGCTGGAGAACACCTCGGGGCACCTGCTGGCCCGGCCCGTCGTGTCGGCCGCCCGCGCCATTGGCGGCGACCTGCCGACGCCGACCGAGGTGGTGGAGACGGCCGGACGGGGCGTCGAGGGCACGGTGGAGGGGCGCCGGGTGCTGGTCGGAGCCGCCAGCCTCCTCCGGGAGCGTCATCCCGGAATCGTGACGGAACTCGATGCCCTGGAGCAGGACCACCGCAGCGCCGCGGGCGCCGTCCGGGCCTTCGTCGCGGTCGACGGTGCCCTGGCGGGCATCATTATCTACGCTGATGCGTTACGGTCCGGCATCGAACACCTCATCGTGCACCTTCGCGCCGCGGGATTTCAGCGGACGGTGCTGCTCTCGGGTGACAGCAGCGCCAATACCCGGGCCATCGCCGCCCAGCTTGGATTCGACGAGGCCCGGGGCGACCTGCTGCCCGAGGACAAGGTGAGCGTGGTGCACGCACTGGTGGCGGGCGGCTCCAAGGTGATGATGCTGGGAGACGGTACCAACGACGCGCCAGCCCTCAGCACCGCGACGGTGGGCGTGGCTCTCGCATCCGGGGGAGGCGGCATCACCGCCGAAGCGGCCGATGTGGTCATCCTCGCGGACGATCCGCACCGGCTGCTCGACGCGATCGAGTTCAGCCGGTGGACCGCCTATATCGCGCGGCAGAGCGTGCTCGTGGGGCTCGGCCTCAGTTCCGTCGGCATGCTCTTCGCTGCGGCCGGGTTCATCCCGCCCACCGCCGGCGCGCTCCTGCAGGAAGGGATCGACGTCGCCGTGATCCTCAACGCCCTGCGCGCGGCGGGGCTCAGGGGACCGCGGCAAACTCCATCGACCTGACCGCACCGGGTTCCGCCCCGACGCCGGGCCGCCACACGAGCAGCGGCACCGTGGCCGTGCGCAGGAGCTTGTCCGCCACACTGCCCAGCAGGAACCTGGTCGCCCCGCCATAGCCGTGTGTCGCGAGCGCGATCACGTCGGCTCCATGACGCTCCGCATGCGCGGCGATTGCGGCCACGGGGTCGGGAGCCACCTCGACCGCGGTCTCGACTGTCAGCCCCTTGAGGCGCAGCTGCTGCGCGACCTGGTGGAGGTACCGTGTCGCCTCCAGCTCCAGCTTCGTGGGCGTGCCGGCATCCTCGGGCGGGATGATGACCCCGGGGAGCGGGAGCCACACCGGCGGCGGCAATACCACGGCGCGGTACAGCATGAACTCCGCCCCGAGCAATTCCCCGAAGCTGGTTGCCGGCTCGATCATGGCGGCGGCGAGCGGCGAGCCATCGAGCGGCACCAGGACCCGGCGAATCATCGCCGGGGATGGTGCCCCGCGCGCTGCCTGCGGGCGCACCAGCAGGATCGGCTGCTCGAGCTGGCGCACCAGCCGGTCCGCCACACTCCCGATCCAGAAGCGGCTCAGGATGCCGCGGCCATGTGTCGTAAGCACCACCAGGTCGATGACGCTCGCGCGCGCATAAGTGGCGATTGTCTCCGCCGTGGGGCCGTCGAGCAGCCGCGTCACGACCTGCCGCACTCCCTGGCCGGTCAGGGGCCTCGAGACTGACGCGAGGTACTCCTCTTCCTGCCGGCGTGACGCGTCATCGACGGCGGGATCGAGCACGACCGGTTCCCCGGGACCTGGCACCACCGCGATCGAGTTGTGCACGAGGACGAGGTGCAGAGTAGCCCCCGAGCGGACGGCGATCTCCACGGCCATCGGGAGCGCCTGTTCGGCAAACGAGGATCCATCCAGCGGCACGAGCAATGAGCGGTACATGCTGCCTCCAGTCCCGGGAACCAGGGTGCGCCTGTGCACCCATCTCTACCCTACATTCCACCTCGTGAAGGACTCCTGAAGCGCGATGGAAGAGGGGTAATAGATGGCGGCTGAGGGGGCGTGGAGTCCCTGGAAGACCCTGGCGTGCGTGGTGACCGGCGTGTTCATGGTCATCCTCGACACCACGGTGGTGAACGTTGCGTTCCCCACACTGCAGCGTGAGTACGGCGCGTCCCTGCACGCGGCGCAGTGGATCGTGAGCCTGTACGTGCTCGTGCTTGGCATCGTCACCCCGGTGGCGGGCTACCTCGCCGACCGCTTCGGACTCAAGCGCATGTTCATCCTGGGACTGGCCCTTTTCACTGCCGGCTCGGCGGCGTGCGGTGTGGCACCCTCCCTCGGCTGGCTCATTGCCGGACGGGTGATGCAGGGCGTGGGCGGCGGGATCACGCAGCCATCCGGCACGGCCCTCCTCTACCGCGCGTTTCCGCCTTCCCGCATCGGCCGCGCGTTCGGCGTGTTCGGCCTGGCGCTGCTGGTGGCGCCGGCACTGGGGCCGGTGCTCGGGGGCTGGCTGGTGGATGCCGGCTACTGGCGCTGGATCTTCTTCCTCAATATTCCGGTAGGCGCATGGGGGATCCTCGCGGGACGGCGATGGCTCCAGGAGTGGCGGCGCCCGCAGACGCCCGCACTCGACCGGCCCGGCGTCGTCCTGTCGTCGGTGGGTTTCGGCGCACTGCTGTACGCCGCGGCCTCGGCGCGGACGCTCGGCCTCGCGTCAGTGACCGTGACCACGAGCCTTGCGGTGGGCGTGGCGGCACTCGCCGCACTCTGGATCGTCGAGCACCGCACGGAGGCGCCGCTGCTCGACGTGCGCCTGCTGGAGAATCCGGTCTTTCTCGCTGCGAATGTCGTGGGCTACGTCGGTGTCGTCGGGCTCTTTGCTGCGCAGTTCCTGCTGCCGCTCTTCCTCGAGACCATCCGCGGGCTGTCACCCGGTGCGGTGGGTCAGGTACTCCTGGCCCAGCCCATTGCCGCGGCAGTCGCGACGCCACTCTCGGGGCGGTTCTACGACAAGGTGGGACCGCGGGTCCTCGCGGTATGCGGATTCCTGCTGCTGGCGGTGAGCACCTGGGGCCTGATGCGCCTCGACGCGCATACGCCGGTGGGCCACATCAAGCTGCTGCTGGCAATTCGCGGTCTCGCGTTCGGGCTCACCATCCAGACCACGTTCACGACGGCCCTCGGCACCGTGCCGCGCGACCGCGTGGCGCGCGCGTCGGCGTTCGTCAGTGCGACGCGCTTCTCGGTTCAGGCGGTGGCGGTGGCGATCCTGAGCGCGCTCGTGGGCGGCGTGGCGGGAAAGACCTACACCGTACAGGGGTTCGCAACAGCGTATGGAGTCACCTTCGTCTTCGCGCTGCTCGCCTGCGCCCTCGCATTCCGCCTGCCCGGATGGCCCGGTGCCTGGCAAGGCCGGGACGGGATGATGGCGCGGTAGCCGGCCCGGTGTCAGGGCCGCGTCAGCCACATCGACGCGGCCTCCCGGGCATGGCCCGCCCGATCGACCGTGAGGACGCCGAGTCGGAGACGGCCATCCGGCGTCACGTCGACCCGCATGAAGCCGGACCGGGCGAGCGCAAGCCAGGTACCGTCGATCGGACCGACGAAATCGATGTGACCGTAGTAGCCGCCTCCGCTCACGAGCTGATAGAGGCCGGACGGCATTTCGATGACCTGAAGGCTGTGTTCATGACCGGCGATGTACGCCGCAGGCGGCACGTCGCGGAACACCGATTCGAGCGAGTCGATCAATCGGCCATAGGTCTTGTTCGACATGTCCTGCCTGGAGATTCCCGCGTTGCGCGCCGCAGGGTACGCGGCGCCGATGACCGGGAGCGGCAGCCAGAGCCACGAGCGTAGATGGCGCAGCGGGAAGAAATAGTCCTTCCAGCTGAAGTAGCCTGCGTGCTCACCCCCGGCCGCGAGCGGGTGATGGCCCGCGACGAGCGTCTGGCGGCCGCCGGCCGTGGCCAGCAGCGTACGAAGGGAGTCGAAGACCGCGTGTTCGTCACCGGTACAGCCATCCTCCGTTCCCTCCGGCCTGGGCCCGGTCTTGTGCAACCACCATTCCGTATCGATCATCACCAGCCGCACCGGGCCGATGTCCATCGTCGCGGGCCCCGGACACCCGTTGCCCGGGAGCTGGACGACGCGCCCGGCACCTTCCTCCGCCACGATCGCTTCCGCCCGGAGTACGGCACTCCACCCCTCCGGACCCTTCCAGTCGTGGTTACCGGGCAGAAAGACGCCGCGCGCCCCCGACGCCACCACGGCGCCAACCTGTGCCGTGAGGCGGCGACGCGCTTCCGCGTAGTCGGGTGATGTGCTATCCGGTATGCCGCTGTAGTAAACGTTGTCGCCGAGAAAGAACGCCACGCTGCGTTCGGGCGCGCGCATCAACCCCGCGGTGAGCGCCTGAAGGACAGGCTCGCCGTCCGGGTCCGGGCGGCCGCCGTCGCTGATGAAGAAGAGCGATGCGACAACGCTGTCGGCCGGGAGTGCGGGGACTGGCGCTGTCTTCGGCAGGACTTGCTGGACGCAACCCGCGAGCAGAGCTGTGAGGATCGCGGCGGTACACCGTCGCACGGACTATCGCCCGAACAGCTTGAGGTACTGCCCGTATCCCTCCGCCTCGAGCTCGTCGACCGGAATGAAGCGCAGTGAGGCTGAATTCATGCAGAAGCGCTGTCCCGTGGGTGCCGGACCGTCATCGAACACGTGGCCGAGATGACTGTCGCCCTGGGCCGACCGCACTTCGGTTCGCTCGGCGAACAGCTTCCGGTCCACCCGCAGCCGGACGTTGTCGTCCTCCAGCGGCCGGGTGAAGCTTGGCCAGCCCGTACCGGAGTCGTACTTGTCGAGGGAACTGAACAGGGGTTCACCAGACACCACATCCACATAGATGCCCGGTGCATGGTTGTCCCAATACTCGTTCCGGAACGGTGCCTCCGTGCCCTCGTGCTGCGTCACCTTATACTGCAATGGCGTGAGCTTCTGCCGGAGTTCGTCGTCACCCGGCTTCTCGAACGTCATGCGCCGCCTCCATGTCATCACGACGCCACGGGCGCACATCGCCCGCGGTCTGCTGAAGGGTAGCGCCGCCGGCGCAAATGGGGAGGGATGATGTCGAAGCTGATGGTCTTCGTGGGCGCCACGGTCGGTGGGTGGCTTGGCTGGTTCGCGGGTGAGCCATTTGGCACGATGACGGCGTTCATCGTCAGCATGGTGGGCACGGGCGTGGGGATCTACGTGGCCCGGCGCTGGGCGTCCAGCTACCTGCCTTAGAAAACCGGGAGTCAGGAGTCAGGAGTTCAGAGGGGCGTGGCTAGAGTTCCACCCTCCTGACTCCTGACTCCTGACTCCCTCACGCCACGTTGCTGCTCACCCCGAACGGCGCCGCGCCCTTCCCCGACAGGGTGCCGACGTACTCGTTGAACGTCTCCTCGATCAGCGCCGAGTTCTTCTTGGCCCGCCGG
>JAGGAG010000008.1 GCA_017889745.1 Gemmatimonadota bacterium | reverse complement strand
CCGACACCGCCGCCGCGCGCAGCAGCGGATCGCGGTCCGCCAGCACCGCCTCCGCCGCCGACGACGCGCTCGGCGACGGATACTCCGCCAGCCGGCTCACCGCCGTGGCCCGCGCGATCGCCGGCTGCAGGGTATCCCCCGCGAGCCCGGTGAGGCGCGCGAGCGAACCCGGCAGGTGGCGCTCGGAGTTGTACAGCACCTCCGCGTACCGCTGATAGCCCTCCGGCGCATGCCCGTACCACTTCGCCACCTGGTCCGCTGCCCACTGCGCCGATTGCTCCCGGTGGCACGCATTGCACGTGTTGGGCACCCCGAACCCCACCGTCTGCTCCGGTCGCGGCACGCGGAAACTGTGGTCGTGCCGCACATCGACCACCATGTAGGTGGCCGAGGGCATGTGACAGCTCACGCAGTCCACGCCCTTCGTCCCGGCGGGATGGAAGTCGTGTGCCGGCGCGGCGTACTTCTCCCTGGTGTGACAGGCCACGCACACCTGCGCGCCCGGCGCCCGCACTTTCGACGTGTGCGGATCATGACAGTCGCTGCAGGTGACGCCCTTCTGGAACATCCTGCTCTGCAGGAACAGGGCGTAGTTGTACACCTCGTCGCGCATCTGCCCGTCCGGCCAGAACAGCCCCGGCTCGAGCAGCGCCACCTGCTCCGTGGTGCCCAGCGACTGCCCCGGCACATACCCGTCCTTGAGCTGCGCCCGGCGCGCATGGCAGAGGCCGCAGGTCTCGATTTCCTTGTCGGCGCGCCGCGGGCCGCTCCGCACCGGCTTCCCTGTGGCGGCATCAATAGTCCAGGCCACACCCTGCCGCTCGTCGAACTCCACCACCAGCCCCATCGCACCCGGCTTACCCGCCTTGCCCTCCTTGCCTGCCTTCTCCGCCCACGCCACATGCTCCGACCCGGCGCCGTGGCACGCTTCGCAGTTCACGCTGATGTCGGTCCACGACGTGGTGAAGCGCGGCTGCCCGGGATCGTAGTTCTTTTTCACGTTCGTCGAATGGCATTCGGCGCACATGAAATTCCAGTTCTGGTCCCGGCCCGTCCAATGGATAGACTCGCCGGGCAGGATCTTCTCGCCGGGATACAGCGAGAACCAGCGCTGGCCGCCCTCGGCCTTGGTGCGCGAGTCCCAGCCCACGGTGAGCGATTGAATGCGGCCGTTGTCGATGTCGATGAGGTACTGCTGGAGAGGGTACAGCCCAAAGGTGTATGCAATCGAATAGTCGTGCAGCTTCCCGTCGGGTCCCTCGGTGTTGACCATGAACTTGCCGTCGCGCCGCGAGAAGCGCGTCGTGACCCGGCCGTCGTTGAAGCTGGTGTTGTCGAAGTTGCCGAGAACGGTGGAGTCGGCGGCGTGCTTCATGGCACCGGCATGCTGCGACGGTGCCCACGCGGCGTACTCCTTCTGGTGACACTCGACGCACGCCTTGCCACCCACGTATCGCGCATTCGCGACGAGGTTCGCAGGCGAAGTCGCGCCCCGCTCGCCGCATGCGGCAAGTGTGAGGGTGAGAACGGCGATGGCGCGGCGGGGGAACGGACGGGGGAGAAGATTCACGCCCCCATCCTAACTGAGAAGGCTGCCCAGCCGCCACCGTCCCCGCTTCCCGCCTCCCGCTCACCGCTCACCGTTTACCGTTTACCGTTTACCGTTTACCGCCCTACTCGTACCTCAGCGACTCCACCGGGTCCACCGCGGCCGCCTTGCGCGCCGGGAGGATCCCCGCCACCAGCCCCACCACGATCAGCAGCCCCACGCACCCCAGTGCGATCGGCCACGACAGCGCGGGGTTGAGGATGTACGTCATCGCCGGGTTGTCCTCGGCGGGAATGGCGTCCACCGCCCGCACGATGCCTGCCGCCGCCGCGAGGCCCACAAGGCCACCGGTGATCGAGATCGCCATTGCCTCGAACATGAACTGGCTCATGATGTGCCGCTTTCGCGCACCCAGCGCCAGCTTCACCCCGATTTCGTGCGTGCGCTCCTTCACCACCACGTACATGATGTTGGCGACACCCACCCCCGCGACCAGCAGCGTGAACGCCCCCACCAGCCCCATGAAGATCTGGATGCCGAGCCCGACGGCCATGTTCTCCTTCTCGTCTTCGATGAAGTCCCACATGCCGAGCGCGCGCTCGTCGGCCGGGTCGAAGCGGTACTTCTTGCCCAGTACCCGGAAGATCTCCGCCTTGACCGAGGGTCCGAGCGACGCATCGCGCGGCTGCACGATCAGGTGGTTCACGTAGCGGAAGCCGTAGATCGTGCGGAAGGTGGAGTACGGGATCACCGCCCGGTCGGCATCCGGGCCGTTGTTGCTCGAGTCCTGGAACTTTTTCTCCAGCACGCCCACGCACACGAACGGCAGTCCGTCGATGGTCACGGAGCGCCCGATCGGGCTGTTCCCCTTGCCGAACAGCTTGTCGGCCAGGTCGTTGCCGAGGAACACGACTCGCCGCTTCTGCTCCACGTCGGTGGGGCTGATGAACCGCCCGCCTTCCGCCGGCTCCATGTGCCGCGCCACCTCGTGGTCGGTGCCCACGCCCTCCAGGAACGTTGTCGTGCGCTCCCGGCCCACCGAAATCGCGGCGCCCCAGCGCCCGTACGAGATGCTGCCGCGGTCGATATCCGGGATCGAGCTCATCAGCAGCGGCAGGTCCTCTTCCACCAGCCGGATCCGGCGCCCCTGCTTGAGCCCGGCGAACGTCTTGCTCGTCTCGCCGCCATAGAGCATGAAGATCCGCTCGCCCGCGCCGAGCAGCCCATCGCGCAGCGAGCGCTTGAGCCCCTCGCCAAAGGCCAGCAGCAGCACGATCGCAAGCGCGCCCCACGCCACCGCCAGGAACGTCAGCATGGCGCGGGTGCGCTGGGCCTTGAGGTCGCCGAGGAATTCCTCCAGCAGGATGCGGAACATCAGGTCCTGAGTGCCTCGATCGGGTCCAGTTGTGATGCCTTTCGGGCTGGGAAGAGCCCCGCCACGAACGCAACGATCGCGAGCAGCGCCAGCGTCGCGGCCAGCACCACCGGGGAGATGACCGGGCTCCCCACGAATTCCTTGATCGGGAGTCCCTCCATCGCGCGCACCAGGCCCACGGAGAGCAGCAACCCGCAGATCGCCCCCATGCCGACGATCAGGCAGGTCTCCACGAAGAACTGGACCAGGATGTCGCGCCGGGTGGCACCACACGCCCGGCGGATCCCGATCTCGCGGGTCCGCTCCCGCACCACGATGTACATGATGTTGGCGACGCCGATCCCGCCCACCAGCAACGTGAAGGTCCCCACGATGCCGAAGAAGGCGTTGAACGCCACGAACATCGCGCCGAAGCGCGTCTCCCACTCGCTCGTGTCCCACACGCCCAGCGCATCCTCGTCCTTCGGGTCGAACCGATACTTCCGCCCCAGCGTCTCGTAGACGTGCTGCTCCGCCACCTTGGTGATCTCGGAGCTCTTCGCCCGGTACACGATGTTGTTGAGGAAGCGCCGCCCGAACAGCGCATAGTGCGTGCTGGCCGGGATGAAGATCCGGTCCTTGTCCCGCTGCTGGTACGAGGAGTTCTGCAGCTTGGGCTTCATCACCCCGATCACCGTAAACGGGGTGTCGCCCAGCAAGATCTGCTCGCCGACCGCCGGCGTGTCGCCGAACAGCAGCGTGGCCAGCTCGTCGCCCAGCACCGCCACGCGCCGGCGATCGGCCACGTCCTGGTCATTGAGGAACCGGCCGCCGGGCTGCGGGATGATGTTCCGCATGTCCCCGTACTCCGGCAGAATGCCCGTCACGGCCGGGTTCGCCGCCTTCACGCCCCGGCGCACCTTGGTGTTGCGCGAGATGTACTCCGGCGAGAGCTGCGCGATCTCTCCCACCTCTTGCCGCAGCAGCGTCGCATCGGCCTCGGTCAGCTGGATGCCGCGCCCATTCGGAAAGCCCGCGAACGGCTTCGTGGTCCGGCCGCCGAAGAGCACCACGATCCGGTCGCCCAGCCCGTGGAACCGCTTCTTCGTCTGCCGCTCGAGCCCCACGCCGAACGCCAGCAACACCACCACCGCCACCGTCCCCCAGGCAATGCCGAGGACGGTGAGGGTGGTGCGCAGCTTCTGGGTCCGGATGTCGGCGAAGAACTCGCGGAACACCTTACTTGATCTCCTTGGGCGGCTTCTCCTGCAACAGCTCGCCTTCCGTGAGCCCCTCGAGCACCTCGACGTTGATGGCGTCCGACAGCCCGGTCTTGATGTGGCGCTCTGCTCCGGTGTCATCGGCCTGCTTCACTGTCACGAATGACGAGTCGTTCCGCTGGGTGATGAGCCTTTCGGGAATCAGCAGCACGCTGTCCCGCCGGGCGATGATCACCTCGGCGTTGGCCGAGTAGCCGGCACGGAGCGTCGTCCCCTTCACGTCCGTCAGCACAATCTCGATCGGGAATACCGTCGCCTGCTCCTGCTTCCGCGCCTTGAGCCAGATCTTGGAGAGCTTTCCCTTCACCTGTGCGTCGGGCAGGGCGCCGATCTTGATCACCACCGGCATCCCTTCAGTCAGCCGGCCCACGTCGATCTCGTCCACCGTGCCGCGGAAGATCAGGTCCTTCATCGCCGCCATGCGCATGAGGACCGTACCCTCCTGGTAGGGCGTGAGGGGCACCACCGGGTCGCCGATCTCGATCGAGTCCTCCAGTACGAACCCGTCGATCGGCGAGCGGATGACGGTTTCCACCGCGTTGTCGCCGCCCACGATCTTGCCGCTCTCCTGCAGCGCCAGCCGCTCCTGGGACAGCGATAGCTGCACCATGGACTCGTCCACTCGGCGCTGGGCCAGCTCCAGGTCGGTATCCGAGTTGAGGTTCTGCTTCTTGAGTTCGGTCTGCCGCTCCAGCTCCTTCTGCAGGTTCTTGAGCTCGATCTGCCGCATCTCGATGCTGCGGCGCAGCTCGATCAGCTCCAGCGGCGTCGGGTTGGGCGAGATCTCCAGCAGCGGCGCCCCCTTCTTCACGTAGTCACCCACCTCGGCGTATCGCTTGCGCACCACGCCGGCCAGAATCGACTTCACCCCGACCTCCACCCGCGGCTCGATCGTCCCGATCGCCATGGCCTTGTCGGTGAGTTCGCCCCGCGTCACGGCGACGGGCTTGGGGCCTTCGTCCTTCTTGGTCCCGAACTTCCTCTTCGCAGCCCAGCCACCCGCGGCGAGGAGGGGAATCAGGAATACCAATACGATCAAGGTGCGTCGCTTCATTGATGCTGCTCCGGCTGGGATGCATGTGGGGCGGATGGAACCACTTACGGGGCTTGCCCCCGTGAGGTTTCAGTTCGGAACGAACTCGGAAGGATGCGACCAGACCAATCGCGTCGGGTCGCCTCTAGTTGAGACCGATGCTGGGGGAAATTGGTTGGCCGGAACCGGACGGCGCGAACGGTGCTTGGCGAACGGGAGCGTCAGCTCAAGATCCCGTTCACCGTTGATCGTTCACGTTGTCGAAAGCGTGGCCGCCAGTGCATCAGGGAAGGTCATCGTCTTCTCATACAGCGACCGCCCCAGGATCGCCCCGGCACACCCGGCGTCCCGCGCCGCGATCACGTGCTCCACGGTCGCGAACCCGCCGCTGGCAATCACCTGTGCCCCGAGCCCGATGAGGGCCTGGCACCCCTCGAGGTCGGGCCCGGTCAGCATGCCGTCCCGCTCGATATCCGTATAGACGATGGTCCTGATGCGAGCGTCGATAGCCCGGCGCGCGGCCTCCTCCACTCGCACACCTGTGCGCTCGGTCCAGCCCCGCACCGCCACCATTCCTGCCCGGGCATCGAGGCCCACCGCGAGCCGGTTGGCGCCCACCGCCGCCACCGCCTCGACGAGCAGTTCCGGGGTCCGCACGGCGGCGGTGCCGATTACCACCCGGGCCATCCCGGCCTCGATGGCGGCCCCGATCGTCACCAGGGTGCGAAAGCCCCCACCGGCCTGCACGCTCACCTCCGGCCCCAGCGCGGCAACGAGTGATGCCATTACCCGCAGGTTGTCACCGTCCCCGAATGCGCGGTCGAGGTCGACCACGTGGAGCCACGATGCTCCGTCGGCTACGAACGCCTGGGCCTGGGCCACCGGGTCGTGGGAATACACGGTTTCCTTCGCGGCGCTGCCTTGAGTCAGGCGCACCACGCGGCCGCGACGAAGGTCTATGGCAGGATAGAGAATCACGCGCAACCGGTGCTAAGGTTGAGTGGACAGGCGCGGTCGAGCACGGCAAGCTAATGGGGCTCTTCTGCCACGGCGACCAGCGTCCCACCTTCTCGAGGATCTTCATGAACCCCTTCCGCACCGCGGCCCTGCTCGGGACGCTTGCCGTAACCGTACCCGCCGTCGGAGCGGCGCAGGAGGAAGGCGCGGCACCGGAGTCGTCGGAGTCCGCGCCACGATTCCGCAACAAGCTCTCGGGGTTCGTTGGTGGAACGGTGGAACACGAAGGGACTGCCTTCACCCTCGGCCTCGACTACGAACGGCGGCTGGGCCCGCTTTTCGGGGTAGGCGTGATCATCGACAAGGCCTTCGGGGGTGAGCGGGCCTTTATCGCGGCGGGCGCGCTCTACTGGCATCCGCTACCACCGATGCGCCTCGATATCGCGCCAGGGTTTGAGCGCATCGAGGCGGAAGACGAGTCGGCGTTCGTGCTGCGGCTCGGCGCGGACTACGACTTTGAGATCAAGGAGCGGTGGAGTCTCGGCCCCAATGTGAACCTCGACCTGGCCAACGGCAGGGCGGTGTTCGTGTTCGGGGCGGAACTGGGGTTCAGCTTCTGAGACCGCCTAGTTGTTCGCCGCGGCCACCGTTGCCGCGGCGGCCTGCTTCTCGGGCTCGGAAAGCTGCTCCGGTCCGAGCTTGATCCGCAGCGTGTCGATCGTGCCGGTGAAGTTGAACGGTACCTGGTACGCATGGTCGTCCACCGGCGTCCGGGTATCGCTCCCGATGTCGAAGGTCTCGTCGATGGTCATCATCAACGGGATCGTGTGCTTGACCGACTTGCGATCCACCTCCTTGCCGTCAACGCTCAGCACGCCGGTGCCGCCCTTGGCCGGGCCGGGGCCGTCGTACTTGAAGTCGAAGACGATCGTGTGCGTGCCGGCGCTGAGCGACGGGCCCTCCCACTTGAACCGCTCCAGGTCCAGGAAGTTGTAGAGGAACACCGGCTTGCCGCGTCCCATGCCCACGATCCCGGCACCGAACACGACGAGCACCCACGCTGCCCCGAAGTACGTCAACCCGCGTGACCACATTCCGCCCTTTCCGAAGAGGCTCAGGACCAGCCCCAGGGCCAGCAACCCCACGCCCACCCGGCGGAACAGCGTCTCGCGGAACCACCAGTTGAAGCTCCGGCTGAGATACAGGCCGTACCCCCCGAAGCGCCCGCCCAGCGTCGCGATCATTCCCTCCGCGCCGCCCTTGGGGACGGTGACCTGCGCAGTGACGGTATAGTCGCGGTCCAGGATGCTGGGCGCGTTGCCGACCGGGATGCCCGGGTTGACTCCGCTGTACGTAAATTCCGTCTTCCCGGCCACCGCGCTCGGCCGCGGCGTCAGCAGGCGCGAGAAGCCCGAGTTATCCAGCGGGAAGACGTTGTACTTCGCGGCCTCCGAGAGGAACAGCGCCTGCATCTCCGCCAGCTTCGCGGGATTGGCGGCGGCAAGGTCGTTGTTCTCCGAATAGTCGTCGGCAATGTTGTACAGTTCCCACCTGTAGCCAGTGGTGACGTCGGGCAGCGTGCCCGTCCCCAGTTCCCATGGCGGAGCGGGTGGCGTCGTGGCCGCAATCCAGCCGTCATGGTAGATGGCGCGGTTGCCTACCATCTCGAAGTACTGAGTTTCCCGTCTCGACGGTGCATTCGCGTTCGCGTGGCCGAAGGTGTAGAGCATGCTCACGCCTTCGATCGGGCGCTGCTTGATCCCGTTGACCATGTCCGGTGCCCTGATCCCTGTGGCTTCGAGGATCGTCGGGACGATGTCGATCACATGGTGGAACTGCGAGCGAATGCCGCCCTCGTCGGTGATGTGGCCCGGCCAGGAAATAGCCACTCCCTGCCGGGTACCGCCGAAGTGCGACGCCACCTGCTTGGTCCACTTGAACGGTGTGTCGAATGCCCACGTCCAGGCCGCCGACATGTGCGGGTAGGTCTTGTCGGTTCCCAGGGCGCGGTAGTGCAGGAGCTGCACCGCCTCGGGAAGATTGAAAATGCCGTTGTAGGCGGTCAGCTGGTTGAAGGTGCCCTCGACCCCGCCCTCGGGGCTCGTGCCATTGTCGCCGTCGATGTAGATGATCAGCGTGTTGTCGAGCTTGCCCATGTCCTGCACCGCCTGGATCACCCGCCCGATTTCGTAGTCGGTATAGGCAGTGTACCCGGCGAACACCTCCGCCTGGCGCGTGAAGATCTTCTTCTGCACCGGCTTGAGCGTATCCCACTTGGGCAGGTCGGCCGGCCACGGGGTGAGCCGGGTATTGGCCGGGATCACGCCCAGCCGCTTCTGGTTGGCGAAGATCGAGTCGCGCAGCCTCTCGAAGCCCATGTCGAACTTGCCCTTGAACCTCTCGATCCATTCGGGCTTGGGTTGGTGGGGCGAGTGGGTGCCGCCCGGCACGTAGTAGACGAAGAAGGGCTTGTCCGGCGCGGCTGCGTTGAGCTCGCTCATGTACCGGATGGCGTCGTCGGCCATGTCGGTGATGAGGTTGTAGCCCGGCTTGCCGATCCAGGGGAAGATCTGCGAGTGGTCGCGGAACAGGTACGGCTGCCACTGGTCGGTCTCGCCGCCCATGAAGCCGTAGAAGTACTGGAAGCCCATCCCCGAGGGCCACTGCTCGAACGGGCCGGCGGCGCTGCTGTACTGGAATCCCGGCGTATTGTGGTTCTTCCCGAACCAGGACGTCGCGTAGCCGTTGTCCTCGAGGATCCGGCCGATCGTGGCGTTCTCCGGTCCGATGACCGAGTTGTATCCCGGGAAGCCGGTGGACAGCTCACCGATGACGCCCGAGCCGACGGAGTGGTGATTGCGCCCGGTGATGAGTGCCGCCCGGGTGGGGGAGCAGAGGGCCGTGGAGTGGAACTGCGTATAGCGCAGCCCGGCCTTCGCGATGCGATCCAGTGCCGGTGTCGGGATCACGCCACCGAAGGTGCCTGGCACGCCGTAGCCCTGGTCGTCGGTCATGATGAGCAGCACATTGGGCGCGCCCTCGGGCGGCACGATGCGCGGCGCCCACCACGGCGTCGATTGCCTGGCGCTCTCCTTGATCACGCCGCCGAATGGCGGCTGGCCCGTCGGGATCTGTGCCCCGTTGATCGTGGTCGTGGCGCTGGGCGATCCCGGCGTTCCGGTCACCACCTGCGCCGCCAGCGGTACGGCCGCAAGAGTTCCCACGAGCAGGGCGGTGGCACCAATGATGACCTTGGCTGCTGCAGTCATGCTCCTCATCCTCGGTGCTCCTCGGGTTCGTCCTGCCTGTGGCCAGCAACTCATTCCGTCCCCGCCTCTGGCACCCCTGGATAGGGCTGAGATGCCGCAGTGCGGTATGAACATGCGGGCCAGCAACGAGAAAAGGAAGAAAGCTTTACAAACGGCGGGAGAACTGCCGGGGAAGCGGCGCCCTGACCCGGAGATTACGGCGGCGGCGCGTTTGCTGGCTTCGTCGCCACCGCGGTGACTGGCTGGGCCAGCAGCAGGTGGGTCAGCAGTACTCGATCGGCATCGAACGCGGGCTTGAGTGACGGCGCGATCGGTTCACCGTTGCCCAGGTCCACCCGCGAGGGATCCCGCGCCGCACCGTTCACCCGGAACTCGTAGTGCAGGTGCGGCCCGGTCGCGAGCCCCGTCGACCCGACATACCCGATGACCTCGCCCTGCGACACGCTCGCCCCGGCTCGCACACCCGCGGCAAACCCGCGCAGGTGGCCATAGCGTGTCGTGATCCCGCTGCGGTGACGTACCACCACCATGTTGCCGTAGCCCCCGCTCCACCCGGTGCTCACCACCGTCCCGTCGCCCGCCGACATCACCGGCGTGCCCGGATCGGCGGCGTAGTCGGTACCCTCGTGCCGCCGCGCATACCCGAGTACCGGGTGCATCCGCGCGCGGTTGAAGCGACTCGAGATGCGCCGGAACTCCACCGGCGCCCGCAGGAACGCGCGCCGCAGCGAGAGCCCCGCGGCGTCGAAGAATCCCGGCTTGTCTTTCTCGCTGAAGCGGAAGGCGCTCACTGGCCTGCCGTTCACCTCGAGGTCGGCCGCGAGCACGCTGCCCACCTGCGTCTCCCCCTCTTCCGACGTGCGCCGCTCGAGCACCACCCGGAACTTGTCGCCCGGTTGCAGGTCGCGGCTGAAGTCGAGCTGCCACGCGAACACGTCGGCCAGCTCCCACGCGAGCTTCATCCGCTCCTCGCTGGCGAGCGACGACCACGGCACTGCGCGGTCGAGCGCCTCGTACAGCGACGACTCGATCGACCCGGCATACCGCACGGTGTCCACATACCACCGGATCGGCTCCGCGGTGGCGAGCCAGGTGGCCGGGAGCCGCGTCAGCCTGACTCGCTGCTCCGGGCCGGTGCGTACGCTGATCTGGTCGGGCGCCGAGTCGGCATGCGGGCGGCGCACGTGGAACACGAGCCCCGCCCGGAGCTTTCTGGGATCGAGCATCGAGGCCACGTGCTTCACTTCCGCCGCGCCCAGCCCGTGCCGCGCGAAGAGGTGCGCCAGCGTCTCGCCGCGGTGCAGCGTATCGGGTGACTCGATGGCCGGCGGGGTGGAATCCAGGGCGAGGACGCCAGGAGCGATGGTTGGCGATGGACGGTTTCGATACCACAACTGGCGTCCGCCAAGGGCGAACGCCAGTGTGACCACGGCGGCAACGAGGTATCGAAGCCGCATCAATCCATCTGGCGACGGATGAAGGTGGGGATCTCCATGTCCGGCACGTCGGCCCCCGGCGGCGGTTGCGGGTGCGGCTGGCGCATGGGGCGCACAGTCGCTGGCGGTGGGGTGGCGGGAGCACCACGCTCCTCCACAAACGGAGCGCGCTTTCTGCCGGGGAATGAGATGACCCCGCTCGGGCGCACGTCGTCACGCTGCCGGTCGAACCCGGTCGCGATGACCGTGACCCGGATCTCGCCCTGCATGGCCGGGTCGTTGCCCGCGCCGAAGATGATCTCCGCGTCCTCGCCCACCGCCTCGTGCACGATCTCGCTGATGGTGGTCGCTTCGCCGAGAGTCAGGTCGTCGCCGCCCACGATGTTGAGCAGCACCGCCGAGGCGCCGGTGATCGACACGTTGTCGAGCAGCGGGCTGGAGATGGCCTGCTGCGCCGCCTCGAGCGCGCGGTTCTCGCCCCGGCCGATGCCGGTGCCCATGAGCGCGGCGCCGCCGTTCTGCATGACGGTGCGCACGTCCGCGAAGTCGACGTTGATGATGCCGGTGGTGGTGATGAGCCGGGAAATGCCCTGCGTGGCGTGCAGCAGCACCTCGTCGGCCTTCTTGAGCGCCTCGAGGAACTGCGTCCCCTTGCCCACGATGGCGAGGAGCCGCTCGTTCGGCACCACGATCATGGTGTCGACGTTCTTCCGCATCTCGGCGATGCCCATTTCCGCCTGCAACGTGCGCTTCTTGCCCTCGAACTGGAACGGCCGCGTCACGATGCCGACCGTCAGCGCCGAGACCTCGCGGGCCAGCTCGGCAATGATCGGCGCCGCGCCCGTGCCGGTGCCGCCGCCCATGCCACAGGTGACGAACACCATGTCGGCGCCCTGCAGCGCCTCGAGCACTTCGGCCCGGTCTTCCTCGATGGCCTGGCGCCCGATCTCGGGCCGGGCCCCGGCGCCGAGCCCGCGGGTGAGCCGCTTGCCGATCTGGATCTTGTGGCTCGCCTTCGACCGGGTCAGCGCCTGGGCGTCGGTGTTGACCGAGATGAAGTCCACGCCCTGGAGGTTCTCGTCGATCATGCGGTTGACGGCGTTCCCGCCGCCGCCGCCGATGCCGACCACCTTCATCCGGGCGCTCTGCGCGTTCCGCTCCGCGTCCTCGAACTCGAAGATCATTCCGGACACACGCCCCTCCTCAGAAGAAGTCCTGAAGCCACCGCTTGACCGGGGTCACGAGTTTCTCAACTGTGCGGTTCCGGCGGACGCCGGTACCGAAGGCACCTGAAAGTTCCTGGCGTGCGCCGTACAGCAGGAGCCCCGCCAGCACCGCCATCCGGGGCGTCTCCAGGCTGTCGGCGAGGCCGCGCAGCCCCTGGCCCGGCATGCCCACCCGCACCGGCATCGCGAACACCTCGCGGGCCAGTTCGACGATGCCCGGGGCGAGCGCGCCGCCACCCGTCAGGATGATACCGGCAGGAAGCTGCTGGTGGTACCCGGCCTTGCTGATTTCGTCGAGCGCGTATTCCAGCGTCTCCTGCATCCGGGCGTGCATGATGTGCGCGAGCACCCGGCGCTGGGCCGTCCGGGCCCCCTGGCCCGGCGTGCCCGGCAGCTCGATGATGTCGGTGTCGGGCACCAGCGGTTCCCAGGCCGCCCCCGACCGCTCCTTGAGCCGCTCCGCGTCGGCCTGGGTCACCTGCAGCCCGTGCACGATGTCGTTGGTGACGTGGCCGCCGGCGCAGAGCAGCGACGCCGTGTGCCGGATCTTCCCGTGCTGGAAGACGGCCACGTTGGTCGAGCCGCCCCCCAGCTCCACGATGGCACAGCCGAGTTCCCGCTCGTCGCTCGTCAGCACCGCCTTCGAGGTCGCCAGTGGCTCGAGCACGAACTCGCCCACCTGGAAGCCCGCCCGTTCCGAGCACTTCCTCAGGTTGGTGAGCACGCTCGACAGCACGGTGACCAGGTACACCTCGGCCTCCAGCCGGGAGCCGGTCATGCCGATGGGCTCGGTGATGCCCCCCTGCTGGTCCACCAGGTAATCGAGCGGAATGGCGTGCAGCAGTTCGTGGTCCCGCCCGAACGAGATGTTGCTGGCCATGTCGTTGACCCGGGCCACGTCGCTGGTGCGGATCTCGTCGCTCGTCACCGATACCATGCCGTGCGAGGTGCGGCCGGCCACGTGCTCCCCGGCGACGCCGATGTATACCGTGCCGATCTCGGCCCCCGCCATCTTCTGCGCGGCACTCATCGCCTTGGTGATCGCCCGGGTCGCTTCCTCGATGTCGCGCACCACCCCGCGCCGGACGCCCTGGGTGCGCTCCACGCCGATACCGAGCACCTTCGCCGAAGGCTGCCGGGGATCGCCGGTGGCTTCGGCGATGGCCGCCGCGACCTTGGTCGTGCCAAGGTCGATGGCGGCCACGAGCTGTTTCTGCGGGTCGGTCATGCCGCGCTCCAGCGGACCACCACCTGGTCCGCGAATCGTCCGTCGAGCTCTGCGTAGGTCTTTCCACGCCGGGCAAGGTCCTGCTCCACCAGCCTGATCGCGCGCAACTCCGCCGGTCCGGCGTCGGGCCGGAGCCAGACGCGGTGGCCCTGCATCCTCAGCACCACGTCGCCCTGCACCTGCCACGCGGCATCCACGTTCGCGTAGAACGCCGGGTCGATCTCGCGCACCCGCCCGAGCAGCCCCGCCACGATCGAGTCGGGCGCCGGCGTGAGCGGCAGGTCAGGCGCCGTGTTCGAGGGATCGAAGGGCAGCGCGCGACCCCGCTCGTCTACCATGCGGAGCCCGTTCTTGGTGTTCGCGAGCGCCACCGGCACCACTTCCGTGACCCGCACCACCAGCGTGCCGGGGAGCCGGCGGCTGATCTCGACGGCCTTGATGCCGGGGAGCTTGCGCACCCGCGACGTCACCGGGCCGAGAGGGTCGAAGATGCTGGCCGAGGCCGGGAGCTTGAGCGCGCCCACAATGGTACTCATAGGGACGAACCGGGCGCCCACCACCTCGATGCTCCTCACGTCGAAGAAGGCGAGCCGGCGTCCCAGTTTCGGTGCCAGGAACCAGCCGAAACCGAGCAGGGCCAGCGACCCCACCACGTACCAGCCGGGCTTCATCGCCGCTGCAGCAGGCCGACCAGCTCCGGACCCACGCGGGTGATGTCGCCGGCCCCGAGAGTCAGCACCACGTCGCCCGACCGGACGTGCGACGCCACGGTGCGGCCCAGCAGCGCGCGATCAGCCTCGAAGTGGGCCGTGCCGCCCGCAGCCCGCGCCGCGTCGGCGACCCGGCGTCCGCTGACCCCGTCCACCGGCTGTTCGCGCGCCGCGTAGATCTCGGTGACCACCGCCAGATCGGCCGCCGCGAGGGCGCTACCCATCGCGTCGCCGTGGAGCTGGGTGCGCGAGTACAGGTGCGGTTGGAACACCGCCACCAGCCGCCGCCCCGGAAACGCCTGCCGTGCCGCCTCGAGCGTCGCCACGAGTTCTGTGGGGTGGTGCGCGTAGTCGTCGATCACGTCCACCCCGCCGGCGGTGCCGACCCGGTCGAACCGCCGGCCCACACCGCGAAACCGGGCCAGTGCCGTGACCGCCGCCTCCAGGTCGCCACCCAGCGCATCCACCGCCAGGAGTGCCGCCACCGCGTTGCGGAGGTTGTGCATGCCGGGCACGTGCAGCGTCAGGCCGATTTCGCCGCCGTCGCGGAAGCGCACCCGCGCATGGGTGCGATCGGGCCGCTGCGCAACATCGTGGATCCGGGCATCGGCCTCGGCGCTCACGCCGAACCGCACCACCTTGCCGCCAAGCCGGGACCCGATCCGCGCGGCACCGGGATCGTCGATGCCCACGATCGCCACTCGCGCGCGCGAGGCGAAAGTAACGAACGCCGCCTCCAATGCTTCGAGCGAGCCGTAACACTCGAGATGATCGGCCTCGACGTTGTTGACGATCGCCACCGTGGGTGCGAGCGCCAGGAAGGCCTGGTCGTACTCGTCGGCCTCGACCACGAACAGCCCGTCCGACCCGACCCGCGAGTTGCCGCCCCAGCTGGACACCCGCCCGCCCGCGAGCCCGGTGGGGTCGAGGCCAGCCTCGATCAGGGCCTCCGTGGTCATCACGGTGGTGGTCGTCTTGCCGTGGGTGCCGCTCACCGCCACCGTCTCGCGCCCGGCGCAGAGCGCCGCCAACGCATCCTTGCGCGGCACCACCGGAATGCCCGCTGCCCGTGCCGCCACCAGTTCGGGATGATCAGCCGGCACCGCCGCCGTCACTACCACCGCGCGGCAACCCTCCACGTGGGCGGCGCCATGACCCTGCACGACCGGAACGCCCAGTTCGATGAGGTCAGCCGCCCCGCTGGGATCGTTGTCGCAGCCGCTGAGCACCACGCCTCGGCGCCGGGCCAGGAGCGCGAGAGCACTCATCCCGGCGCCACCAATGCCCATGAAGTGCACCGGACGCGAGTCGTTTGCTGCGAAAAGATCCATCGTAACTTGCTGAATTTAGGACAGTTGGGACGCCGGGAACAGTCCGAAAACTGAACAGTTACCCCGCCAGGGCCGCCAGCCGCGAGGCTATGACCCGGGCGGCATCGGGCCGGCCCCGCTTCCGGGCATGGTCGGCCATTTCCTTCCGCTCCTCGGGGAACTCGAACAGCCGCCCGATTTCCTCGCCCAGGCGCTTGCCGGTAAGCTCGCTCTGCAACAGCACGCTCGCGGAGCCCGCCATCTCCATCGCGCGCGCGTTGCCCGTCTGGTGATCGGCCGCCGAGGTGGGAAGGGGGATGAGGATGCTTGGCAGGCCCCAGGCACACAGCTCTGCGATTGTGATCATCCCCGCCCGCGACACCACGAGGTCGGCCACCGCGTACCCGTCCGCCATCGGGTCGAGGAAGGAGATCACCTGCAGGTGCGGCGGCTCATGGAAGTGCTTGAACTGCTCGTAGGTGCCCGAGCCGGTGACCCAGAGGATGTTGACGCCGCGCGGCTCGCCCGCCCCGATCCATTCGGCCACCGCGCGATTGATCGCCAGCGCCCCCTGGCTGCCGCCGGTGATCAGCACGGTGCGGCGCCCCGGTCTGATCCCGAAGCGGAGCCTGGCGTGTTCGGCCCGCGCCGGGGTTGGCGGCGCGATCGGGTTGCCGGTGTCGATCATCGGGGCGGTGGTGCCCTTGTCGAAGTGCGCCATCGCTTCGGGCAGGCCCAGGTAGATCTCCTGCACCCGCTTCGCGAGCCACCGGTTCGACAGCCCCGGATACGCATTCTGCTCCTGGATCGCGCAGGGAATGCCGAGCCGGCTGGCCCACCAGACCACCGGCGCGCTCGCGTAGCCGCCCGTGCCCAGCACGGCGACCGGATGTTCCTCGCGGAACAGCTTGCTCAGCTTGCGCAACAGGTTGATTCCGGCGAAGGACCACCGGGCGTTCTTCCACCATTGCCGCCGGTAGATCGGCTCCGCGGGAAGGAGGTGGTAGCGGAAGTTGCGGTGCGGCAGCAGCCGCGCCTCCACGCCCCGCACCGCACCGATCAGCACCGGCTCGAACCCGGCCGGCATGGCCCGCAGCGCCTCGGCCACCGACAGCGCCGGCATGAGGTGACCGCCGGTGCCACCGCCCGCGATGAGGATCCGTGACCCTGACGACGCTACCCTGGGAGTCACGCTCCCGTCCCACTACGTGAACAGTGAACGGTAAACGGTGAACGGGCTGTCACCCGCGGTTCCCGTTCACTGTTCACCGTTCACCGCTGACGCTCTTCTTGGGAGAGGGCTTCCCCCGCATCCGCCCGATGTTGATCAGTATCCCGGCGCCGATAAGTGAGATGACGAGGCTCGTCCGCCCGTACGACATGAAGGGCAGCGTGAGGCCGGTGGTCGGCATGAGCCCGAGCGACACCGCCATGTGCAGGAACGCCGTGAGCCCCACGGCGCTCGTGAGCCCCACCGCGAGGTACTGCCCGAAGTTGTCCGCCGCCGTGCGCGCAATGCGGAACCCCAGCCAGCAGAACAGCGAAAAGAGCAGCACCACCAGGCACACGCCGATGAAGCCCCACTCCTCGGCGATGGTGCTGAACAGGAAGTCGGAATAGGCGTACGGCAGGTGGAACTTCTGCTGTCCTTCGCCGAAGCCCACGCCCAGGAAGCGGCCCGCGCCCACGCCGATGATCGATTCGTTGATCTGGTGGTGCGCATCGGCGCCCACCTTGTCGGGATCGATGAACGCCAGCACGCGCTTCATCCGGTACGGCGCCATGATCACCGCCTGCACCGCGAGCAGCATCGCCCCGAGCCCGAGCAGCATGAAGTGCCCCAGCTTGGCGCCCGCCGTGAAGAGCACCATCGCGCCGCAGAGGGCCACCAGCGTGGCCATCGACATGTTGGGCTCGAGCACGATGAGCCCCGACAGCGCGCCCATCCCCACCAGGAACGGCAGCACGCCCTTCTTGAAGCCGCGCACCGCCTCGCCCTTCCTGGCCGCGAGCATCGCGCACCAGATCACCACCGCGAGGCGGGCGAGCTCGGAGGGCTGCAGCCGGAGCGGCCCGATCTGCACCCAGCGGCGCGCGCCGTTGATGAGCGGCGCGATGCCGTAGGTGAAGGGCAGGAGCGGGATGATGAGCAGCACGATGGTCACCAGCAGCACCGGCCACGCCAGGCGCTGCCACACCCGGTAGTCCACCCGCGCGATCGCCACCAGCAGCACGCCGCCCAGCAGCGCCCCCGAGAGCTGGTTCAACGCCACCGTAAACCCGGCGCCGCGGGTCTGGAGGCCGGCGGCGCCATACACGGTGGCCACGCCGAACACGAGCAGCGTGAGCACCACGACCGCGAGCAGTCGCGTCTCCCACCTCAGCTCGCCCGGGTGCTTCACCATCGGTGCGGCCATCAGAGTGCCTCGACCAGCGCGCGGAAACGGGCCCCGCGCTCCTCGTAGTTGTTGAACATGTCGTAGCTCGAACAGGCGGGTGAGAGCAGCACCGCGTCACCCGGCTGCGCGAGGCCGGCGGCGGTCTCCATCACCTGCTCGAACGTGCCGGCCCGCACCACCCGTACGGCCTCGCGCAGGTCGTGCTCCACCAGGTCGCCCGATTCGCCGTACGCCACCACCGCCCGGCAGCGCGGGCGGAGCAGCGCGCCGAGCCTCGTGTACGGCTCACCCTTGTGCCGCCCGCCCAGCAACAGCACGAACGGCCGGTCCAGCGCCGCGATCGCGACCTCGGTGGACGTCACGTTGGTGGACTTGGAGTCGTTGACCCACAGCACGCCGTGCACCTCGCGCACCGGCTCCACCCGGTGCTCGATGGCCCGGAAGGTGGTCAGCCCTGCCGACATCGCCGCCAGGCTGGCACCCGCCTCGCGAACCATGAGGCCCGCCGCGAGCGCGTTGGCGACGTTGTGGGCGCCCAGGAGCGGCAGCCGCCCGCGTTCGAGCAGCCGGTCCGAGCCCAGCATGAGCCATCCGCCTGCGCGATCGAACCAGCCGTCGGCGCGCCGCGCCAGCGAGAAGCGCAGGTGCCGCCCGGGTACGCTGGCCATGATGCCCTGCACCGCCGCATCGTCCGCGTTGCTCACCGACACCGACCCGGCGTCGGCATTGCGGAAGAGCAGTGCCTTGTCGCCGTAATACTCCTCCAGGCTGTGGTAGCGATCCAGGTGGTTGGACGAGAGGTTGAGCAGGGCGCCCACCTGAGGCTTCACGTGCGGGCAGTCATGCAACTGGAAGGACGAGAGCTCGAGCGCCACCCACGCGGGCGGCGTAGTGCTTCGCGCCACCTCGCAGAGCGGCAGGCCGATGTTCCCCGCCGCCACCGCGTCGAGGCCGGCCGCCGTCATGAGGTGCGCCACCAGCGATGTGGTGGTCGTCTTGCCGTTCGTGCCTGTCAGGGCCACGAACCGCGTCGACGGCAGCGCGGTGAACCCGAGGTCGACCTCCGCCAGGATCGGCACGCCGGCCTCCACCGCGGCGCGGATCGGCGGGGCTTCCGGCGGCACGCCCGGCGCCACGATCACCATGCCCGCCCGGCCGATGCGCGCCAGGTCGTGCGCGCCCAGCTCGACCTCGGCGCCCGCCGGCCGGAGTCGTCCGGCCCAGGCCCTGGTGGTGTCGCTGATCCTGATCTCCGAGGCGTACACCGGCACGCCGTGGTCGCGCAGCAGCAGCCCGGCGGCGACGCCGCTCTTGCCCAGGCCGATGATCGCCGTCTCCCTGGCCTCGCGGCGAAGGGCGTCGAGCAGGCTCACCGGAGCTTGAGGGTGGAGAGGGCCAGCAGCGCGCAGAAGATGCCGAGGATGTAGAAGCGGGTCACCACCGTCGTCTCGTGCCAGCCCAGCTTCTCGAAGTGATGGTGCAGCGGGGCCATTCGGAATACCCGGTGCGCATCCGCGTATTCCTTGCCTCGCGTGCGCCGGAACCACTTGTACACCGACGTCTGCGCCATCACCGACAGCGCCTCCGCCACGAACACCCCGCCGATCAGCAGCAGCAGGAACTCCGCCTTGAGCAGGATCGCCACCGTGCCGAAGGCGCCGCCGATCGCGAGGCTGCCGGTGTCGCCCATGAACACCTGGGCCGGGTGCGCGTTGAACCAGAGGAACCCGATGCAGCCGCCCATGAGCGCGGCGCAGAACACCGCGAGCTCCCCGGCGCCTGGCAGGTAGAAGAGGTAGAGGTAGCTGGTGGAATCGGTGCGGCCGAGCAGGTAGGCGAACACCGCGAAACCGAACGCCGCGATGGCCGAGAGCCCGGCGGCGAGTCCATCGAGCCCGTCGGTCAGGTTGACGGCGTTGCTGCTGCCGGTGATGACCAGCGTCACGAAGCCCACGAACACGAGCGGCGTGAAGTTGACCACCAGGTACTTGAAGAAGGGCAGCGTCGTCGCCGTGGCGGGGATCGTGTCCACCGGCACCACCGGGTAGTAGTACAGCAGCAGCCCGAGGGCGATGCCGAACGAGCACTGTCCCACCAGTTTCCACCGCGCCACGAGCCCGCGCGACTTGCCCTGCACGATCTTGAGGTAGTCGTCGAGGAACCCGATGCCGCCCATCCACAGGATCGACAGCAGCGCGAACAGCACCGCGCGGTTCTCCAGCCGCGCCCAGAGCAGCGTCGGGATCACCGTCGCGAGCAGGATGATGATGCCGCCCATCGTGGGCGTGCCGCGCTTGCCCTGGTGGCTCGCCGGGCCCTCGGCGCGGATCACCTGCCCCACCTTCCGCGCCCGGAGCCTCGCGATGATGCCGGGGCCCACCAGGAACGCGATCAGCAGCGCGGTGACCATCGCGGCCGCCGCTCGAAAGCTCAGGTAGTTGATGAGGTTGAAGAGGAGGTACTTCTTGCCCAGCGGTGCGAGCAGGTAGTAGAGCATCGGGCCTCAGTGCGGGGCGGCGGCACGGCCGGTGACGGCCGGAAGTATACGTTCGAGCGCCGCCCCGCGGGACCCTTTCAGCACCAGCACCTCGTCTCCCTGCAGCCGCGCCGCGAGCAGCGGGCCCATCGCCGGGGCATCGTCGGCCGTGATGAGCCGCTCGCCCAGCGCCCCGGCCCACGCCTGGAAGGCGGGCACGAACTCACCGACCGCCGCGATCAGCTCCGGGTCGAGCGCCACGATCTTCTCCGCGACCTCGCGGTGCAGTCGTGCCGCGTCGGGGCCGAGCTCACGCATCGTCCCGGCCACGAAGACCAGCCGCCGGCCGCGCCGCAGTGCATCCGCCGTGGCGATCGAGGCCGCGAAGGAGTGGGGGTTGGCGTTGTAGCAGTCGTTGAGGATGGTGAGCCCGCCCACCTGGCTCAGTTCGCTCCGTCCGCCCGGCACCGTCACCGATGCCAGCGCCCCCGCGACCGCCTCGGCGCCGATGCCCACCTCCTGCGCCACCGCCCAGGCAAACTCGGCGTTGAGCGCCTGGTGCCGGCCAGGCAGTGGCAGTTGCACCTCCCGCCCTCCCACCCGTACCCGCGGCCGCGCCAGCGCGTCGGTCGCGAGCAGCTGCGGAATCCGATCGGCACCCTGCCACCCGACGGTATTCACCCGGCCGGCCACCCGGCGGGCCCCTTCGGCCAGCGCCGGCGGCTCCATGCCGACCACGGCGAGCGGCACGCCGGCCGTCACCGCGACGGTGTCCGCGACGATCGCGGCCAGCGTGCCATACCCCTCGAGGTGGCCTTCCGTCGCGTTCGTCGCCACCGTGATCGTGGGCTCGATGATCTCGCGGTAGCGCGGCAGTTCCCCCGGCACGTTGCCGCCCCCCTCGATCACCAGCGCCTCCACGTCCCACGGCGCCTCGATGATCGTGAGCGGCACGCCCACCAGGTTGTTGTTGTTGGCGCGCGTGGCGTGCACCCGGAAGCGCGTCCGGAGCACCGCTGCCACCATCTCCTTCACCGTCGTCTTGCCGTTGTTGCCCGTGACACAGACCACGGGGCCCGCAATCAGGCGCCGCCGCGCGCGCGCGACGTCGCCGTAGGCGCGGAGCGTATCGGTCACCTCGAGCAGCTCCAGGCCCGCCACCGGCGCGGTGCCGTGCCGCACCACCGCCGCCGTGGCGCCCTGGTCGCGCGCAGCGGCCAGGTAGTTGTGCCCGTCGAACCGCTCCCCGGCCAGGGCCACGAACAGGGCACCCGGCTCGATGCTGCGCGTGTCGGTCGAGACACCGGTCCACGGCCCGCTGGCCGGGAGCGTGCGCAGGCCCAGCGCCTCCTGCAGGAGGCCCGCGGTCCAGGGGTTCATGCGGCGGCGAGTGCCGCGAGCACGATCTCGCGTTCGTCGAACGGCTGCTTCTCGGTGCCGATCACCTGGTAGGTCTCGTGTCCCTTGCCGGCCAGCAGCAGCGTGTCGCCGGTGCGCGCCTCGCCCAGCGCCGCGGCAATGGCCACGCGGCGGTCCGCGAAGCGCAGCCGCGGCACCGAGCCCATGCCCCGCTCCACGTCGTCGATGATCGCGTCAGGGTCCTCCGTGCGGGGGTTGTCCGACGTCACCACCGGCAGGTCGGCCAGTTCGGCGGCCAGCTGGCCCATGATGGGGCGCTTGCCCCGGTCGCGGTCGCCGCCGCAGCCGAATACCACGATGAGGCGGCCCGGCGTGAGGGGACGCAGCGTCCTGAGCGCGCGCTCCAGCGCGTCGGGCGTGTGCGCGTAGTCACGCAGCACGGCGCAGGGGCGATCGCTGATCAGTTCCATCCGCCCCGGCACCTGCGGCGCCACGGTGAGTCGCGCCGCCACCCCGGCCACCGGATGGCCCAGCGCCAGCGCGCACGCCGCGGCGGCGAGTGCATTGGACACGTTGAAGTCGCCCAGGAGCGGCAGCGCCACCTCGGCGCGCCCGAACCGGCCGTCGAGCAGGAAGCGGCTTCCCGTGGCGCCGAGCTCGAGTCGCGACGCGCACACGTCCGCGTCCGACCCGAGGCCGAAGGTGACGCGGCGGTCACCGCCCGGAAGCGCGCTCCACGCCGGGTCGTCGATGTTCACCACCTCGACGCCGCCCAGGCGGAGCAGCGTGGTCAGTTTGAGCTTGGCGGCGAGGTACGCCTCCATCGTGCCGTGATAGTCGAGATGATCGCGCGTCAGGTTGGTGAAGACCCCGGCGGCGAACGTCAGCCCGTCGAGCCGCCCCTGGTCCAGGCTGTGCGAGGACGTCTCCATCGCCACCGTGTTGCAGCCGCGCTCGCGCAGCAGCGCGAACGTCGCCTGCAGGTCCACCGGGCCCGGCGTCGTGAGCGAGCCGGCAGTGGACGGCACCGCGTTGCCCTGTCCATCGAAGGCGCCGAGCGTCCCGATGCTGGCGGCGGTGCCATCGGCGTTGAAGAGGTGCCGCACCAGCGCGGTGGTGGTCGTCTTGCCGTTGGTGCCGGTGATGCCGATCAGCTGCATGGCGCTCGACGGATCGCCATACCACGCGCACGCCAGCACCAGGGCCGCGCGCCGGCCGTCGCGCACCACCACCTGGGGCGCCGCCGCCTGCTGTCGCGACTCGACCACCAGGGCTGCCGCACCCCGCGCCAGCGCATCGCCGACGAACCGGTGTCCATCGGCCTGCGACCCGCGAACCGCCACGTACACCGATCCCGGCTGTACGCTGCGGCTGTCGGTGCCGACGCCGCTCACCTCGGGCAGCGCGTCGGCCTCCACCAGGAGGTCCGCACGGCGCAACGCATCGAGCAGCGAACTCACGCGCACGGTCACTCCTCGGTCCAGATGGTCACCACGGTGCCGGCGGTGGCGGCGCTCCCAGCCGCGGGGTCGGTCCGCACGGCCCGGCCCGTGCCCTTCACGCTGGCGCGGAAGCCCCGCTGGTGCACCGCGAGCACCGCCGCGCGCACGCCCCGTCCGGTCACGTCGGGCACGGTGGCCACGCTCTTCGCCCCGGTCGTGTCGGGCTTGCGGTACGGCCAGGCCACGCGCGTCACTGCCGCCACCGCATCGACTCGTGGCGCCGGCGCCGGGAGCTGTGCCGCCACGGCGGCAGTGGTGCCGCCCAGCCGCGCCCGGTCGATGGCGATGTAACGCGAGGCGAGGGCCTGCTCCAGCATCCGCTTCGTGACCGGTGCCGCGGTCTGGCCCCCGTAGTACGACCCCTTCGTCGGATTGTCGATGGTCACCACGACCACGAGCTGCGGATCCTTCGCCGGGAAGAACGCCGCGAACGATGCGCGATAGCCCTCGTATCGCTTGCCCACGAAGCGCCGCGCCGTGCCGGTCTTGCCCGCCAGCTCGTAGTTGGCCAGCCGGGCCTCGTCGCCCGTGCCGCCGCCCTCCTCCACCACGCTCCGCAGGTAGCCCTGCAGCTTCGCCGCGATCCCGGGAGGGACGACGCGGCGCACCGGTTCCGGCTGGTGCTGGTACAGCAGCTGTCCGGCGGGATCGCGCACCTCGCGCACCAGCGTCGGCGTCACCATCACGCCATCGTTGGCGATCGCCGCATACGCCACCGCGAGCTGCAGTGCCGTGACGCCGATCTCGTAGCCCATCGCCATGCTGGCCCGCGAATAATCGGGGATCATCTGTTCCGGGCTCTTGAGCTGCCCCCGCGATTCCGATGGGAACTCGACCCCGGTGGGGCTGCCGAACCCGAAGTCACGCAGCGCCTCGAACTGCTCCACCGTGCTCAGTCGCTGGGAGAACTTCGCCATTGCGATGTTGCTCGACACCTTGATCGCGTCGGCGAGCGTGAGCGACCCGTCCACCTTGTGCGCGTCGTTGATCTCCCGCGGCTTCCCGCGCGACAGCGGCATCATGTAGTGCCCGCCCTCGCCGCTCACCCGCTCGGTGCTGTCCACCTTGTCCAGGCGGAGCAGCGCCGCGGCGGTGAACAGCTTGGCGGTCGAGCCCGGCTCGAACGGGCTCGTGAAGGCCGTCGGGCTCGACGCGGCGCGATCGACGCCCGCCTGCCGCGACGCCACCGCGAGCAGCTCGCCGGTGCGCGGGTCGAGCACGACGATGTCGCCCCCGTCGGCGCTCGATTCCCGGATGGCGTCCTCCAGCTCCCGCTCCGCGATGTCCTGCAGTTCCGCGTCGAGCGTGAGCCACACGTCGTTCCCCGGCACCGGGTCGCTGATCTTCCGGGCCGGCGACTCGAGCCGGCGACCCACGCGGTCGCGCAGGAATACCGCCTCGCCCGGCGTGCCGGTCAGGATGCCGTCGAGCGCGCGCTCCAGCCCGGAACCTCCGCGGCTGCTGTCGGGGGGAAGCCGGCCGATCACCGGCGCGGCGAGCGACGAGGGATAGTCGCGGCGGAAGCTGCCCTCGAGGTGCACGCCCTTGAGCTGCCGCAGCGGTTCGATCTGCGTCGCGGTGTAGGGACCGTAGAAGTACAGGTACTTCCCGGCGCGCAACTTCCGCTGCAGCTCACCCGCCCCGACGCCCAGCGCCCGTGTCCCCGCCTGCACCAGCACCCGCCGGTCCACCACCTCGTTGGGCGCGATGCCGACGTGGTAGAACTCCTGCGTCACCGCCAGTTGCACCCCGCGGCGGTCGTAGATCGAGCCCCGCCGCGCCTCGAGGGTGTCGCGCGCGGTGCGCCGCGACTCCGCCTGTTCCGACCAGTAGCTCCCTTCCACCAGCTGCAGCTGCCCCGCGCGCAGCACCACGAGCGCGAGTGCCAGCGCGAAGCAGCCCTGCAGGAAAAGGATGCGCTTGGCGGTCCGGTTCATGGGCGGCGGGCGTCCGCGGACAGCTTGAGGTAGTTGACCTCGGAGTCTGACGGCTCGTGCAGTCCCAGCGCCTCCGCCACCGGCGCGAGGGCCCGGCGGCTCGAGGCTTCCCGGATCTGGCCGGTGAGGTCGGCCCGCCGCGCCTCCAGAGTGGTGCGTTCCTCCCGGAGCCGGCTCAGCCGGCCCGCGGCCGCGATCGAGGCGTTCTGCCGCGCCACGATGCCGCCCGCCACTACCAGGAAGAGCAGCAGCCAGAACAGGAGGTGATGCCGGCCCTTAACCTTCATCGTTCACCTGGAACACCCTGAGGTGCGCGCTCCGTGCGCGCGGGTTGGCCGCCGATTCGGCGTCGCCCGCCACGATCGCGCGGCGCGTCACCAGCGTGCCCGTGGCCTTCCCGCCGCAGATGCAGACCGGCAGCCCCGGGGGGCAGGTGCATGCGGTACTCCAGGCGCGGAACGCCTGCTTCACGAGACGGTCCTCTCCCGAGTGGTAGCTGATCACCGCCAGCCGGCCGCGAGGTACCAGCGCAACGCGGAAAGCCGCAAGCGCCCGGGCCAGCCCGCCCAGCTCGTCGTTCACCGCGATACGAAACCCCTGGAAGATCCGCGCGAACTCGCCCGGGCCCGCCCGCGCACCGAGCACCGCGCGTATGGCGTTCACCAGGTCGTCGCTCGACACGAAAGGACGGCGCTCCCGCCGCCGCACGATCTCCTTCGCCATCGCGACCGCCCGGCGCTCGTCGGCGTAGTCGCGCAGGATGGCCACCAGCTCCGCTTCCGGCAATTCGTTGAGCAGGTCGGCTGCACTGGGGCCGGTGCATCCCATGCGCATGTCCAGCGCGACGCCGGGGCGAAAGCTGAACCCGCGGGCATCCGAGTCGAGCTGGCGCGACGAGACCCCGAGATCAAGAAGGATAAAATCGGGGCGGAATGCCGTCACGGCCTCGAGCGCGGCTGGCGAGGCGTACGGTGCCTGGAGCCAGGTCATCCCCGCATCGCCCAGTCGCGCCCGCGCGGTTGCCAGCGCGTCGGGATCGCGGTCGATGCCCAGGACCTCCGCCCCCTGCGCGCGGAGCGCGCCGGCGTGACCGCCATGGCCGACGGTGGCATCCACCACCCGGCGCGCCTCGGCCGCCGCCGCCAGGACCTCGGCAAGCAGTACGGGCTCGTGCAGCGTCTGGGCGTTGCCGGTAGACATGGATAGGCCGGAAAAAAGAAACGCACCCCGTCCAGGAGACGGAGTGCGGTACTGAGAGGACGACGGGGCTGACGGGGCTCGAACCCGCGACCTCCGCAGTGACAGTGCGGCACTCTAACCAAGCTGAGCTACAGCCCCCGGACCTTTGCAGCGGGGGGCAAAGTTAGGCAGCCCCCCGCCCCCCGGCAACCCCCGGTTCTCAGCCCCTAACTCACGACTCACGACCCACGACCACGACCTACTTGCAGTACGACTTGATCATTGACGACGTGCGGGCCTTGAACTGCGGCACCGCCGCCAGCGGCTTCTCCACCGCGTCCGGCCGCGTGGTCTTGGCCGCCGTCAGCGCCACCTCCGCCTCCTGCACCAGCGCGTCTTCCTTCCGCGCCATCTCGCACGACTTGCCCTTCTCGGTCTCGGCGTCCATCGTCGCCGCCGACTGGAAGGCCGAGAGGCCCAGGATGAGCTGGCAGCTCCCGACGATGCGGCCCTTGGGATCGGCACTCTTCACGCACTGGCGCGCCAGGTCGGCGGCCGCGGGATACTCCTGCTTCTGCAGGAGTGGCAACGCCGCGTTGGCCAGGATCGCGGAGAGCTGCTCCTTCTGCTGCGGCGAGCCCTTCGTCTGCACCATGTCGATGAATGGCGTCGCCTCGGCGATGCGGCCGGCCCCAGCGAGCGACTGAACGGCGGCGAGGGCGGGGTCGATTTGTGCCTGGTCCAGCGCCAAGAGGCGCTTGGCCACCGCCACCACGGAATCCGACTGGCCGGTGAGCAGGTAGGCCTGCTCCGCATAGCCGAGCAGCTCGAGGTTGTTCGGGTACTTCTTGAGGCCGCGCTGCGACCATTCGAGCAGCCGCGCGGTGTCGGGCTGCTGCGCAGCGGCCACGGCGATCTTGGTATAGAAGGTGGAATCAGCGCGGCTCGAGTCGACGGCATAGGCCTGGGCCAGCGCGTCGATGGCGCACTTGAAGTCGCTCTGGAAGAGGCAGGCGTTGCTCTTGAGGTCGTACAGCGGCCAGTTGTTCGGGTCCTGCTTGAGGCCCTCATCGGCAACTTCGCGCGCCACGTTGGGCTTGCCCGCCTTCAGCAGGTACTTGAAGATCTGCTCCCGCAGCTTCTGGTTGCCCGGCGCCACCAGCAGCATCTGCTTGAAGTCGGCGACCACCGCGGCGGTGTCGGCGGCCTGCTCGTGCTGCTCCGCCAGCAGCGTCCACGCCGTGAGGCTGAGCGGGTCGCCCTCGGTGGCGGCGGTCAGGTGGGCGATGATTTCAGGCCGGGGCTTCTTCTCGGCGATGGCGATCTCGCCCAGGCAGAGATGCGCCAGGCCCTGGTTCGGCACGATCTTGAGCGACTTTTCCGCCGCCTTCACGGCGTCCTGCGGCTTGGTGGCCCGCAGGTCTTCGCACGCCTTCGCATCGTCGAATGCGTCGAACGGCGGCCCGAAATGCTCGGCCGCGCGCTCCCCGAAGGCCTCGAGCTTCTCGCCCGCGTTCTGCTGGTGGGTCTCCACCACCCCGGCGTCGGCCAGCACGCCGTAGAACCGCGAGGTCATGGTGTACAGGCCACCCTCCTGCCGCGCCAGGGTGGAGGTGATAATCCCTTTCGTGCCCGGGATCTGCTTGGCCAGGATGAGGGCGTTCGGGGGGCTCAGGATGGCGTTGCGGGGATAGCCGAACTGCTCCAGGGCGGTGTTCATGATCGTGTCGGACACGATCGTGTAGCCGGAGCCGACAACCTTTGCCAACCGGGCGCGGATGCCCGCGGCAATCTGGACCGAGGCCGACGAGTCGGCCGTCGCCGACGCATACGGGTTGGCGACCATGACCCGGATCGCCGCGGCCGCCGGCGCGCCGAGGCGCCGCGTGTTCTTCGGGATCCCCTGCGCACAGAGGTCGGCCGAAAGCGCTGCACCAAGCGCCAGCGATGACAGCACTACCTGACCGATTCGTGTCATGCGTTCAAGTCTCCTGCGGGAACCCGGCGGGGCGGCCGCGTGAAGCGCGCCGGAGTGGCGCGCAGAAATGGGCGATGAGGGATTCGAACCCCCGACATCCTGCGTGTAAGGCAGGCGCTCTGAACCGGCTGAGCTAATCGCCCGCATCGAGAGCGGCGCGGTTCGAGTCTCGGCTCCGGAACGGCACCACCGCCAGCCCCGGCCTGGGCCTTCTCTAGATGACGATACCGAGCGGGAGCAGCACACAATAGCCCAGTACGAGCAGCACCGCTGCGGCGCTGGGATGTCCTGCCGAGAGCACCAGGTAACCCGCGACGATCGACGCGAGCGCCGCACCGATGACGATCAGGTTGCGGGGCGCCAAGGGCCAGCGGCCGCGGGCGGTCGATACCGTGTTGGCTGTGGGTTCTGGCATATAGCGCTAAGAGACTACTCGCCGGAAGGAGTTGGGTCAAGCGCGTGCGCCGCTTGCATTTCCGGCTCCGGCGGCAATTCCCATCCTTCATCCAGTGCCAGGCGGCGCCCCCGGTCGTTCCGCCGCCGCCAGTAGGTGCCCGCCATCAGGGCCAGCGCGAGCAGTGCCCAGGCCCCGCCCGCAGCCAGCCAGGTGAACAGGCTATAGCGCTTGCGGACGCCGTGCTGCCACGCCACATCGAAGTTGTCCGGCGTCAGGCCCGTCGTGGCCTTGAGCGCCGAATCGAAGGCTTCGCCCGCCGCGAGCCGCGTCACCAGCGGGGTGAGCTCGCGGCTCGGATTCCGCCGGGCCAGCTCAAGGACGGCCGACG